>JBJEFP010000321.1:0-20465 GCA_051874195.1 Lysinibacillus sp. | reverse complement strand
CAAACATCGGCTGCTGGTACATCATTGGCTGCTGGTACATCGATTGGTCATACATCGGCTGCCCGTACATGGATTGGTCATACATGGGCTGCTGATACATCATTGGCTGCTGGCATCCGCACGACGGTTGGTGATGCATCATCGGTTGGTGATGCATCATCGGCTGCTGGCATCCGCACGATGGTTGGTGATGCATCGGCTTATGACACCCGCATGGGGATTGGTAGTGCATAGGATAATGGTACATCGGCTGGTGGTACATCGGCTGCTCATATGGCATCTCTGGATAAGTCATCGGCTGCTCCATCGATTCTTTGAACGATGACTCTTCGTATACAGGTTGCTCGGGCTGAGGGGCTGGCTCATGTGGCATCGGCTGCTGAGGCTGAGGGGCTGGCTGTTGGTAGATTGGCATTTGATAGATTGGTTGCTGATAGATTGGCTGCTGATGGATTGGCATATAGGACATCTGGTAAATCGATGGCATAAACGAATAGGAAGGCTGAGGCGGCTGGTATGTTTCAACTTCCTGTTTCTCTTCCATGTATTGTAATTCCTTCGTCGGCTTCCATTCCATTTCTTTCTCCATCTTTTCTGGAACTACTGTATGCTTTTCACCCTTCATGGTTTCCTTCCCTGTCATTCCCCCATGTTCCGGCAGGAAGATTTCCATTCCGGGTACAATATAATCCGGGTTTGCCAGTTGCGCATTCATTCGTTTCAATTCATCAAAACCTACTCCATACTGTTTCGCGATTTTCCATAAGGTATCGCCCTTTTGCACAATATGAACTCGCATGCATTGCCTCCTTTTCTCGCTATAGCATATGCCTACATCTAAAAAACGACACAAATTTTGGGCGCAGCGACAACTGTCATGATACACTATGCTTACAGCAAATGTTTTTTGACATGCAGAGGTGAGATATTATGAAGAAAATGCTGGGTGAGGCGCGCCGCCTTGAACTCCTGACGCTCTTGAAGCAGCAGGGGGGCCCTGTCACAGGAACAGACCTGGCAAAGCATGCGAACGTTTCGCGCCAGGTGATCGTCAATGACATCAACCTCCTGAAAGCCCGCAACGAACCTATTGTGGCAACAAGCCAGGGCTACCTTTATATCCAGGAGCAGAAACCGGGGATATACAAACGCAAAATCGTCTGTATGCATACAGGGGAGCAAACACGGGAGGAGCTATACGCCATTGTGGATTGTGGCGTCACGGTTGAAAACGTCATCATTGAGCATGCAGTATATGGGGAAATCACCGCATCCCTTCTTGTATCCAACCGGCTCGAGGTGGATTCCTTTTTAGAAAAATTAGCGAAAACGAATGCCCACTTCCTGTCTGCGCTGACGGACGGGACACATCTACATGTCATTTCCGCTCCGAGCGAAGAACTGTTGGATAAGGCCCAAGACAGGCTCCGGGAGAAGGGAATCCTTGTGGAAAGTTAAAAGAGATTGCCATGCTGCAAAGCTGGCAATCTCTTTTTTTGAAACTCCCTATTACAATGATAGGAACAATGATGACGTACTATTGGAAGAGAAACAGTATCATGCCGGAAGCCCCTTCATTTTTTCAATGATTTTACGATAAATCGGCTTCATATGTTCTTCCTTGCAATAGTGGTCCAATTCATCGATTGGCAGCCATGCAACACCGCTGTTTTCCTCTTCGGCAATACGCAGTTCCTGCTGCTCATCCGCCTCAATCAGGTAGGCGACATTCAGATGGAGGTGCGGTGAAACATAGCGCCCCTTTTTTACATGCCCGACGACGGTCAGCACATCGAGTGAAAAAATATCGGTCGTTACAGGTGTCCCCTTCACACCCGTCTCTTCCTCCACTTCACGCAGGGCCACTGCAAGAAAATCCGTTTCCCCGTCAGCATGCCCGCCCGTCCAGCTCCAGGAGTGATAAATATTATGATGCACCATCAGCACTTTTGTCCGTTCCTCATTGACGACAAATCCTGAACATGTCATATGGGCGATTTCATTGCTTCGCGTCAGTACATCCTCAAAAGTATTCATACACGACAGCATCACCTGCCGATCTGCTGCCTCCTGCTCATTATACGGCGAGTAATTCATCATTTGTTGCTGCCAGTCCATATACACTGCCACCTTTTCGTAATAGTCCCTTTTATTATATCAAGATAAAAATCTGGCACGATCTTTTTCGCTCGGCAGCATGCACACATCCTTCTTTCCGAACCATCTGTAGCGATTATGGGCAATCCAATCGTACACTTTATCGCGAAGGGGCTTCGGAATGATGACGGCTGCATAACACGCCGGCCATAACCTCCCTAATCTCTTTGCAATGTGGAGGGCTGCAGTTGATTTTGTATAAACGTTATCATCCTCTATTAAAACAACACTATCTATTCCTTGAAGTCCGAATCGTGCAACCAGCTCTTGGCCGATATCGCTTTGAAGCGACGCAAACTGAAAGGCGCCGCCATCCCGCTTCATAATGAATTGGACGCTTGCATCACAGAAGTTGCATATACCGTCAAATAAAATGACCCGCATCTAATCCCCTCATTCCGGTGTATTATACGTATAGTATGTACCAAGGGATTTCACAGAGCAACCAAGAGCACCCAGCTCCTCCACGGCCCCTTTCATCATCGGCTCCTCCTCGTCAGCCAGGACGTCAATGATAAAAAAGTAATCCCCCAGCCCTGTTTTAAGCGGACGGGATTCAATCTTGCTTAAATTCAGCTTCCGCCATGCAAATACCGACAGCACCTGATGGAGCGCACCGGACACGTCAGTCGGCAGCGTCAGCATGAATGTCGTCTTCGGTCCACTGCTTGCCTCCTCTTTCGGCAATCTGATATTGTGCTTTGACAAGACAAAGAACCGTGTATGATTGAAGTGGAAATCATGGATATTTTTCTCGACGATTTCCAGTCCGTACTTTTCTGCAGCGGAGGAGTTGCCGATTGCCGCAATGCATTCATCCGGCGATTCCGACACGAGCTTCGCCGCTGCGGCCGTCGAGGCATACTGGTTGAGCGGGACCTCTGCAAAATTATAGAATAAATACTTATGGCACTGGGCTAGCGCATGGGGATGCGAATAGACGGCCCGAATATTCTTCCAATTACCGGCCTGCTTTTTATGTACCATCAGATGCTGCTGGATTTTCGATAAAATTTCTGCCGTAACGAAAAGATCTGCCTCATGGAAGAGGTAATCCACCGTCAAGGGAACAGAGCCTTCCAACGCATTTTCGACCGGTACCACCGCTAAATCTACCTTTCCATCCGTCACTGCCTCGATGCATGCAGGAATGCTTGCATAGGGCATCAGCCATCCGTTTGGAAACAGTCCTTTCGCAGCCAGATAGGTGAATGATGCTTCCGGACCTAAATAGGCAATTCGTTTTTCCCATTGTTCCTGTGACATTTCATATCCTCCAAATTCTATCGTTTCTAAATTTTCAGTAAATAATAGGTAAAAAGAGAGAGCGCTTATCGCGCTCTTTTCTTCCTTACAATGCCCCCGAGCTAATGACCTCGGCTGATTCTACAAAATCCAGCCTTTTCAATGTTTGTATCCAGTCGTCCAATTCATGAATCATACTCGTCACATCAAGCGACAACGTCACGTTCGCACGCCCTTGGATTGGAATCGTCTGGTGGATCGTCAGAACGTTGCAGTGGGCCTCGGACACAAGTTCCAATAGCTTAGCCAATGCCCCTTTGCGGTCCTGCAGCTGGATGAATACTGTTAAAATGCGTTCCTGTACAATGGAGTGGAAGGGAAAAACGGCATCACGATATTTATAAAAGGCGCTCCTTGATAAATCCACTTCTTTTACAGCGTCCCATATAGAGGCGACCTGCCCGCTTTGAAGCAATTGCTTCGCTTCTAATGTTTTTTGCATCGCGTCTGTCAGTACATCTTCACGCACTAAATAATACCGTTGATTTGCAACGTTTTTCATACTCTTACCTCCAAAGCTAACAACTTAGTCAACAAATTCAAATTCAAATTCTAGCAGGCGAACTGTATCGCCGTCGCGGGCACCACGCTCGCGAAGCGCCTCGTCTACGCCCATCGCACGCAATTGGCGCGCAAAGCGACGAATGCCGTCTTCACGGCTGAAGTCCGTCATCTTGAATAGACGTTCAATGGAGCCACCCGATAGCACGAATGCACCATCGTCGTCACGCGTGATTTCGAAATCGTCCTTCTTCGACTGATGCTTGTAAAGAACCGTCGCGTCGGATTCTTCCTCTGTAATCTCATGAAGTTGGAATTCAGGCGTCACTTCCAACAGGTCGGCAATTTCAAATAATAAAGGTTTCAAACCTTGACGGGAAACGGCCGATACCGGGAAGATTTTGACGTCATCGCCAATCTTCTTCTTAAATTCTACCAAATTTTCCTCAGCGCCAGGCATATCCATTTTATTCGCTACGATGAGTTGCGGACGTTCCATGAGGCGCAGATTGTATTCTTCGAGTTCTTTATTGATTGTTACATAGTCCTCATATGGATCACGGCCTTCCATGCCGCTCATATCGATGACATGGACGATGACACGCGTACGTTCAATATGACGCAGGAACTGCATGCCTAGCCCGACTCCCTGATGGGCACCTTCAATCAGTCCCGGCAGATCGGCCATGGCAAAGCTTCGGCCGTCATCTGTTTCCACCATCCCTAGATTCGGGACGATTGTAGTGAAGTGATATGCGCCGATTTTCGGCTTCGCTGCCGATACAACGGACAGCAGCGTCGATTTCCCTACAGAAGGGAATCCTACCAGCCCGACATCCGCCAGCACTTTCAATTCCAGGATGACATCCAATTCCTCACCCGGTTCGCCCTTTTCAGCAAGCTCGGGGGCAGGATTTGCCGGCGTTGCAAAACGTGAATTCCCGCGTCCTCCGCGACCTGCCTTTGCAATGACAGCACGCTGGCCATCTTCCACAAGGTCGGCAATAACCGCCTTCGTCTCCGCATTGATCACCACTGTACCCGGCGGCACCTTGACAACCAAATCTTCTGCACGGCGCCCATGCATTCCCTTACTCATACCATGCTCGCCACGGTCCGCCTTGAAATGGCGCTTATAACGGAAGTCCATCAGTGTACGAAGACCCTCAGCCACTTCAAATACGACATTCCCGCCATTTCCACCGTCCCCACCGGCCGGTCCACCATTCGGTACATATTTCTCGCGGCGGAATGCAACCATTCCATCTCCGCCGTCTCCACCTTTAACATATATCTTTACGTGATCGACAAACATTACTTCAACTCCCTATTTTGCATCGCTATTTTAAATGACACTTCCGTCTGTTCGAGCGTCTCCACATAGCATGCATCCGTTTCTTTATGAAAATGCGGTATTTCTGTAAAATGCCCTGTAAAATGGACAGTCACTTTCCATGCATCCGCAGCACTTGTCACATGGACTGCCATATATTGCTCCGAAAAAACATCCAATCGCTCGTGCACATGAATAATTGTCTCTTCCAAATATTGAACAATCAGCTCGTCCCATTGTTCTTCCAAAGCTTGCGCTATATCACTTGACAAGGTGATATGAAATTCAGGGTAGCGCCATTTCAGCGTCTGTAAAAATTCAACCGTCTTCGGCAGTCCAATCTTCCCTATCCCCGAGAAGTTTTGGCACTGCTGCGAAATCTCATTGATGAGTTCCTTCGCTTCTTCGATACGCCCCAAATCAAGGTTCATCTTGATCAAATGAAGATGATTCAAAAAATCATGATTCGTAAAGCGTAATATATCTTTTACCGTCAACGATTGTCCCATTCTTCCATTCACCCCGCTAAAGTTATCTTCTCTAAGTATAACAATTTTCAAGCTCCATTTCCTTTGAAATGTAATACTTGGAACATTTCAATGATCCATAGTGGGATGACGCCTTCCCTCAAAAAAAAGTAGACAAAGTCAACAAGACTTTGTCTACGTTTTTATTATGCTTCTTGAGCTACTGGGTATACAGATACTTTTTTCTTATCGCGGCCCATACGTTCGAATTTCACAACGCCATCAACTTTCGCGAATAGAGTATCGTCACCACCACGGCCTACGTTTGTACCTGGGTAGATTTTTGTACCGCGTTGACGGTAAAGAATTGAACCACCAGTTACGAATTGACCGTCAGCACGTTTAGCACCAAGACGTTTTGACTCAGAGTCACGACCGTTCTTTGTAGAACCTACACCTTTTTTAGATGCGAAGAACTGAAGATCTAAAGTTAGTAACAACATCTTTGTTCCACCTCCTACACCATTTTATATTTTAGTTCAATATAATCCGAATAGCTAGCAGTCATTGTATAAAATTGTGTAACCATAGTATTCAGGATTACTTGTAGTTTATCGTCTGTTTCAGGATCGAGGTCATTCGGCAATTTAACGGATAAATAGCCGCCTTCAGCACCCTGCTCAATCTGTGGCTGAATGCCTGTAATATGATGAATCGCATTCACTGTACCAAAGGCAACAGCAGACGCGCCAGCACATACAAGGT
This sequence comes from Lysinibacillus sp., assembly GCA_051874195.1. Taxonomy (GTDB): domain Bacteria; phylum Bacillota; class Bacilli; order Bacillales_A; family Planococcaceae; genus Lysinibacillus_B. Next base: position 13,937 of record JBJEFP010000321.1, on the reverse strand, counting down.
CACGGCCATATACATCAGATAGGGCATGTCCTGAAATCTCAAATCCATACGATTTGCGATTTTCATCGCTGTAGATTGTAACTGTAATCATGTCAGTCACCCCGTATTAAGCGTTGATTGCTTCAACCACTAATTTTGTGTACGGTTGACGGTGACCTTGTTTACGACGGTAGTTTTTCTTCGCTTTTAATTTGAAAACAGTAATTTTCTTTTGCTTGCCTTCTTTCACAACTTTCGCTGTTACAGTTGCGCCAGCAACAGTTGGAGCACCAACTTTAACTGTTTCTCCACCTACGAATAAAACTTTGTCAAAAGTAACGATTTCATCAGCAGCCACACCTAGTTTTTCAACATAGATTTCTTGACCTGCTTCAACTTTGATTTGTTTACCACCAGTTTCGATAATTGCGTACATTAAAATGCACCTCCTCTAATAGACTAAGACTCGCCTGTTATTGAAAGGTGGCCGCAGTTCGCGACTCTTAGGCACCTTACCAGTGCGGTTGTAGCGGGTGCTACAAACAATAACATTAAAATACTATCATGCCCCGCGTCTCAAGTCAACCGATTCATCACAACTTTTTCAAATGCTGAACGGTACTTACGGTATCTCCATTCGCCCATCACTTCGCTCCAAAGCAGGAGACTTAATACAGCCAGGAAAATAGATTGTGGGAGCATGAGTAATGTTGCTGCCGCAACCAGCGTGACAAAACATAGGGAAAAGGAGATATAATATTCATAGATTGCTTTTTTGGGGTTGATTTTCAACAGGAAATTGCACAGGATCCGTCCCCCGTCAAGCGGATAAATCGGGAACAAATTCACTAGGAGAAGTGCCAGCTGAATAAAGATGAACTCTTGCCGGAACAGGACCGGTACAAGCGGGCCGGCCATCAACGCAAGCAGCGTAAACAGCGGACCGCCTGCCGCAATCCATATGAGCGATGTGAAGTCCGGGGCCTGTCCTTTATAAAATTCGATGTTCGCTCCAAAAGGCAGCATCGTCACCCGCCTCACTTTTACCCCTTTCAGCCACGCAAATAGAAGGTGGCCCGCCTCGTGCCAAAGCAGGGACACGAGGACAAGGAAGTAATGCGCTATATGTCCACTCAGGGCCCATATAAGCAACATTGCCAAGAATACCGGATGAATCCTTATGTTAGCCATACTTCTTTAGCCATTCGACTGTTTCTTCCAAGCTCAGCATCCTTCCGTCTTTTTCAATCTGGATGAATAGTTCCCCTGTCCCCTTCACTCCGATCACTTCGCCCGCCGCCACTGTACTGTACGGCAAGTGGTAAAAATCGTCGACAAATCCAAATGTCACGCTGTAGCCATCATCATACGCAACGGAGAGGACCTTTCCTGTTCTGACGGTGTGCCCTGTATACACGATGACGCCTGATTGCAGCGCCGTAATCGTAATTGGCGCCTCATAGGCAAGCAGGAAACCCTTATCATAACGCTTGATCGCCACGAATTTTACGAGTTCCGCATTTGTCGTCGAAGCGACTTCGACCAGCTCTTCTTGTGAAAATAATCCGCTTACTGTATTCCGCACCATTGTCATATGCTCCGTGCTGTAAACAATCCTTGCAAGCATTTGCCTTACCGATTCATTGGAACTGTTCAAACCGATATAAATGACAACGCATAGAATAAGCGAAGTAAGCCATTGCCATGCTTTCATGTCACCATCCTTTTTATTAGCATATGTCGGTACATACAAAAAAACGCCCCTTAGCTTGTTGCTAAGGAACGTTTCCTCACTATTTTGAGAAAATTGATTTCAATCTTGCAAAAACACCTTTGGATTCTTCTTCCAATTTCATGAGAGGAACAGATTCACCAAGGATTCTGCGGGCAATATTGCGGTAGCCAAGAGACGCCTTATTGTTCGAATCCATCACAATAGGCTCTCCTTTGTTAGAAGAGCTGATGACATCCTCGCTATCGATGATGATTCCAAGCAAATCAATCGATAAATGTGCCGTTACCTCCGTAATATCCATCGTATCGCCACTATCCATCAAGTGTTTTCGAATACGGTTGATGATTAGTTTCGGTGCTCCAATCTCTTCCTGCTCAAGCAAGCCGATGATGCGGTCTGCATCACGAACCGCAGAAATTTCCGGAGTCGTTACGACGATTGCCTGGTCCGCCCCGGCAACGGCGTTTTTATACCCCTGTTCAATCCCTGCAGGACAATCAATCAGTACATAGTCGAACTCCTGCTTCAAGCCATCGATCAGACTCTTCATCTGCTCTGCGTTCACTGCATTCTTATCAGTTGTTTGAGCAGCTGGTAATAAAAATAGTTTGTCATCGACACGCTTATCCTTCACAAGCGCCTGGTGTGGCTTACAGCGGCCTTCGATTACATCGACCAGATCATAAATGATGCGGTTTTCCAGACCAAGTACGACATCCAGGTTGCGAAGGCCGATATCAGTATCTACTAAACATACTTTTTTCCCTTGAAGAGCCAATGCAGTTCCAAGATTAGCAGTTGTAGTTGTTTTACCGACCCCGCCTTTACCTGAAGTTATTACGATTGCTTCACCCACATTAGCTTCCCCCTTTAAATGTATTCAAAAATGGCCGAAGCCTTCTTATCTCCTGAACATGGCTATAAGAAATTTCACCATATGAATTCAAATACGCGCATAGCTGTTCCCTATGCTTCATTACAAATTGTTGCTCATTGCTCATCGTCTGCGTCTGGTCGGCAATCAACACATGGGTCGGTGCGAAGAAGGCCGCCGTGATGACCGCCTCCTTATTGCCCTCTACTCCTGCATGTGCAATTCCTTTCAGCTTGCCGAGTACGTATATGCTCCCACCGGCTTCAATGCGTCCGTTCGGATTGACATCCCCCACGATTACAATGTCCCCCAGTGAACGTACAATCTGGCCTGAGCGTATAATACCTGTGTATATCTCACATTTCTGCTGCAGGACCCTCTGGTTGCTCTCTTCGGTTGTCACAACATCGCTTTGGACCTTTGAGACATACATCTTTCCGGTACTTTGTACAACATCCTTCAGCTGCTGTTTTTGTTGTTCCGTGCAATATCGGTTCCCGAGGTGAAGCTGTACCTCTACTTTACCATCTATGCCACCTTCTGAAACTTTGCGTTCCAGCTCTTCGACCAGCTCAGAATAAGCACATTGGTCATCCAGTCGAAGGACTAGTCCATCTTTTGTACCTTTGATATGGACATATGACTTTTTCATAGTTAAAGTGACACCTCACGCTTCCATTTTATTATGTCATACCGCGTTCCCGTTGGAGTAGCCGGGCACCGATCAAATACTTGAACGCCCAGCCGAGCATTAATAAAAATAAAAGGTTTGCTCCGATTGTTGGTAATAGGCGCCCCTTGAAAAATTCACCGAACGGCATGGCCGTAAAATCGATGAGCAGGAAAAATTCATAGAGCAGGAACTCCATGCCCGCAACAAGAAGCACTGCCAAAATCGTCGTAATCAGTAAATGCTGATGGATGAATTTTACGCTCCAACCAGCAATGAAGCATACCAATGGATACAATACGGAATATAATCCAATAATATCAATGTAAAATACATCATACAAGAGTCCAAAAATCAGACCGTATATGACGGCTCTCTTACGATTGTAGTAGATGGAGATGAAGATGAGATAGAGTATCAAAAAGCGCGGCACGAGATAGGCCGTATAATCCTCGAAGTAGATTGGTGAAAATTTCGCAAATTCCGGCTCCAGCAAAAACAGCAGAATGGCGACAAACGGAATCAAGTATCGCACCATCACTCGTCACCTTCTGCTTCCGTATTTTCATTCGTCAAATCTCCATTCGTCGCATCACCATCAAGGCCGTCAACCGAAGTAATGGAACGCTTCGCTATGATTACTTCATCAAGCAGCGAGAAGTCGGCAGACGGTTTGACAAACACCATCTTCGTCAGCCCGAAATCGTCCGTCGTGACTTCTGTGATTTCGCCAATCGGGATGCCTTTCGGGAAGATCCCCCCAAGCCCCGAGGACACGACTTTCTCCCCTACCTTAACCTCCTTGCTGGAATCGATTCTCTTCATAACCAATTCATTGCGCTCTGCATCAAAGCCTTCGATAAGACCATGAGCATCCTCTTTTTCGGCTTGCACCAATGCAGATACACGGTAATTTGAATTATTCGTATATAAAAGTTCCACTTCGGAAGTGTATGGTGTGACGAGAATGATTTTTCCGACAAGTCCACGTGCCGTCATGACCGCCATGTTTTTTTCCACCCCATGTTTGGAACCTTTATTCAAAATGATTTTTTCTTCCCATTGATCAGGGTTTCTCGCAATGACCGTCGCGTGGATCGGATTATAATCACGCAGGCTGTGCTCCTTCTCGCTAAGCTCCTGTAATTTGGCATTCTCCCTCTCCAAATCATGGACCTTCGTCTGCAGGACCGCAAACTCCTCCAGGCGCATTTTCAACCGCTTATTTTCTTCATATGTATTTAACAATGATTCAATATCGCTGAAAATACCTGTTATGTAACTTGTCGGCTTTGCTACAATTCCCTGTGCAAAGCCGACTGTATCTTTGATAATCCGTTCCGGCCATATTGCGTTTTGACGATCACGTAAAGAGAAGCTAATCAATGCCACAAGAAAAATAACACTTACGAGAAGCACTATCAGTTTTTTATTTGAGAAATGTGGCATTGCCTATCCCCCTTACCCTTTCATTTGCTGAGAGCGAACTAAATCAATATGATCCAATGCCTTGCCTGTACCGATTGCTACACAATCAAGCGGATCCTCGGCAATGAACACCGGCATCTGCGTTTCATCACTGATGACTTTATCCAGGTTGCGCAGCAATGCACCGCCGCCCGTCAGGACGATTCCGCGTTCCATGACGTCCGCAGATAACTCTGGAGGCGTCTGTTCCAATGTCTTTTTCACGCCATCGACAATCGCTGTAATCGCTTCACGTAAAGACTCAGAAATCTCTTTTGATGTAATTTCAATCGTTTTTGGAAGCCCCGTCAGCAAGTCGCGGCCACGGATGTCCATTTTTTCATTCTCGTTATCCACACGTGCCGTTCCGATCTCCATTTTAATCGCTTCGGCAGTACGTTCACCGATTGTTAAGTTGTATGCTTTACGGATGTACGTAATAATGGACTGATCCATTGCGTCACCGCCCACGCGCACCGATTCACTTGTTACGATACCGCCAAGTGAAATGACTGCCACTTCTGTCGTACCACCGCCGATATCGACTACCATCGAACCAGTCGGATCCCATACCGGCAGATTGGCGCCGATTGCCGCTGCGAACGGCTCCTCAATTGTAAATGCTTCCTTCGCACCAGCCTGACGTGATGCATCGATGACTGCACGCTGCTCTACTGATGTTATGCCGTATGGTACGCAAATCATGACATTCGGCTTTTTCCAGTTCGAACCCGATGTTTTCAACGCCTCGTGCAGGTAATATTTGATCATTTCTGTTGTAATGTCGAAATCTGCGATTACCCCGTCTTTCATTGGGCGGATGGCCACGATAGATCCCGGTGTACGGCCGATCATATTTTTCGCATTGTTACCTACCGCTACAATATCACCTGTTTTTGTATTTTTCGCTACAACGGAAGGCTCGCGCAGAACGATTCCCTTCCCTTTGACAAACACCAATGTATTCGCTGTGCCAAGATCAATCCCGACATCCTTATTTCCTAATCCAAACAAATTAAGTACTCCCTTTCTATACAAGCCGTTCTTATATGCTAGCTGAAATCATACGCTTTATTATAGCGGATACACATCTAAAATTGTAGTGTTACACCACCTATTCGTGAACTTTTTGTCACAATTGCGCCGATAGCATAGCTTACCTCTTCTATTGTATTTCTATTTCTATAATGAAACAAACAAAAAAGTGATGTAACTTTTAACAATTACATTGCAAATGTATGACGTTTCCCCTTGTAAAAAGGTTCGTTGTCACATTATTGTAATATAACAAAAAAACTACGCCTGGTAAATGACGTAGTTTTCCCTCTTAGTCCTGGTATCCCCATATAGAACGCACCTATCATCCGTCCCGGAGCTCGATAGCTTTCGAGCGGGCATTTCAACAAGCGCTTACATATAACCCTTCTCCTTCATGCTGATGAATTGATGGTCGCCGATGATGATATGGTCGATCAAGTCAATGCCGATGATCAGCCCCGCCTCCATGAGCCGGGTCGTCACCTCTATATCTTCCGGGCTCGGTGTCGGGACACCGCTCGGATGGTTATGGGCACAGATGATCGAGGCGGCCGAGCGTTTCACCGCTTCCCTGAATACTTCCCTCGGGTGCACAATCGAGGCATTGAGGCTGCCGATGAAAATCGTCTTTTTATGTAGCACCTGATTTTTGGTGTTCAGGAAAAGGACGACAAAATGCTCTTGGGGAAGGGCCGACATCTCCGGCATTAAATAATGGGCCGCATCATCGGGCGAACGAATCGTAAACCGCTCGTTCATTTCCTTCTGCGCGAGGCGCCGACCGAGCTCGATGGCGGCTAAAATCTGGACTGCCTTTACTTCCCCGACTCCCTTGACCGCCGTCATTTCCTCAATTGTTGCGTCCCTCAAGGCATGGAGCTTCTCAAAATTCATTAGTATGCGATTGGCCAGCGCCAATACAGATTCCTCTTTCGTCCCGGTACGGAGCAGAATGGCCAGCAGCTCTTGATTCGACAAGCTTTGCGAGCCCTGTCTGACCAACCTTTCCCTTGGCCGGTCCGCTTCATGGACGTCGCGGATTTTTAACTCTGAAACTGGTGAAAGCGTCAAATATGCCACTCCTTTAGATTGAAATGTAATGCAGTGACAATAGCCTTTCCACTAAAGAAGCCAATGGTAAACCAACCACGTTGTTATAATCGCCCTCGATGCGTTCTACGAAAAATACGCCATCCGTCTGAATGCCGTAGCCGCCCGCCTTGTCAAACGGATCTCCGGATGCTACATACGCCTCAATCAACGCTTGCGGCACATCTTTGAACACAACCGTCGTCTTTTCGACAAATGTTGATTCCCTGCCGTCCGGCGTTATGATGGCAACCGCCGTCATCACCGTATGCGCGTCACCCGACAACGTTTGCAAGTGCCGAACCGCCTCCTCTTGCGATACAGGCTTGTGCAGCAGGCGGCCTTCATACACGACAATCGTGTCTGCCCCGATGACGGTCTTCTGCGGGCATCTTTTCGCCACATCCCTCGTTTTCAGCAATGCCACTTCTGTTACATACTGCTGTACATCCTCTGCCTTCACGCTCGTCTCTTCCACATCGCTTGTCACGATTTCAAATGGAATATGGAGCAGTCCGAATAATTCCCTTCTGCGCGGCGATGCCGATGCGAGTACAAATTCGTGCGTTGTGTTGAATTTCATGTTGCTACCCCCTCAGCACTATCATAACGGACAATTCCCCTTTTGGAAATTTCCCATATTTTCATTTTGCCCATTATTTACGTATCAAAATCTATTTTTAGACAATCATGCTCCCCATAAAATTGTGCCAGGGCATGCAGTCTCAGGACGTTCACATCGCTTGAAAGGCCGGTGATCCCTTCCATGAAGGATGTCCATTCCTCTGGAAGCTTGTCATCTTCTAAGGCTGCCTGAAAATTATTTTTCAGCTTATTTTCATCCTGCAAATAGAGTGGAATATCGGCAATGGAATCTTTGGGACAGCTATTACTCGAAAACTGGAACGACTTCGAAAAGGAGGCTGGCGTCGTTTCCTCCGACAATTTTGACAGAGCGATTTTAGACCAGACATAAAATGTATCAGCCACCTGTATAACGACTGCCTTGTTCAGGATAGGATACTGCGCCAAAAAGGCCGAAGCACTGTCAAATGAGGTAAAGGCCCCATATTGGCTGGCATAGAAGCGCGCTGCCTGCTGCGGGGTGGCGTTCACCTCCACTGTTTCCTTCTCCTCTGTTGCTTCTGGCGTTTCGCCCGAATCCTTTGCCGTAATGAGGAAAATGGCAAACGCACCGACGCCTGCAAGCCCGATCAACATGCCGAGGGCCGCTGCGCGGAAAATTTGTTTGGTACTGATGAATTGCTTTGAGAACATCGTTATCACCTCTAGCACAACCGTACCAGATAAAAATGAAAAAAGGACAGGAGCCTTGTCGCCCCTGCCCAAAAATTTCTCGACAAATATCCTTATTTTTCACCCTGCAACTGTGCCCGCAATCCAGCAAGCAGATAGAGCGAGCCCGTCACAATCTTAACGGTACGGCCGTCACCCGGCTCCCGCAGATAGCCGACCGGGTCATGCACGATGCAGCAGTCGACCGCCCGGCTCCTTTTCACCAGCTCCTGTGCCTTCATCGCACGTTCATTGTCGAAGCCGACAAATGTAAATGTCGTGCTCACCGTCTCGAACAGGCGCAGGACGGCATCTACGTCTTTATCAGCAAGCATGCCAATGACAAATTCGATGTTTTTTCGGGGAAACCGCTCCCGTATCGTCGCCACCAGCATTTCCGCACTTGCCGGATTATGCGCCCCGTCGAAATAGACGTTCGGCATTACCTCTTCGAACCTCCCTGCTAGCACGGCAGTTGCCACACCCCTCCTCACCGCTTCGGCATCCACCAGATTCTCCGTCAGCAGGGATGCCTTGATGGCAAGGGCCATATTGTCCGCCTGATGCACCCCCGGCATTTTCCTCTCTAGGGAAGGCAGTTGCAGTTCAGGTGATGTAAAGCAGTCGCCCTCCATCTGGAAGTCCCTGCCTAGTATAGAAAGCTCCGCCCCCTTCTCCAGCGCCTCTTTCTTCACGACAGCAAGCGCCTCCTCCGGCAGTCTGCCAACGACAGCGGGCAGCCCTCTCTTGATAATTCCTGCTTTATGCTTTGCAATGTCGGCAATTGTATTTCCCAGGAAATCCGTGTGTTCCAAGGAAATGCTCGGAATGACGGCAACAAGTGGCTGGATGACATTCGTGCTGTCAAGTAGTCCTCCCATTCCTGCCTCAATGAGGGCGATATCCACACTCTTTTTCCGGAAGTACAGAAATGCCGCACAGGTCAGCAGTTCAAAGTCCGTACATTTCCCGCTGAGTCCCGCCTGCTTCATCTCTTGGAAGAGGGCATCCATTTCTGCCGGGGTGATCTGCTCGCCGTTGATTTGAATTTGATCGTGGACATCCATTATGCAGGGAGACATGAACTTCCCGACCCTTCTCCCATGCTCACGCAGGATGGCATCCAAAAACGCAATGGTCGATCCTTTGCCGTTCGTTCCCGCTACATGAATGAATTTTGTTCCCTGCTCTGGATGGCCGAGCAGGGCAAGTGCCTGCTCCATCGCCTCTAGACCCGGCTTTATTGCCTGTTCACTTTTCACTTGCCATTTTTCCTTATAGTGCTCAAACCCAGTTATCATTGTCGTTCCTCCTGTAAAAACGTCCGTACTTCCGCTATGAAATAGAGCGACCCTGTAATGATGAGGAGCTCATCTTCCGCCAGGCTGCCGTGTAGGCTACGAAGCAGGGCACGCCAGTCTTTTTGTACGAATTTCCGTGGATGCTCGCTTTCTTTTGCGAGCTCCTCCGCCTTGGCTGCCCTGGGAAGGTCGATTTCAGTAAAATGCATTTCGAATGCTACATCCTCCATCAACCGGATGCTCATCCCATGGTCTTTATCCTGCAACGCCGCATAAACAAATTTATAGCGCTTGCCCGGCTCGACTTGCCTGAGGGTCGCAAGCAGGGCTGCCGTCCCTTCCGGATTATGGGCCCCATCCAGTATCAGCTGCGGGGCAAAACGCTCAAATCGCCCATCCCAGCTGGCATTGCCCAGGCCTTTTCGAATCGTTTCTTCGCTGATTGAGGAATCGAACAGAAGCGAAGCCGTAATGGCAAGGGCAGCATTGTCCAATTGATGGGAGCCGGCCATTCTAACGTAGACACCTTCCATTTCCCTATCCAGCGCCCGATAAGTAAGCAATTGCTTTTCTGCATCCCTTTCGAGGCGAATCGCTTCATCCAGGACATAAAGGGGCGCCTGTTGCTCAATCGCCGCCCTGCGGATGACGGCACGTGCCCCTTCATCCCTCACTCCTACTACAGCCGGCTTCCCTCGCTTGATGATACCCGCCTTCTCGCCCGCTATTTTCTCAATCGTATCGCCGAGCATATCCGTATGCTCCAACGAGATGGTCGTAATCACGCTGACTTCCGGCTCGAGCACATTCGTCGTATCGAGGCGCCCCCCGATGCCCGTTTCGATGAGGGCCACGTCCAGCTCCTCTGCCGCGAAGTATTGGAACATGATGAGCGTCATGAATTCAAAGAAACTCGGAAACCGCCCTTCTAGCTGCCCGTATACGACTTCTGCGATTTTATTGGCAAAACGCAGGAAATCCTCATCAGAAATCTGCTGTTTGTCTATTGTAATGCGCTCGTTCGGCCGCTCTAAATGCGGAGAGATGAATGCCCCAACCCTCAATCCATGCGCGAGCAGGATTTCCCTTGTCGCATTCAGCGTGGAGCCCTTGCCGTTCGAGCCGGCAAAATGGATGAACCGAGTGAATGCTTCGGGATTTCCGAGTGCGGCCAGAATCTTTCTTGCCGATTCCAAAGGCAGCCCCTTATACTGGCTGGCCTTCAATGCAAAAATAAAATCCGTACATTCCTTCATCGTGTGGAACATGTCACTACCCCCAACAATTGGTCATATGTATTGGTCATCGGGCGGGTGCCCTTCGTTTACCATACCCTCGCCCTCCCTTATAATCCTTCCACATTGTCTAATACTTGTACGGATTTGTCCATAAACAAAAGTACTACGTATGCGGCAAGTACGTCCAAAAGGTGCAAAAGCGGGCATGCCGCCATCACAAAATCCCTGCCCAAACACCCAGATATGGCCGCTGCTGATCGGGGAAGCATATTGCGATATTCCCCCTGACAAAAACAATCGAAAGGGAGATGCCTAACCGGCATCTCCCTTTTCATTACATATTTTTCAGCTCTGCAAGACGCTTTTCAACCGTTGCATACTTCTCTTCGTAGTCTGCAAGCTTTTCACGTTCGGCATTCACCAGTGCTTCCGGCGCTTTGGAAACGAATTTTTCGTTTGATAATTTTCCAGAGACCAATTTTACTTCTTTCGCCCATTTTTCAAGCTCTTTTTCAAGTCGGGCGATTTCTTCTTCTACGTTAATCAGGCCTGCAAGTGGCATGAAGATTTCCGCACCAGTCACGACGGCGGACATCGTTTGGCCCGGCACTTCAAGATCCACACCGATTTCGAGTGTTTCCGGATTACAGAATTTCTCGATGTAAGCCTTATTTGTCGCAAGAACGCCTGCTGTTGCATCGTCTTTTGCCGCGATGAACATCGGTACCTTTTTGCTCATCGGTGTATTCACTTCTGCGCGGATGTTGCGTACAGAGCGGATGATGTCCATCAACAGCTTCATATCGCCGGCTTCCGCTTCAAAGTCGAACTCAGGGCGTACTTGTGGCCAAGCTGCTGTTGTAATGGACTCGCCTTCGTGTGGAAGGTGCTGCCAGATTTCTTCCGTAACGAATGGCATGAATGGGTGCAACAGACGCATTGTTTGGTCCAATACATATGCCAAGACAGAGCGAGTCGTTTTCTTCGCCGCTTCATCTTCACCGTAAAGTGGGAGTTTCGCCATCTCAATGTACCATGAACAGAAGTCATCCCAGATGAAATTGTACAGCTCTCGCCCTACTTCACCGAACTCATATTTATCAGACAGGGTTGTCACACGCTCGATCGTATGGTTCAGACGGGACAGAATCCATTTATCCGCCGTCGACAGCTCACCCGTTAAATCGATTTGTTCATATGTCATGCCTTCCATATTCATCAGCGCAAAGCGTGACGCATTCCAGATCTTATTGATGAAGTTCCAAGTCGCTTCTACTTTTTCAGTTGTGTAGCGTAAGTCCTGACCTGGAGAAGAGCCTGTCGCTAGGAAATAACGCAGTGAATCTGCACCGTATTGGTCGATGACATCCATCGGGTCCACACCATTACCTAGAGACTTCGACATTTTACGGCCTTCCGCATCACGTACAAGCCCGTGGATCAATACATCCTTGAATGGGCGCTCGCCTGTAAACTCTTTTCCTTGGAAAATCATGCGGCTTACCCAGAAGAAGATGATGTCATAGCCTGTTACTAATGTGTTTGTCGGGTAGTAGCGCTTGAATTCTTCATTCGCTTCATCCGGCCAGCCCATTGTTGAAAACGGCCATAGCGCAGAGGAGAACCATGTATCCAGCACGTCTTCATCCTGTGTCCAGTTTTGTGCATCAGCAGGTGCTTCCTTGCCTACATAGATTTCGCCCGTTTCGTTATGATACCAGGCCGGGATTTGGTGACCCCACCATAATTGACGAGAAATACACCAGTCATGGATGTTTTCCATCCAGCGGTTATACGTGTTTTCGAAACGATTTGGTACGAAGTTTACTTTTTCCTCTTCGTTTTCCTGCATCGCAAGCGCCTGCTCGGCAAGTGGGCCCATTTTAACGAACCATTGCTTTGAAAGATACGGCTCTACAACTGCACCAGAGCGTTCAGAGTGACCAACTTGGTGTACGTGTGTTTCAATTTCAATAAGCACGCCCGCTTCTTGTAAGTCTTTTACGATTTGTTTGCGGCATTCGAAGCGGTCCATCCCTGCATATTTCCCTGCAAGGTCGTTCATTGTGCCATCTTCATTCATGACTAAAATACGCTCCAGGTTATGACGGTTCCCGACCTCAAAGTCGTTCGGGTCATGTGCCGGTGTCATTTTTACAACACCTGTACCGAATTCCATATCTACATAATCATCTGCTACGATTGGAATTTCACGGCCTACGATCGGCAGGATGACCGTTTTGCCAATCAAGTGCTTGTAGCGCTCATCTTCCGGATGGACAGCCACCCCGGAGTCACCAAGCATCGTTTCCGGACGTGTCGTCGCAACACGTAGTTTGCCGGAACCGTCGGCTAGCGGATATTCCATATGGTAGAATGCACCTTCCACCTCTTTATGAATTACCTCAATATCCGATAATGCCGTTTTCGCTGCCGGATCCCAGTTGATGATGCGCTCACCACGGTAAATCAAGCCTTTTTCGTAAAGCTTTACGAATACTTCCTTTACCGCAGCAGACAACCCTTCATCCAATGTAAAGCGTTCGCGGGAATAATCAAGGGCAAGGCCCAGCTTCGACCATTGCGCACGGATATGGGAAGCATACTCTTCCTTCCATTCCCATGTTTTCTCCAGGAATTTTTCCCGGCCGAGATCATAGCGGGTAATGCCTTCACCGCGAAGCTTTTCCTCTACTTTTGCTTGTGTAGCGATACCTGCATGGTCCATCCCAGGCAGCCATAATGCATCGTATCCCTGCATGCGTTTCATGCGGATGATGATGTCCTGTAATGTCGTATCCCATGCATGGCCAAGGTGTAGCTTCCCTGTTACGTTCGGCGGCGGGATAACGATGGAATACGGCTCCTTGCCGCTTTCAGGCTGTGCTTCGAAAAATTTGCCCTGCAGCCACCACTCATAGCGGCCGGCTTCCGTGCCTTGCGGGTCGTACTTTGTCGGCATTGTGATTTCTGTCATAGTGTTTCCTCCTCTTAGAAAATAAAAAACTCCCTCGTCAACAAAAGGACGAGGGAGTTAGTTCGCGGTACCACCTTTAATTCCAAAACGGCGCAAGTCAAGCGTTCGCATTCTGCGTCACTCCTCACTCGGCAATCCTCATGAACCCCATGTTCAATCCGGGTGCCTCGCTATGTCGTTCCTTGACTGACAAACGCTTTCTTTTGCGCCGTCCGTCTGTCAAGCGTTCGCATACTCTACCATTTTGGCTCTTCATTCGTTAACGGTGTTTAA
>JBJEFP010000320.1:0-32261 GCA_051874195.1 Lysinibacillus sp. | reverse complement strand
ATGAACGGTCTTTCTTACAGCCGTTTAATGCACGGTTTAAAATTAGCTGGTATCGAAGTTAACCGTAAAATGTTAGCTGACCTAGCTGTAACAGATGCAGCAGCATTCGCTCAATTAGCAGAAGCTGCAAAAAGCGCTCAAGCTAAATAATGTAACAAAATGAGACTGGTAGGAATCCCTATCAGTCTTTTTTACGATGACTGGCTAAATAAACAAGCAGTCGTCCTCAGGGGATAAGGAGTGGTAGTGTGGATTTTGCGGTTTATTCCTACTTTGGCATATTATCGATGATTTTGCTGTTTCTCATGTATAACGACAAGCAAAAGGCAATAAAAAAAGAATGGCGCATTGCAGAGAAGACATTATTTACCGTGGCGATTATGGGTGGTGCAATCGGAGGCGTCCTCGGCATGTATTTGTTTCGACATAAGACGAAGCATAACACCTTTGCTTTCGGCTTCCCGCTGATAGCAGCCGTGCAGGTATTCATCATCGTGCAGCTGGCAGCCACGGGAACATGAACATACATTTATATAGAAAAAGAGGTTCCGCTATTGGGCGTGAACCTCTTTTTCATTCCTTCACTTTTCCTTCATCAGCTTTTCAATCGGATTCTTCCAGTTGATTGCCGCATCCGGGTAGTTCAGCAGGATTTCCTTCTCCAAGAACAGGAAGTCTTCTTTCGTGAAGCCCTGAAGCCGCATCGGGTCATGTACGAAGACGAAAATGGATACGACTTCAAATGCATTTTCCGTCGTCCCCAGGTATTTTTCACCTTCAAAAAGTGCACCTTTATAAGAAATGAAGAAGTTTTTCCGTACATTTTTCACGTCATCATAAAAGTAGTATTCCCCTTTTTCATATGCTTCATCCAGTTTCCGCTTTGGGTCCAGCAGGTAGCGGACGCCCCTGTAAAATATGTATATGATCAATGCAATGATTACGATTCGAAGAAGTACAGCCATAAAAATTCCCCCTTGTCATACACGTATTCCTTCTATACGATTGAAGGAGAGAAAGGTTTCAATATTTATAAAAATGGAGAGGAAAAAATGAAATTTACACAATTATTTGAAATGCAGCGTGCACTTGATGCATTCATTGAGGAGACGCAAAATATTACATATGATGTCTTCCGGGAGAAGGGGCTGGCACTCCTTGTTGAGCTGTCGGAGCTGGCCAATGAAACGAGATGCTTCAAATTTTGGAGCACAAAGGGACCTTCCGAGCGGTCCGTCATTTTGGAGGAGTTTGTCGATTCCATCCATTTCATGCTGTCACTCGGCTATATGCGCGGTTTTTCCATCGATGCCTGGCCGGAAGTGAGGGAGAAGGAGGAACTGACGCCGTTGTTCATAGAAACAACAGCTGCCGTTACGACATTCATCGGGGCACCGACGGAGGAGGCGTACCATGAGCTGTGGCGTTTATACGGCAAGCTCGCCTACAATCTCGGTTTTACAGAGGAAGACATTTTGGATGCATATATCGCCAAAAACGAGAAAAACTATGAGCGCCAACGTTCTGGCTATTAATTACTTTGAAATCCGAAATATTCACGTTATAATCGAGAAGACATAGAAGTTAGGAGGCCGAGAGTATGACACAATTAGATCCGACATTGCAAATGCTGAAAGAACTAACGGATGCCAATGGGATTCCAGGGAATGAACGGGCGCCGCGGGAAGTGATGAAAAGATATATCGAGCCGTTCGCCGATGAAATCGAAACGGATAATCTGGGTAGTCTGATCGCCAAAAAAGTAGGCGATGAAAACGGACCGAAAATCATGGTGGCAGGCCACTTGGATGAGATCGGCTTCATGGTGACGCAAATCGATGATAAAGGATTCCTGAAGTTCCAGACAGTCGGCGGCTGGTGGGAGCAGGTCATGCTTGCACAGCGCGTGACGGTCACGACACGCAAGGGAGAGGAAATCATCGGCGTCATCGGTTCAAAGCCGCCGCATATCATTCCGGCGGATGCGCGCAAAAAATCCGTGAATGCCAAGGACATGTTCATTGATATCGGTGCAGCTTCGAAGGAAGAGGCAGTGAAGTGGGGCGTATCACCGGGAGACATGGTCACTCCTTACTTTGAATTCAATGTGATGAAAAATAAAAAGCACCTGCTTGCAAAAGCGTGGGACAACCGGATCGGCTGCGCCATCGCAATCGATGTACTGCGTGCTCTGAAGGATGAGCATCATCCAAACGTCGTCTACGGTGTAGGGAATGTCCAGGAGGAGGTCGGCCTTCGCGGAGCAAAGACGTCTACCTATAAAATCCGTCCGGATATCGGCTTTGCAGTCGATGTAGGCGTAGCGGGCGACACGCCGGGCATTACACCGAAGGAATCGACGTCCAAGATTGGGGCGGGTCCACAGATCGTCATTTATGACGCTTCGATGGTCTCACATACAGGTCTTCGTAATTTCGTGCTGGATGTTGCCGAGGAAAACAACATCCCGTACCAGTTCGAATCATTGGCAGGCGGTGGGACGGATGCAGGGTCCATCCATTTAACAGCCAATGGGGTGCCGGCCCTTTCAATCGGTGTAGCGACGCGCTATATCCATTCCAATGCAGGAATTCTTCACCGTGACGATTATGAAAACACAGTGAAATTAATTGTAGAAGTCATCAAAAAGTTAGATCGGGATACGGTTGATAGCATCATTCATGACTAGCAGGACCGATGAAAAGGCATTGAGGGGGCATCCTCTCAATGCCTTTTGCTGTCAGTGGGAAATAACAGTGAAATTCATATGAAAGATGAAAACAGACATGAAAAACCGCCTGCCGTCGGTAGCAGGCGGTACTCTTCATCATACGGGCTGGTTGATCTCCAAAAGCTTTGCAGCAATGGCGTCCGTCAAATCCCTGGCAGTTTGCGGCACGAAATTGACCATAATCTGATTGATCATCGGTCCCATCATGCCTCCTGCTGTAATATCGAGATGGCCGCTCATGCGCGTATTGTTTTCGTCGATGGCTTCCGCCAGAAAGTAGCCGCCGCCATGGAAGTTATCGGAAAGCCCCGTCAGGTCAAACGTCACCTGATTCGGCGCCTTCCATTCCTTGATATCAATTTTCAGCTTCACTTTTTTCTTCATGAAGCCGAGGTCCCCCTTGAAGGCCCATGTCGATTGGCGCTCGCTTAAAATTTCATGTTCGATATAGCCCGGGACAAGAGGTGCCCAGTTGTTCATGTCATGCACAAAACCCCAGATCGTTTCAATGTTTAATGGCAGTTCAACAGTATGTGTTCCTTGTGGCATCATATCACGTCCTTTTTATAAATGAGCTTATATTGTTTCTCCAATTGGCTTTGTAATTCCCTTGATACTTTCCTTTGCAGCGTGCTGCCCCGCCAAAAAGCCGAATGTCATGCCAGGACCGATTGTTCCGCCTGCACTAGGATAAATAGGGCCGAGTGGATTTGCCGAAGCATTTCCAGCAGCATACAAGCCATCAATCACTTCTCCTTTAAAGTTGAGAACTTGTCCATTTTCATTAATTTTAGGACCACCGTTTGTTCCTAGAGCGCCTAAATAGACCGGCAAAGCATAGAAAGGAGCCTTTTCAATCTTGCCGAGGTTCGCTTCTTGACTGCCGCCTCCGCCTGTCAGGTTTTCGAATTGAATCGTTCCACGGTGGAAATCCGGATCTTCGCCTTTTTCACAGTAGTCGTTCCATTTTCGCACTTCATCCTCCAACCCATCAGGATTTACACCGATTTTTTCAGCCAATTCGCGGATTGTTTCGGCCTTATCCACCCAATCCGGAGCAGGGTCGCCAGGTGTCATTGTGATGATCAGCTCTCTATCCTTCAGCTGTTGGTCGAAAACCATCCATACAGGTGCCTCATTCGGGAAATCGATTTTTACCGCATCATATTCGAAGAAGGCGCGTGGCATATCATTATATGTCGTCCCCTCATGCACGAATCGTCGGCCGTATTTATTGACGATGATGGAGTTTGGACCGTTGCGCCCACTCCCAAGTTGCGCCATGACATGGTCCTCATATTCGAATGTCGGATCCACCATCGCAGGGTACCACCATGCTTCACTCATATTATCCAGAGCAGCACCGGCCTCCATCGCCATCATGAGTGCATCCCCTTCATTGCCGGGCGGGGAGACAGGATGTGTAATCGGCATCTTCAGGAAGGCGCGGACCAGCTCCTTGTTCCATTCATACCCGCCGGATGCCAAAATAACCCCTTTACGCGCTCCGAAATGCAGTTTTTCGCCGTCACTGTTTTCAGCGACGACACCGACCACCTGTCCTTCTTCATTCATCACTAACTGTTTGCCGGCTGTATGAATGAGTGTCTCTACCCCTCGGTCAAGGGTTGCCTTAAAGAGGGAGGCGATGAGGGAACGACCCATTGTGACGATATTTCCCTGCATGCGTTCAGCGACCTTTTGGAAATCGATGCCGCCGACAGCGCCGCCTTCCTCCAACGTCAAAGGTGGGAATAGAGGGTTTTGCCGTACTAGCGGTCCCCAATCACCGATTTCATTTAAATTATAAGGTAAAGGATCGAGTGAGCGTGTACCATTTTTCAAAGCCTCATCCATCCGGGCATAATATTCCGGATAGGTCCGGGGTGTTGCAAACCGGACCGGCGTGTTGTCCGCCAGATACTTAATCATCACATGGGCGTTATCCACAAATGCCTCAATCATTTTTTTATCGGCCCGCCCCAAAACAAGGCGTTCGATAAATTGGATTGCCTCTTCCCGGGAATCATCAAATCCGGCATCCTTCATATAATGGTTGAGGGGAATCCATGGTACACCGCCGGAATAGGCAGTTGTTCCTCCAATCTGGTGCGTTTTTTCCAACACGAGTACAGAGGCCCCCCCATCTGCCGCTGCAATCGCTGCTGTTAATGCAGCGCCTCCAGTCCCCAATATGACGACGTCGACTTCCTTATCCCATTTGCTTGGTACTTGAACAGGCATTTCCCAATCCCCTTTCAGATAGTAATAGAATGATAGAAGACTATCAATATTTTAATTATTAACAAAAATTAGAAAATTTTCAATATGAAAATGAAAAAATGTGTAAAATGCTCTGTATTTCTATTCTATGAAGCGTTTTTTCTTTTTTATACTATTTTTCGTATAATAATATATCTAATTATTTAATAATTTTGTGTATTAAAAATGATGAAATAAATTATAATAATTCAATTGACTTTATATTTATGCATATGTATAATGAACTTATCTTAAAGGTATGCAAGGAGCGTTCGACATGAAATTGTTAGAGGAAGTGCAGTTAAAGCCGGTAGCGAGCCTGAAGGGAAAAGATTTGCTGACGCTGCTGGATTACACATCACAAGAAGTGCAGGAACTTGTGTCATTTGCTACACAGCTCAAGAAAGTAACAAAGGAAGGGAAGTGCCCAAGACTGCTTGAAGGCAAGACGCTGGGGATGATTTTCGAGAAGAGCTCCACACGTACACGGGTTTCCTTTGAAGTTGGCATGCAGCAGCTGGGTGGCTATGGCATGTATATGAATGCACGTGATATGCAAATCGGCCGCGGGGAGCCAATTTCAGATACCGGTCATGTATTGTCTGGCTATTTGGATGGCATCATGATTCGTGCAAATTCTCATGAGATGGTGAAAGAACTGGCAGAACATGCATCAATTCCGGTCATCAACGGATTGACGGACATTTATCATCCTTGCCAGGCATTGGCCGACCTTGAGACAATCGCTGAAAACAAAGGCAGCTTCGAAGGGTTGAAGGTCGCTTATGTAGGAGATGGCAACAATGTAGCCCATTCCTTAGTGATTGCCTGTGCCCATGTTGGTATGGATGTAGCAGTGGCTACACCGGCCGGCTATGAATGTGACGGAAGCATCATCGAAAAGGCAGAGGCCATTGCAGCGGTCAACGGCAGTAAGGTCATGGTTACAAATGACCCTGTTGCAGCGGTGCAGGATGCGGATGTCATCTATGCGGATGTTTGGACGTCGATGGGGCAGGAAGAGGAGACGCAGCAGCGTTTAATCGACTTTGAAGGTTACCAAATCAATGATGAACTTGTTGCACATGCAAAGTCGGACTATATGTTCCTGCATTGCTTACCTGCACACAGGGAGGAAGAGGTCGCTTCGTCAGTCATCGATGGACCGAATTCCTATATCTACGAGCAAGCAGAAAATAGACTGCATGCACAAAAGGCGGTTCTCGTATCGCTTATGGGTTAATCATCCAGAAGAAAGAACGATGGCTCTGCAACGAGCAAGCGGAAAGCAGGAGGTTCTTGCACCGCTGATGGATTACTTCAGGTATCAACTGGATTCAGTGTCTGCGGGTGGTAGACTTGATCCTTTACATTGAATACAATCGAAACCTTTTATGAGGCAGGAAGGGCTGAGTGAAGGGGTGGGGAGTTAAATGGATTTGCAGGGGACGCTGCTGCCGCTTAGCAAGCTGCATTCGATGTGATGTATGTTTTCTAGAAGGAAAACGCATCACTACATAGGAAAACAACCCGGGAGACGCTGGGTTGTTTTTTTGTTTAGTATAGAACAATCTTTCCTATACACCTCCATAAAGGAAAGAGCCTCCCTGCCTAAAAAGGGAAAAATCACCGTGGATGTTCTGTATACGACAGCCACGATGATTTTTATGTCAGGCACGAGCAAGCATCCTCTCCAAGGACAGCAGGGCCTCCCTGGTTGTTTCCGCATCCACTTTAATGACATTGCCCTCTTCTCCATTTTCGATGATTTCGAGTGCCCATAAAAGGTGCGGCAGGTCGATGCGATTCATCGTGAGACATGGGCACATGTTTTCATTTAACGAAATGATATGCTTATCTGGGTATTTTGCAATAAGCCGCTTGACCAGGTTCATTTCCGTTCCGATTGCCCAGCTTGAACCGGCAGGCGCTTTTTCAATGACATCGCAAATATATTTCGTCGAGCCGTTGTCATCTGAAAGAGCCACCACTTCACGTGAACACTCTGGATGTACGAGGATGTTCATCTCCGGATAGTTTCGGCGCACCTCACGGATATTGTGAACCGTAAAGCCTTCATGGACGGAGCAGTGACCTTTCCACAAAATGACCTTAATATCCTCTTTATTCCCCTGGTATTCAAGCTGTCCGTTGATAGGGTTCCAAACCGCCATCTGTTCGAGCGGAATGCCCAGGTCATATGCCGTATTTCGCCCCAGATGCTGATCGGGCAGGAAGAACAGCCGGGGCTTTTGCGTAAACGCCCATTCCACCATGGACTTTGCATTCGAACTTGTCACGCATGCACCGCCATTGCGGCCGGTGAATGCCTTGATGGCAGCCGTCGAGTTGACATACGTAAGGGGAATGATCGTATCGCCGAATAGCTGCTGCAGAACGACCCATGCCTCTTCGGTCTGGTAGATGTTCGCCATATCGGCCATGGAGCAGCCGGCGCGCATATCAGGCAAGTAGACGGTTTGTGCGTCGTCTGTCAGCATATCGGCCGTCTCCGCCATAAAATGGACGCCGCAGAATACGATGTGTTTCGCCTTCTTGTTGGCGGCCGCCACCTGCGCGAGCTGAAGCGAATCCCCGGTTGTATCGGCGAATTGAATGACTTCATCACGCTGGTAGTGGTGGCCGGGAATGAACAGATCATCGCCTAGCCGCTCTTTTATTTCCCGGATACGCTTCTCCATTTCTTCACGCGTCATCGATTTATATATGTTGGGAAGCATTGAGCCTCCGAGCAATTTAGTGAGCTCCATGTGCGATTGCTCCTTTCGGCTGTACAAGTGCACTGATATCAAATGCCTTTACGGAGTGTGTCAGGGCGCCTAGGGAAATCCATTGCACACCTGATTCCGCATAGCTCCGCAGATTATCGAGCGTAATGCCGCCGGAAGCCTCCGTGGCGATATGGGATGGCACGAGGGGGAGCCATGAACGTATTTCCTCGGGCGTACGGTTGTCGAACATGATGATGTCCGCACCGGCTCCCACGGCCTCCAGTAGCTGTTCCTTCGTTTCAATCTCGACCTCGATTTTTACTGTGTGTCCGATGTTGGCACGAGCCGATGCGACCGCCTTTGTGATGCTGCCGGCAAAGGCGATATGATTATCCTTCAACATGATGGCGTCATAGAGCCCGCTCCGATGATTGTAGGCGCCGCCTGTACGGACGGCATATTTATCGAGCATGCGGAGGCCCGGCATCGTCTTGCGTGTGTCACATATGCTGACATTTGTCCCCTTTACGAGCTGGACTGCTTGATGGGTCTGGGTGGCGATGCCGCTCATTCGCTGGATCAGATTCAGTATGACGCGTTCTGCGGCAAGCAAGCTGCGGAGAGGCCCCTCGATGACGGCGATTCGTTCGCCCTTCTCCATCCAGTCGCCATCCTCCTTCAAAACACGTACCTGAAGGCTGTCATCGAGCAATGGAAAGCCAGTTTCGATGATCTGTCTGCCGCAAAAGATGCCCGACTCCTTCGTGTAGAATGTGAAAACCCCCTGCTCGGACGCACCGAAGACGGATTCACCGGACAGGTCGCCGTCTCCAATATCCTCATTGAGAAAGTGCATCAGCATGCTCTTTAATTTGATCGTATTCATATAAACCATTCCTCACCTTCATTGTTCCTTGCTGGAAAACAACCCATCGTTTTTCCCAGTCCTGATTTTTTTGCGGGAAGTCCTCGCGAATATGAGCACCTCTGGATTCGGTGCGGGCAAGGGCTGCGTTCGCAATGAGTGCCGCTGTCATATGCATGAACGCCAGCTCGATTTCCTCACGGCTGCTGCGGCAGAAGTCCGGCTGCCAATTGAGCGGCGGGAGCTTCGTTAGGAGTGCATTCAGGCCTTGTGGCGAACGGACGATTCCGGCGTATGCCGACATGTCACGCTGCAGAGCCTCTTTTTCCAAGCGCGGCTGGAATGCCTCTTTTTTAGGAATCGTGGCCGATATAAAGTTTGATTGGACGGTTCCATGTGCAATGAGGTGTGCTGCCATCAATTCACTGAATGCCATCCCTTCCAGAAGGGAATTGCTCGCGAGCCGGTTTGCCCCGTGGACGCCTGTGCATGCCGCTTCACCAATGGCAAACAGGCGGGGGAGTGTTGTTTCTCCGAGATGATTGGCGATAACGCCGCCCATTAAAAAATGGCTGCCCGGGGCGATTGGAATCCTGCCTTTGTCCAGACGGATGCCGGAGAGCCGGCAAAGCTCCGCAATGGTCGGGAATTTCGCCTCGAAATGGCTGATGGAGGAAATATCGATGTAGACCTCCTTGCCCTGCATGCGCACGCGATACATTTCATGTGCCGTTACATGCCTTGGAGCCAAGTCGCCAAGAGGATGCCTGCCTTCCATGATGCCCTTGCCATCCTCATCGATGAATCTGCCGCCAGCTCCCCGTACAGCTTCCGATACGAGGCCGTGCGCCCGGTCTGTATAAAGAAGGCTCGGATGGAACTGGACGAATTCCATATCCGTTACAGCCGCCCCGGCCAAGTAGGCGAGTGTGATGCCGTCCCCATAGCTGTCGGCGCAATTGGAGGTGCAGTCATACAATGCGCCAGCTCCTCCGGTGGCCAAAATGACGTAGGAGGCGAAGTATGCCTTTTCGCCTGTAGACGTTTTCACATGAACCCCGCAGCATTCACCTAGCGTGTTCAAAACGAGCTGGTAGGCAAATTCATGTAGATGGAGGTGCACATTTTCTGGCAATTTATTCACATAGTAATCTATCATCGTTTTACCGGTCGCATCTCCGCCTGCATGGATGATGCGTTGCCGGCTATGTGCACCCTCCAGACCGAACGAGACCCTCCCGTCTGTTGTGCGGTCGGCGGGAAAGCCTTCTGCCAGGAGGGATGCAACAGCCGTAGCTCCGTATTCGACCAGTGCTTTCACATTCCCTTCATGGTGATGATATTCCCCGGCTGCAAGGGTATCCTGTATATGTAGGGAAGTGTGGTCGCAGTCGGCGATGGCTGCCGCGATGCCCCCCTGTGCCTTATAGGAGCTGCTCGCGGTCACATTTGATTTTGTAATGATATGGACTTCAAAGCGCTTGCTTAATGTGCGGGCCGCTTGGAGAGCCGCAATTCCGCCGCCGAGAATGACGATGTCCGTATGAATGTTCACCTGCATACCTTCTTTACAGTTGTCTTGACACCTATATTTACATAAAATGAGGGAATATACAAGCATTTATTGCCAATGGAAAGCGAGGAGAAATGGATGACTTACCTGGACTATGCGGCAACTTCACCCATGATTGAAAGAGCGATCATCGCCTATAGCGAGGTGGCGGGAAAAATGTACGCCAATGCTTCCAGTCTGCATGATGCGGGGGGGCAGGCAGCACACGCCGTCGCTTGGGCAAGAGGGGTGATGGCACAGAAATTGGGCGTCCACCCGGATGGAATCATCTTTACCGGAAGTGGGACGGAAGGAAATATTTTGGCTATTCTATCCATTGCACGGGTAGAGAAAAGGGGACGCCATATCATCACATCGATGGCGGAGCATACATCGGTACACGCAGCGATGAATACGCTGGAGCAAGAAGGCTTTGAAGTTACACGTCTGCCCCTGACGGAAAGGGGCGTAGTGGATATCAAGGCCGTACAGGAGGCGATCCGTCCGGATACGACTCTTATTTCCATTCAGCATGTAAATTCCGAAATCGGCACGATTCAGCCGGTCGGGAAGATAGCGAAGCTTGCCAAGGAGCAGGGAATTTCCGTTCATGTGGATTGTGTCCAGTCCTTTTGCAAGCTGGATGTGACGGGAATTGCCAGTCAAGTGGATGCCATTACAGTTTCAGCTCATAAAATCGGAGGGCCAAAGGGGTGCGGTGCCGTTTATCTCAATCCATATGTAAGGACGGTACCTGTTTTCCCAGGTGTAACGCATGAACGAGGGTTGCGTGGGGGGACTCTTGATACACCGGCTATCGTAGCGATGGCGGTGGCTGTAGAAGACTACCGATATGATGTGAAATACCAATGGGAGTTGCGGGAAAAGCTCGTGAAGTCCCTGCACCATAAACGATTCGAAATAATCGAAGGAATATGGGCAGATCAGCTGCCGAGCATTTGCGGCATCTGCATGAAGGGGATGGAGGGGCAGCTTGTCATGCTGAAGTTGAACGAACAGGGTGTTTACATATCGACCGGCAGCGCCTGTGACATCAACAGTGCTTCCGGTACGAAGGCCATTTTGGCAATGGACAGGTCGTACCAGGAAGCGCGGCAGTTTTTCCGGGTTTCATTCGGTGCACAGACGACAGTTGCCGAAATTGCACAATGCGCCCGTGTATTATCAAAGCTATAAGTTACGAAACGAAATGCTTTTCGAGCTTGGTAGCAAAGGCAGTTCTTTCATCTTCGGATGCGTCTTTCCACCATGCCTCCAAAAATACACCTAGGCCTGGCAGGAGATGCTCCTCGCCGCGAGCGATGGCATCATTGATTGTTTCTTCAAATGCTTCAGACGAGTCGCCCGTAACATTTGTGGTGATTGCTTCTCGAATTTGAAAATCCATAGTTGACACTCCTTTCTCCACTTTAGTATTTCAGGGTGTGGAGAAAATATACATGGGATAAAAAGGAGCTGCTTATGGCGTAATCCACACCGCATGGGGAAATGTATATCAAACAGCCATGTTCTATGTTATAATGCGGGATTGAAACTACTTAAAAGGACGGATACGATGAAGCGAATTGAATCAACTCAAAATGCGCTCGTGAAGCATTGGAAAAAGCTTGTGACGCTTCGGAAAGAGCGTGAAAAATCAGGTGAATTCATCATTGAAGGCTTCCATCTTGTAGAGGAAGCGTTAAAAAATAAAGAGCAGATCCTCCAAATCATCGTTCGTGACGGTGTGGACCTGCCGTTGCTTTGGCAAACGGATGATGTCCAAATGGTGCAGGTAAATGAAGCGGTAGCGAAGGAAATCGCTGAAACGGAGAAATCCCAGGGCGTATTTGCCCACTGCCGGGTGAATGAGCCGACAGAAATCGAGATGGCCGGATGGAGAAAGGTGCTGCTTGTTGATGCGGTACAGGACCCAGGCAATATCGGTACGATGATTCGTACGGCAGATGCAGCCGGCATTGATGCAGTGGTACTCGGGAAAGGCTGTGCAGATGCCTACAATCCGAAGGTCATGCGTTCAGCGCAGGGCTCGCATTTCCACATTCCAGTCGTGCGGGGCGACTTGAATGAATGGATCGACCGCCTGCAGGACGACGGGGTGAAAGTATTCGGGACATCTCTTGAAGAGGCCATTTCTTACCGGGATATTGATGCGTCCGACAACTTTGCATTGATTGTAGGAAATGAAGGCGCCGGCATCAGCCCGCAGCTGCTGGCGAAGACGGACCACAATGTCATCATTCCGATTTTAGGCGGTGCAGAGTCACTGAACGTAGCGGTGGCGACGGGTATATTATTATACGCTTTTGTGAAATAACTTGAAGAAGTGCGCATAATCTTGTACTATTGAATACGAATAAACTGTAAATGCAACGACCGAGAAGAGTAGTTGTGACACACATGGACCAGGGAATGGCGGCCACGGACTGAAAGCTGCCAGCATGATGCCACGATGAAGTTCACCTCGCGAGCAGCGCAGCAGAAAAGCTGTGCCGGTGACAAGCCGTTATTTGAATTGAGTGATTGCTTCAGGCAATAACTAGGGTGGTACCGCGAATATCCTCGTCCCTTTTTAGGGGCGGGGTTTTTTTATTTGGGCGCAAAAACGCTGATATATAGAGGAAAACCGCCGATATATTGTGCAAAACCGCTGATAAAAGAGGCCGGCATTGCCCTTGTTGTATGGAAGCCCAATCGAACACAATACGTAAACAGGAGGATTTATTAATGGAACAGCAATTAAAGCAGCTGGAGCAGGAAGCTCTGGCGAAAATCGAAGCTGCATCGTCGCTAAAAGAGCTGAACGATGTGCGCGTTGCCTACCTCGGCAAAAAAGGGCCGATTACAGATCTGCTGAAAGGCATGGGGAAACTATCGGCTGAAGAGCGTCCGAAAATGGGTGCTTTAGTCAATACAGTTCGTGAAAACCTGACGGAGGTATTAACTGCAAAGTCAACAGCGTTAGAAGAAGCTGCTATTCAAGAGCAGTTGGAAAAGGAAGCAATTGATGTCACATTACCGGGTGCGAAGGTGCAAATCGGTAACCGTCATCCTCTGACACGCGTCATCGAGGAAATTGAAGATTTGTTCGTATCAATGGGCTATGAAATCGCTGAAGGTCCGGAAGTAGAAAAAGACTACTACAACTTCGAGGCGCTGAACCTGCCAAAAGGGCACCCCGCACGCGACATGCAGGATTCCTTCTATATTTCCGAAGAGATTTTGCTGCGTACCCACACATCTCCAGTACAGGCCCGCACGATGGAAGCGAAAAAAGGGGAACCAATCCGCATCATCTGCCCGGGTAAAGTGTTCCGTCGTGATACGGACGACGCAACGCATTCCCATCAATTCATGCAGATTGAAGGGCTTGTCATCGGTGAACACATCCGCATGAGCGACCTCAAAGGTACACTTGATGCATTAGCGAAAAAGATGTTCGGTGCCGAGCGCGAAATTCGCCTTCGTCCGTCCTTCTTCCCATTCACGGAGCCGTCAGTAGAGGTGGACGTATCATGCCATAAATGTGGCGGCGACGGCTGTAACGTATGTAAGAAAACAGGCTGGATTGAGATTCTGGGTGCCGGTATGGTTCATCCGAATGTCCTTGAAATGGCCGGCTATGACTCGAAAAAAGTATCAGGCTTTGCGTTCGGCATCGGGGCGGAACGTATCGCAATGTTAAAATACGGGGTGGATGATATCCGTCACTTCTATACGAATGACGTACGCTTCTTATCACAATTCCACCGAAGTGAAGGGTAAGGAGGAAATACAATGTTAGTATCATTGAAATGGTTATCACAATATGTAGATATCGAAGGCATTGCGCCGCAGGAATTAGCAGAAAAAATTACACGCTCGGGAATCGAGGTAGATGCGGTAATCGACCGTGCACAAGGGATAACAAACGTTGTCGTTGGCCACGTCGTATCCAAAGAAAAGCACCCTGAAGCGGATAAATTAAATGTTTGTCAGGTAGACGTGGGTGAAGAGAACTTACAGCAAATCGTCTGCGGCGCACCAAATGTCGATGCTGGACAGAAAGTGATCGTTGCACGTCCAGGCGCTAAATTACCAGGCGGCATCAAAATCAAAAAGGCAAAGCTTCGCGGACAGGAATCGAATGGTATGATCTGTTCATTACAGGAGCTAGGCATCGAAGGGCGACTTGTACCGAAAGCATATGCGGAAGGGATTTATGTATTGCCGGAAGACAGCGTGCCTGGTTCTGACGCGCTGGAGCTTTTAGGTCTGCGCGACACAGTGCTGGAGCTTGGTCTGACGCCGAACCGCTCTGATGCATTATCGATGCTTGGCGTTGCTTATGAGGTAGCGGCCATCCTGTCGAAGGATGTAAAGCTTCCTGAAATCAGCTACACTGCTGCTGCTGAAAAAGCGGAAGATAAACTGAAACTGCGTGTGGAAGATACAGCTGTGAATCCGCTGTATGCCGCAAAAGTTGTGAAAAACGTGAAAGTGGCAGAATCTCCACTATGGTTACAGCATTATTTAATGGCAGCAGGTGTACGTCCTCACAATAACGTGGTCGATATTACAAACTATATCCTGATGGAATATGGTCAACCATTGCATGCATTCGATTACGACAAGCTTGGTACAGCTGAAATCGTGACACGTCATGCAGCAGAAGGCGAAAAGATCACGACACTAGATGACCAGGAGCGTACATTGCAGGCGCACAACTTTGTCATCACAAACGGCAAGGAGCCTGTCGCTGTAGCCGGTGTAATGGGGGGCGCAAACTCAGAGGTATCCGATGAAACGACAACCGTTGTCATCGAATCTGCATACTTCGCTGGCCAGTCCGTCCGTCGTACATCAAAGGATTTAGGCCTGCGTTCGGATTCATCCGCTCGTTTTGAAAAAGGCGTGGATCCAAACCGTGTCATTCCTGCAGCGGAGCGCGCAGCACAGCTATTAGCGGAACTTGCCGGCGGTGAAGTATTAGAAGGTACAGTGCTTGTCGATGAGCTGGATAAAACGCCTGCCCGTGTCGTCGTGTCACCTGATTTCATCAACACACACCTTGGCATGAAGATTTCATTGGAAGATATGCTGTCCATCTTGAACCGTCTGAAGTTCGATGTGGAGGCAGCGAACGGTCTATTGATCATCGATGCACCGACACGCCGTCAGGACATCAAAATCGAAGAGGACATCGTAGAAGAGATTGCCCGTCTATTCGGCTATGATGAAATCCCGACAACGCTTCCGGAATCAGGAGAGCAGGTGGGCGGATTGACGGCCTACCAGGCGAAACGCCGTATCGTACGGAATGTCATGGAAGGCGCTGGTCTGTTCCAGGCCGTGACTTACTCGCTGACATCCGCTGCAGCTTCCCAGAAGTATGCCCTGAAAGCAGAGGAAACGACAAAGCTTCTTATGCCGATGTCGGAGGAACGTTCTACATTGCGACAAAGCTTAATCCCTCATTTAGTAGAAGCGGCTGCTTATAATGTAGCACGCCAAATCGATTCCGTTGCATTATATGAAATCGGCTCTGTATTCCTTGGCCAAACAGCAGAAGAGCTGCCGTTTGAAGAAGAGCATCTTGCATTGGTATTGACAGGTAAATGGACGGACAACGCATGGCAGGGTGAAAAGAAAAATGTTGATTTCTTCGTTGCTAAAGGCATCGTCGAAGCTGTGTTTGCAAAGCTCGGCTTAGCAGAACGCGTTTCTTATGTAAAAGCTGCCGTTGACGGCCTACACCCTGGCCGTACAGCGCATGTACTGCTGGACGGTGAAATGGTCGGTTTAATCGGTCAGCTGCACCCGGCTGAGCAAAAGCAGGCAGGCGTGAAAGAGACATATGTAGCGGAATTGAACCTGCTTGCAATCTTGAATGCTTCAACAGAAGAATTGGTATACACGCCAGTGCCGCGTTTCCCGGCAATGACGCGTGATATCGCCCTTGAGCTTGATCGCACGAAGGCTGCTGGGGAAATTGTAGAAATCATCAAAGGGGCCGGTACAAAGCTTCTGAAAGATGTGAAAGTGTTCGACGTCTATGAAGGAGAGAAAATGGCTCCAGGCAAAAAATCCGTAGCCTTCTCATTGACTTACTTCGACCCGGAACGTACGTTAACAGACGAGGAAGTCGTAGCAGCACATAACAAAGTGTTAAAAGCATTAGAGGAAGCCGGCGCGGAAATCCGATAGTTTCTACGCTAGAGGAATAGAACACGTCCCCATGCGCGGGGACGTGTTTTGTTTAGATTCTATGGCAAGCGTGGAATATTCTTTGTGAGGGGGTGAGCGTTATCAGATTGCCTGAATTAGACATTGATACTGCTTATTTTACATTTATCCTTCCCTTCAATTTTAAACAGTTGAAGCGGGAGGGATTGATTGCTGAGCTTGAAAAGAATGGTTTTGCGTTATTTGATATAGAAAACGAACAGATGCAGAAACAGTATTACCCGGATGACATTAAAATTTCCCATAAAGAGCTGGGGCAGTTTTTCTATCCGTTCATAGAGGATAAACTCTTCCCGAAACGTACTAGTGAGCATGGGTTTTTCCGCTTTTCCAAAGTGATTGAAACGGAAGGCCAGCTGCAGACACCGGTCACATCCACCGGCTTTGACATCCACAGCATGGATGTATGGCTATGTCCGGCAAATATCGGGATGATTGCAACACGTGTGAAGTTGCAAGGCGATATGGAAATAAGCGAGGCAATCAACTTTGCCCATTATTTCCGTGTCCTAGAACCGCAGCTCGATGAGGAAATGGGTGCGACTATTGAAGTGGAAGGGAAACGGTATGATACATTCTTCTCGCTCGTTAAAGAAGCCCTGCTCCCATTCATTGAACCCTATCTGGTGGAATATAAAGAGGTATTGCAATACGGCGGGAGCGTGCCATTTTTTGAAGATGAACGCATGTATACAACAGGCATGCTGGTGACAAAGAGAGGCGAGGTGGACGATACCCATCTGTTCCGCCTTGGCCAGATGGATGGATACAGTAAAAGCGGCCACCCCTTCATTTCTGCTGCAAATGAACAGTATATCCGGCGCTATATCGAAGAGCATGTGCTCGACCGGTGGGCACCATACGCATATACCGTCACCTCCAATCAGGCGCATATGCATATTACGGGCGCGCCACAGGCTGAAAAGCTGAAATCCATCGGAAAATTTTTCAGCACCCATTACTACATGATCATCATCTATTACTTCTATAAAATCATTCTATTGAAGATTTCCTTTGAACATAGCGAAATTGAATGGAAGCACGATAAGGCTGTCGTAGATGAACTGATTGAGGAAATCACGCAGTTCTCCGCCCAATATTATTTCGATGAAGTGGCTGTCCGTTCGGAGGGAAGGGAACTTTCCGCGATGCTGCGCAAGCAGTTCAGGATTACACAACAGTATAGCGAAATCAAGGAGACGCTGAATGAGCTGTATCGGGTGTTGGAGGATCAGGCTGATAAGCGGCTGAATGACCTTCTATTCATCATGACGATTTTCACGGTGATATCCGGCATCTACGGCATGAACCTCGTCATCGAGGAATGGGAGGGGGATATCGACTGGTCGAAGATGAAGGATTATTCCATTTTCGAATGGATTTGCTGGGTTGTAGCTTTATTCGGAATCGGGATGTCCTTCTTCCTGGTCGGAAATTTGGCATACCGTACAATCAGCCAAAAGATAAAGAAGCGAAGAAGAAAAAAGGAATTATAGGAGCTGCCTTCTTGTAAGGAAGCTCCTTTTCCCTTTTTGGGATGGCGGTGTAGTTCTCAAAAAAATGAGTTGGAAAGCTGGGGAGACTCTTTACTTATTCCTCTAAAGTAGTGAATATACTGATAGGAAACGAGATAAAGAGGTGTGAACGGAGGATGGCCTTATGGCTGGTCGGCGGTTGTTTGATTTTCCTGTTGGGTGCTGGAGTATTCTTCCTGATTGTGGCACTGCTGCTGGTGGATGAGGAAGTCCGACTCCCCGAAAAGGTGGTTATGGAGGAGCAGGTTTGTTTTGAAGGAGAGGTCTTCAATGAAGAGGAGCAAATCTGCATGCTTGCAATCGTCTGTAGTACACCAGAAGACTGTGCTGTCTGGGGGGACGGAGTAATTGCTGAGCTGGAAGGTGAATACGGGCCGCTGGACGCCTACCTTGTTGGTGAAAATGCAAATATGCCTGAGGAAATCGTCTATATGTACGAAATTGAGGACAACATGGTGCTTGATGACGTAGAGGAAGGCTACTTATGGCAGTGGAACAGCTTTGACTGGATGACGCCGGATGACAGGACGATGATGATTGATGGAGTGGAGATTTTCGAGGGGAACCAGACGAACGCATATGTCAAGGTGGCAGAGGGCACAAGTGCGATACTCGGGCTGAATGTCGACCCTTTCATTCCTTCGGAGACAATCCAGAACAATTTGCACGAACTGGCCCACCTCATTTCTTTGACCCCTGATGAAGTGGATTACAGCGTCTATAGGGAATATTGCTGGACGAATTACACCGAGGAGGGCGGCTGCTTCTATGAGGATTCCTATATGTACCTGTTCTACGAGCGTTTTTGGGTGCCTTACTATGAGGAAACAGGCGAATATTTTCTGAGTGAATATGCGACCACACATGAGCAGGAGGACTTTGCCGAATCCTTCATGTATTTTGTCCTATATCCGAAGCCGGCTGGAACGACAGTGGCGGAGCAGAAATTGCTGTTCTTCTATGAATTTGATGAGCTGGTGATGCTGCGGGCAGAGCTGTTGGCACGTATCGCTACCTGGCTTGCGCGTACAGGATAAAATGACCAAATATTCAAAATGGTATTGAACTCTCTTTTCATTTCGGCTATGATAAAGCCATTAAAACAACATAGCAACCACAGGAGGGGCCGAGCGAGTCGGCTGAGATTGTGCACGGATGCTGCACTGACTCTTTGAACCTGTAAGTTAGTACTTGCGTAGGGAATGTGGATGGAAACCGACTGTAAAACGATGTCAGGCTCTGTCCTGATATCGTTTTTTTTCTTTCTATTCCTTCTCTCGGTACGCCTATACGAGAAAGGAGAGGAAAGTATGGAGAAAAGAAAACTGAGAGTATGGATTGAAATAGCGCTGTTTGCAAGTATCGGTGTTGTCTTCGATATGCTGACCATCAACTTTATGCCCCAAGGAGGCGGGATTTCCCTCCAGATGATTCCGATTCTGCTTATGGCGATTAGATGGGGATTGGTCGCAGGCTTTTCAACCGGCATACTAATCGGCCTCATTGACGTAGCTACCGGCGTACCTGTATATCACTGGGCCCAAGTGTTTTTGGATCATTGCCTGGCGAATGCGGCAGTCGGATTTGCCGCCTTTCTGAACAAGCCCATTCACCGAGCATTACGCACTTTCCATAAACGTAAGCTCGTATTGTCTTTGACAGTAGCAATCTGCATAGCAGGATTTTTCAAATTTTTTGTTCATGTCATTTCGGGGGTGATATTTTTCTACATGTTTGCAAATGGCCAGAATGTGTGGCTTTATTCGATTATTTATAATGCTACCCCAATGCTTCCGACGATTGGGGTGACGATTGTTTGCACGACACTGTTGCTCACTTCGTCCCCGAAGCTTGTCATACCAAAATTAGCATGAAGGAGAGGGAACTATGTCATTTTGTCAAGAAGTGCGAAAAGAAACGAATCAATATTTCGAAGAAAGCTTCCAGCACCCATTTGTGAAAGGATTGGTCAACGGTACATTGCCGATTGAAAAGTTCAAATATTACATGCTGCAGGACGCCTACTATTTGAAGCACTACTCAAAGATTTTGGCATTGACTGCTGTGAAAACAGAAAAGGAAGCAGATATGAAATTCTTTTGGGAAAAGGCACAATTTGTCCAACAGTCAGAGTTGATGCTGCATACAACCGTTTTTCAAGAGCTGGGTATTAAGGAAGAAGAGGTTGCAAGCTTCAGGCCGGCACCTGCTGCCTACAATTATGTAAGCCACATGTATCAGGCGGTGTACAATGGCGATGCTGCCGACAGCCTTGCAGCAATGCTTCCGTGCCCGTGGCTATATCAGGAGATAGGAGAGCATTATCGTGATGCGAAGCCAGGGGTCAAAGTGTATGAAGATTGGATTCATATGTACAGCGATATGTCATTTAAGCGCTCGATTGAAGAGCAGATTGAAATGATGGACCGCTATGCAGACGAAAACATGCATAAAAGCAGTATGTTGAAGGAACATTTCATCCGCAGCTGCTATTATGAATGGCAGTTTTGGGAGATGTCCTGGACGATACAAGATTGGGAAAGTGAGGTTGGGAAACATGGTCTTATTGAACATTCGTAAACATAATCCGCTCGTACATTGCATTACCAATACAGTGGCAGCCAATTTTACGGCGAACGGTCTGCTGGCAATGGGCGCTTCGCCGATCATGTCGGATGAGGCACGGGAGGCAGAGGAGATGATCGGCATTTCGGATGCCCTGCTGATCAATATCGGAACGCTCCGTGAAGCGACGGCCGAAACGATGCTGGCCGCTGGTAAGGCAGCAAATAGGAAGGGCATCCCGGTCGTGCTGGACCCGGTTGCTGTCGGCGCTTCTAAGTATCGGCAACAGATGGTGGAAAAAATACTGGAGCAGGTGAAGATAGACTGTATCCGATGCAATGCAGGAGAGCTTGCCGCCATTGCAGGGGTACCGTGGGAATCGAAGGGCGTCGATAGCGGCGAAGGAGAGATGGATGTCATCGAGGTGGCCAAGCTGATGGCAAATGCCTATGACACGCTTGTCTTCGTCACAGGAAGAATAGATGTCATCACAAATGGAAGGGAAACCTACCAGGTGCAAGGTGGGGATGTACGTATTACACAGGTGACAGCTACGGGATGCCTGTTGAGTGCCATTTGCGCAGCCGGCCTGGCGGCAAACGGCAAACATGTGGAGACGCTTCAAGCCATTTCAGCAGGTTATAAGCGGGCCGCTGAAATAGCAGGGGATACACCGTCCATCGGCAGCTTCCAAATAGCGCTGCTAAATGTGCTGGAACTGCTTTCGCAGGAGGAAAAAGAATGGACATCGTTATGACGGTAGCCGGCTCCGATTCGGGAGGGGGGGCAGGCATCCAGGCGGATCTGAAGACGTTTCAGGAACTGGAGGTATTCGGGACCTCCGCTATTACAGCGGTGACAGCCCAAAATACACTGGGGGTCGATGGGATTTTTCCGGTGGATGCAGACTTTGTCGTACAGCAAATGACCGCAGTGTTCCGTGATATGCCGGTTCGGGCCATTAAGACGGGCATGCTGTTCTCGGCCGATATCATCCGTGCGGTTTCCGAAGTGCTGGCAGAAAAAGATGCCTTCCTTGTCATCGATCCCGTCATGATTGCAAAGGGAGGTGCAGTGCTCCTGCAGCAGCAGGCAATCGAGGCAATGAAGGAGCATTTGCTGCCGATTGCGACAGTCGTGACACCAAACATCCCTGAAGCATCTGCATTAAGCGGTGTATCCATTTCATCGGAGGCGGACATGGAAGAGGCGGCAAGCGTATTATTGCAATGTGGTGTGGCATGTGTCGTGATGAAGGGGGGACATCTGGACGGGGAAAGAGCCGTCGATACCGCCTACTTTTTGGACGGCACGAAGTTTACTGTAGCGAGCGACCGGATTCCCACAACGCAGACGCATGGAACCGGCTGCACGTTCTCAGCAGCATTGACGGCATTTCTCGGGAAAGGGCTCGACATAAAAACGGCAGTCTTCGAAGCGAAGAAATTTGTCCACCTGGCCATCAGCCATCCACTGAATATAGGGAATGGCCATGGTCCTACAAACCATTTCGCTTATCGGCAATTCAAAAAAGAGGCAGGAGTGATGATCGTTGAATCGTGAACAACTGGCAGTTTATTTCATAATGGGGGCCCAAAATGTGCGAGAGAGAAAGCCGCTTGCCGTCCTCGAGGAAGCATTACAGGCGGGCGCTACAATATTTCAGTTTCGTGAAAAGGGCGAAGGTGCACTGGAGGGCGAAGAATACGTACAATTTGCACGTGATTGCCAAACGTTATGCAAACAGTATAATGTTCCGTTTATTGTGAATGATGATGCTGACCTGGCTGCCACGCTTCAGGCGGATGGCGTGCATATTGGACAGGATGACGAGAAGGCGAAAAAGGTAAGGGAGAAAATCGGTGACGGCATTCTCGGTATTTCCGCCCATACGATGGAGGAAGTGGAACAAGCGGTCAAGCACGGCGCTGATTATGTAGGGATAGGTCCTGTATTCCATACGAAATCAAAAGCAGATGCAAAGGCGCCGATTGGAACAGACCTTTTGAGCCAGGTAGTCAAACGATTTCCCGGCCTTCCTGTCGTAGCCATTGGAGGGATTACAGAGGAAAATGCCCATCAGCCATTGCATACGGGAGTGGACGGGGTAGCCGTCATCTCGGCAATTTGCGAAAGTAAGGATGTCAATAAAACAGTGCAGCAACTCAAAAATAGGAATTTGTAATAAAAGCGACAAATTTGTCGCTTTTTCTTTTTGGATTGATAGACTTTCTTTAATTACTTCCTATAGAATAATAGACAATGGAAAAGAAATAAAAGGAGGACGGGGCAATGTCGTTTCATCCAATACCCATTCTACGTACAACCGGCATCATAGACGGCCTATCGCTGCTTGTATTGCTATGCATTGCCATGCCGCTTAAATATATGGCAGGTCTGCCGGTGGCGGTGACGATTGTCGGTACCCTCCATGGCGGTATTTTCATAGCTTATTTACTATCCGTCCTATATGCACAGCTCCGTATTCAATGGAATGTCGGGTTATCACTATTGGCTATACTGGTCGCCTTCATTCCGTTCGGGAATTTTGCGTTTGACTTTTACTTGAAAAAGAGATGGATATCCTGCCCACTCAAGCCATTCCGGAAATCATGGATTGTATATATGATTGTATTTTTCACATTCATCGACCTATTCACCCAGCTGCCGGTCATGAGCACGTTTGCCACATCCGTCGGGGCAAGTGCCACGGTGGCAGGATTTGTAGTGGGGATTTATTCCTTGACGAATACGTTCGGCAACGTACTTGCAGGAATCTTTACAGACCGCTACGGTGCGTTTCGCATATTGGTGATGGGGCTTATTGCCACGAGCTTTTCGCTGATGCTATATAACATCGTTGATAATCAGGCCACGCTCATCATCGTCCGTTTCATCCACGGCTTTTTGGGCGGGCTGATTGTTCCGGCTGCATTTACACTGCTTGCCAATACGACGAAGGACGAAAAGCAGGGAAGCCAAAGTGCGGTGACGGGTGCATTTGTCGGAGTGGCGGCGATTGTAGGACCGGCATACAGCGGCATTATGGCGAGCCGCGTATCTGTGCCGTTCGTCTTTACGACCGTAGCAGTAGCCGGTGTTGTGCTGGCGCTATTGACGGTGTTGTTTTTAAAAATTTCCACGTCAGCCAATCGGGAAAAGGCGAAAGAAAATAAAGAGGCATTTCATTTCAATAAGGGGATTGTACAAGCATATGCGGGTGCTTTTTTCCTGATGTTTTCGCAAGGGGCGCTCGCCTATCTACTGCCGCTTCATGTAGAGCGCTTGGGCTACGACTCCAGGCTGAGCGGCACATTGATGAGCATGTTCGGCATTGTGGCGGTATTGATTTTTGTACTGCCGACAAATCGCCTGTTTGATAAAATAAAGCCGGTATACAGCCTTGTGGCGGGGCTGGCGTGCATGGGATGCAGCCAGTTCTTGATCGGACAAATGACATCATCTGCAACTCTGTACGGCGTCCTTGCTCTATATGGGGTCGGCTTTGCCTTCCTCTTCCCGGCAATCAATACGCTGCTCGTCCGTTCGACGACGGCCGGCATCCGGGGAAAGGCATACGGGTATTTCTACGCTTTCTTCTCCCTCGGTGTTGTAGCGGGTTCTTCAGGGCTAGGGATGCTGCCCTTCTCACTAGGGGAGAGCTTTACCTTTACAGCCGCAGTGCTGATTGTGCTGGCTATGGCTATTTTTATAAGTGTCATCCGTGCCAGGCTTAGCTCCAAGACATTAAAATCTGCATAAGAAAACGGACGGGATTATTCCCCGTCCGTTTTTTCTTCCATGGCTGCCTGTTTCTGTGGACGAAGGATGCCAAAAACGCCGCCAGCTATGGCACCTATTGTATGGAGTAAGGCAAATGTATAGAAATTGATGAAAACATTATTTGTATACTCATTCAATATAGGGAAACCATAAATAATCGAACCTTTTTCGCTTGTCGTGCCTCCAAGAGATGCATATACATCATCCTTATAATCGAGTGCAAAATACATAAACGCTCCTGCAAGCGCAATGCCGCCAATCAGCAAACACACGCGTAAAATCAGGTCCTTCGCCTGACGAGAAAGCTCCGTAAAATAGCGGAAGGTGATAAATAAGCTCAATAAGATGAAGGGTGCAGCAAGTGCAAGTCCGACAGCACCTAAATTGCCACCGGCCGTCCCTTTCTCATCTGCGGTTATGGTGAAAAAATGTTCAATCAGCAGGACACCGAAAAGGGAAATCCCGACGCTGATCAGCCAACTCAGACGCAACATATGCAAATCCTCCTTACCCGTCCACTATACAGGTCTTTTGCAGGCCGTTCAATGAGTAATATCATGACGTCTACATGAGATGGGATGTAGAGGAAGGCGTGCTGCTGAATATGGAAAACAGCGCCTCCTTCCCGACAAGAAAAAGGGAGCAGGTCAATGATTTTTGAATAGGATGTATTAATTGTCCTTTTTCAGAAAATCATTAAAGGTAGAGGTAAAATGACATGAAAAAATGGATTATTATTATGCTGGTGTTTGTTGCAGGGCTTGTGGGCTGTCAGGATAGATCGGAAAAGGAAAAAAACCTTGAAGGAAAAGTTGCGGAACTGGAACAACAAGTCGAAGATCTTCAACAGCAGGTTGCTTACGGAGGGCCCCGGTCAGGTACAGAAGAAGAGGAGTCTGAGCCGGTTCTGAAGCTGATTGACCCCCGTACATCCAAGGTGGTCAGGACGGTTACGCCTCTTGAGATGGGGTATGAAATGGATGTAAGTGCCTATGAAAGTGAAATCGAGGAACTAGCGAAGGGGCTGGCAAGAGGCACGGGTTCTACACCGGGGTACGATAAGAAAATGGTGCTCGATAAAATTGGTGAAGATGGTCAGGTGATTAAAGGGAATCCCATGGTGGTTCTGAAGGAAAGGGAGCTTGTAGACAAGGTGATGGAAGCCTCCAGTATAGGTGGGGAGATTATATTGCCCATTTATGAAACGAAAAGCGGCTACGAAGCGCAGGATATCCCAACGCTGGATGAGGTGAAAATCGCCTCCTATACGACCTACTTCAATAGCGGTGAAGCAGGAAGGAGCAAAAATATCGAACTGTCGGCGAAGGCATTGAACAATATCATCGTCGGGACTGGGGATACCTTTTCTTTCAATACAATGGTCGGACGGCGGTCGGAAGAAAGGGGATATCAGCCGGCGAGGGAAATCATCAACGGGGAGCTTGTTATGGGAATCGGTGGCGGCATATGCCAGACATCCTCGACCCTGTTTAATGCAGTCGATCAATTGCCGGTGACAATGGTCGAACGCCACCACCATTCTCTGAGTGTAGGATACGTACCGAAGGGCAGGGATGCGACCGTTTCATACGGATCGCTGGACTTCCAGTTTCAAAATACAAGCGGCGTTCCTTTTCTGATTAAGAGTGCCTATACAAATGGAACGCTTACAGTGGAAGCTTGGACTTCCAAGGAATACGACATTCTTTTGGAAGCACTTCAATAATGAATCCGGCAGGGCCATCCGATAAGCTTAGCTTATCGGATGGCTTTTTAGCTGAGGAAAATGGATGAAAGCACAAGGTATTTGCATTTATAATAGAGGTGAAATAAAGGAGGAATCGTAATGTTGACAAAAGAAGATACGGTACTTGTGCTGGTTGATATTCAGGGAAGGCTGGCACAGATTGTAGAAAACAGCGAGGCGGTCATCGATAACATCGTCCGTATGGTAAAGGGAGCGAAGGTGCTGGGACTCCCTATTTTATGGGTCGAGCAATATCCGAAGGGATTGGGTCCGACAGTAGAGGCAATTGCTGATGAAATGGAAGGATCACCAATCGAGAAAATCACCTTCAGCGCATATGACAATGAGGAGTTTGTCCGCCAGCTGGAGGCGACGGGGCGCAAGAAGGTGCTCCTGGCAGGCATCGAAACGCATATTTGCGTCTATCAAACGACGGCTCACCTGCTTCGTGCCGGCTACGAGGTGGAAGTGCTGGCAGACTGTGTATCATCACGGACGGCGGGCAACCACGAAATCGGCATACAAAAGGTGATGCAGCTCGGCGCGAACATTACAAGTGTGGAAATGGCCCTTTTTGAAATGCAGGTTATCGCAAAGGGCGATGCATTCAAGGAGATTAGCCGCATCGTAAAATAGGACATTCATAGCATGGAGAGGAGGCCCTTATACGTTAGGTAAAGGGCCTCCTTTTATTTTTGGGTTATTACAAATGGCTAGGGAAAAGCTGTAGCGAATATCCCCCGTGTGTACTGCCATTGATAGGCGGGTATTTAGTAGC
This sequence comes from Lysinibacillus sp., assembly GCA_051874195.1. Taxonomy (GTDB): domain Bacteria; phylum Bacillota; class Bacilli; order Bacillales_A; family Planococcaceae; genus Lysinibacillus_B. The sequence continues at coordinate 5,465 of JBJEFP010000320.1, read as the reverse complement.
TGCAAAAGCATGACGACAGGAGGCCGTTACTCGGCATTCCCTTACCGGACAGGCTGCGCTGCGTGCTTTTTCTAGTGGTGCAGCTGGAAAGGCATATAGAGTGATTAGTTCATCCGTGTTCTTCATCTACATGCGGCGGTTGGACAGGGTGTGTATCCTTTATGACGAGAATAGGGCGCATCATGTCATGATCTTCATGCTCTAAGAAGTGACAATGCCAAATATAATGGCCGGCATGATTCTTCCAATGCATGATGATGCGTGTTACCATGCCAGCTTCTGCTTTTACTGTATCCTTCCATCCCCGTTCATATTCCCGCGGCTCGACCGGGTTCCCCGTGAATTGCAAGGTGCCCTCACTGTTGTAAAGGTCCACGTCAAACGGCGTGCGATCGAGAATTTTAAATTGCACCAAATGCACATGTATTGGGTGAGGGACAGGTGCTGTGTTGATGAAATTCCAAACTTCGATACTGTCCATAGAAGGTTTTTCGGTAGCTGGATCGTGATACATCCGTTCATTTAAAAGGAGCATCAACCGGCCATAGTCATCTGTTGTAGCTGTTAGGGGCAGGTTTCTGATTGTATGGGCGTGATGTTCATGCAAATCCATTGAAGGAGCCAATGTCGCCGGTACTTCACTTGTATCGCCGCCCCTGAGTGGAAGGTCTACATGGAACTGCATAATGACGTTTGTATGCTCCCCTGGAAATTCTGCGTCATTATTCATCATGGTAATATGCTCCCCTGTCGAATGGGAGAAATCGATGATGACATCCGCCCGCTCTGAAGGCAGCAGTTCAATCGATGGGATTTCGACAGGCGCAGACAGGAAGCCTCCATCTGAACCAATTTGGATGAGGGGCTGGTCATTTGAAAGACTGATGTCATAGCCTCTTCTATTAGAGCCATTGAGCAGACGGAAGCGGTACTTTCTAGGCTCCACCCGTAAATAAGGCCATACTTTCCCGTTTACAACAATCGTATTGCCGACGAAACCGGGTGTAATGGAGGGGTGGACGGGGGCGGGAGGGTTCGTCTGATCAGGATAGAATAGAGAACCATCCTCGTTGAATGACTTATCCTGGATCATCAAGGGGATTTCATATTTTCCGCTCGGCAGATTCAAGCGATCCTCCAACGAGTCCCGGAGAAGGTAGAAGCCTGCCAGCCCTGCGTAAACATTCAACCTTGTAAGCCCCATTGTATGGTCGTGATACCATAGGGTCGATGCAGGCTGATGGTTTGTGTATTCATGGACCTCTTTTCTGAATTTTGGCCCGACCACTTCGTAATTCTTTGTATACCAAGCTTCCGGATGGCCATCGCTCTCCCAGTCCACATGTGCACCATGCAGGTGGACAACCGTTCTGACCTCTGGCGAATCGGATGCACTATGCAATGTATAATCGACAGGTAGGAAGTGCTTGTCGGGCAATTTGTGTACATATTTTACAAAGGTCGATTTGTCCTTTCTCGCTTCAATGGTCGGTCCGGGAAGGAGTCCATTATAGCCCCAAATTTTGGAGAGCGGGAAATTTTTATGGAAACGATGCCTGCCTTCTGAAATCGTCAGCTCATAATAGGATTTGTTGGGATAATCCTTATGCGTCCGTGAAACTGCCGTTGGAGGCTTTGGCAGGAGATCAACAAACTTCGGGATTGAATCAGGATTCGATGGATTTACATTGTTGTTCATATTCATGCACCCTCACTATTATTTTTGTATAGGCTCTGCCTGCTGTTCTTTATAACGTGAAAAGGTACATTGTCAATTACTGCAATACATTAAGGAGATGGTGAAGTGAAGGAGTATGTTGCTGGTAATCATTCAAGAGCGTCGAGAAGCCTGTATAGTAAGTATATTCAGGTGGTCAGGGAACGGGAATGAAAATATTCGGAAAAGAATTCTTCTATTTGTTCCATACGGAAAATCGCCAGAGTTAAGAGCAGATTACGTCTCCATCTCATGTAATCTGCCCTTTCATCTGTGATTATTTTTTCACCCCAGGCCGTTCGCGTGGGGTAATGTTGATAATATAGTAGCCTATAATCATGACGAGAATGACAAGCGAGAAAATGAGCGTGTCTACTGCATGTTCATGTTCTACAATGATGAGCCGCACCATGGCGGTGATGCCTATATACAGGAAATACCGGAGGGGGAAGTGATAATCCTCTTTGAAATATTTTATGATCATGGTGATGAATTCGAAGTACAGGAAAAATACAAGGATATTCGCTAAAAAGTACTTGTAGTCACGCTTTTCTGAAGAAAAGACCATCTGCACAAATTCCACAAGCTCGATGATCATCATCACACTCAGGACGACTCCAAGTATCGTCAAGCTGATGTTCAGGATAATTTGCAGTAGATGGGGGATAACGGTTTTCATACTATTGACCTTAGCAAATTTATGTTCCATAGACATCCTCCATTCCTTAAAAAAGTTATGTTTATTATTGCATATAATGTCGGAAAATTTAGATAGTTAACAAAATCGTCATAATGAAACCGCTTGCCGGCCAACTTTCGTGTATAATAGCTCTGATATAGGAGGTTGACGATGCAAAATTTTACACAATTCCAATTAAGTAATCAGATTGAAAGGGCTCTAGCAAAATTGGGCTATACCATGCCGACAGAGGTGCAGCAGAAGGTATTGCCTGCTGCGCTTGCAAATCTCGACTTGCTCGTGAAATCTCAAACCGGAAGCGGCAAGACAGCCGCTTTTGCCATTCCCATCTGCGAGCAGGTGGAATGGCTGGAAAACAAACCGCAGGCGCTTGTCCTGACCCCTACCCGCGAGCTGGCCGTCCAGGTGGCCGAGGAGTTTACGAGCATTGGCCGATACAAACGAATCAAGGCCGTGCCGCTCTATGGAAAGCAGCCGTTCCATTATCAGCAGACGGAGCTGAAGCAGAAAACACATATCGCTGTCGGGACGCCTGGCCGTGTCCTTGACCATATCGAAAAAGGGACGTTGAAGCTTGAGAAAATACGATACGTGGTCATTGATGAAGCGGATGAAATGCTGAATATGGGCTTCATCGAGCAAGTGGAGGCTATTCTCGGCCATATGCCGAAAAACAGGGTGACGATGCTGTTTTCAGCGACATTGCCGGAAGCGGTAAAGGAACTGGCGGCACGGCACCTCGTTGCACCGGTCGATATCGAAGTGCAAAAAGAAGTGGTGACCAGTACAATCGACCACAGTGTCATCGAAGTAGTGGAAGAGGACAAGCTCCAGCTGCTGCAGGACGTGACGATTGTCGAAAATCCGGACAGCTGCATCATCTTCTGCCGCACGAAGGACCGGGTCGATGAGGTGCATGATGAATTATATGATCTGGATTACAGCGTCGACAAGCTGCATGGCGGCATGGACCAATCAACACGGCTTCTGGTCATGAATGATTTCAAGGAAGGCGCATTTCGCTATCTGGTCGCCACGGATGTAGCGGCACGCGGCATCGATATCGACCATGTCACCCACGTCATCAACTACGACCTGCCGCTTGAAAAGGAAGCCTATGTGCATCGGACAGGACGGACGGGACGGGCAGGATTGAGCGGGACGGCCATCACGTTTGTGACCCCGTATGAGGAGGAATTCCTGAAAGGGATTGAGGAATACATCGGATTCTCCATTCCTAAGCGAGAGCGGCCGGATGGGGAGCAGGTCGTAAAGATGGAAGGCCTGTTTGAACAGAAGATGAACCAAACACCAAAGAAGAAGCGGGTGAAGAAGGCGCTTGTCAATGAAGGAATCATGAAGCTCTATTTCAACGGCGGCAAGAAGAAAAAGCTGCGGGCAGTTGACTTTGTCGGGACGATCGCTAAAATTCCTGGAATAAGCGCTGAAGATATAGGAATCATTACGATACTGGATACGTCTACCTTTGTCGAAATTCTAAATGGCAAAGGCCCGCTTGTGCTAAAGGCAATGAAGGATACCCCGGTCAAAGGGAAAAATTTAAAGGTGCATGAAGCGAAAAGTAAATGAAAAGAGGGCTCCCTTCGAGTGGGGAGCCCTCTTTCGTTCTTACACCTCTACGCTTTCCAGCTTTTCGATGTAACGAACTTTGCCAGCCGGCAGCTTACAGTATGTCTATATAGCCAATCAATTACGTCGAAGCGGAATTGATTGGAGGACTAATAGTCTGTATTCTTTTTGCGGAGAAGAACTTTTGCTTTTTCCGTATTAGCAAAATGCCATTTTGTCATGGACTTCAGCATGGCCTCCCCATGCTTTGCCAAAATGCGGGCAGCCATTTCATCGACCTTTTTGCCAGCGCCTTTTTGCAATGGAAAGCCGGTAATGCCAGCCAGCCGGTCCATCTCCTTTAAAAAGGCATATCTAGCCAGGATGGAGGCTGTAGCAACCGCGACATGCAGATTTTCCGCCTTTGTGGAGAAGAGTACATTTTCGCGGATGATTTCCTTTTCGTTCTTGATGTGGTTGTAGTAGATGCCGCGTTCCGCAAACTGGTCGATTAAAATGTAGTCGGGCCTCTCGGGCGCCATTTTATGCAGCACATGCTTCAGTGCCTGGTTATGCATCATCGCCTTGATCTTTCCTTGTGAATAGCCTTTCGATTGGAGCGCATTATATTTGTTGTTTGGCAGGGTTAAAATGCTGTGCACGCAAACCTTCATCAAATCAGGGGCGATTTTGCGCATGTAGTCGTCCGTCAGCTGCTTGGAGTCCTTGACGCCGAGCTCTCTTATTAGCTCGATTTTATCAGCGGGCACGTACACCGCAGCCACAGTGACGGGACCGAAGTAGTCGCCGGTTCCCGTTTCATCCGAACCGAGCACGGACAGCTTTGCGAAATCGGGCGGAAGGGTATCGCCTTTTGCTGAACTGATCTTCTTTGCAGCCGCTTCTGCCGTTCCGAAGCGCGCAGATTCCCGTACCGCCCCGGCACCCTGAAACATGACTTTTCCGGATTTGTATACGGTGATGGCCGTGTCCGCAAGCTTGGCGGCGAACACGACGCCTGGTGCATTTCGTTGTATGCGGTCAGAAGCATAGTAGCGCTGTACCTTTTCCAGTTCCTCCGGGGAAAGCTGTAAAACAATATTCGTCATTCGATTCATCCTCATTTGTCCAATTTATTTCAGTGTACAGGCACGACGGAAGGATGTCTAATGCAATCGTGTAAAACCATTTGACAATAGTTTTTTATGGATATTTTGGATGATTGAGTGGACACAGGATATTACTTTATAAAAAATTGCTGTTTTTTATAAAAAATCAGTTACAATGGGAGATGGGACAAGGCCGGAAATGTAATTATTTAGGCAATCCCTATAGGACAAGGAATCAATATTTTAAATTTTGTGATAATATCACATGGTAAGGAGTGAATGTTTGGATGCAGGTGGGCGACAAGCTAAGACAATTGAGGATTTATAAAGGGTTGTCCCAAGCCGAACTGGCAGAAGGCATTTGTTCGAC
>JBJEFP010000319.1:0-4033 GCA_051874195.1 Lysinibacillus sp. | reverse complement strand
TGCACCTGCCACAATAACGGCTTCACGCATAGTGATGTCTCCCCCTTGTTTAGCTGAATGCTATTCATCGTTTTCTATTAAACTCGTATGATTAGTTGCGTAACGGTTTCCCTTTGACCAGCATGTGCTGCATGCGCTGCTGTGTTTTTGGATGCTGTACTAGCTCTAGGAACGCTTTCTTCTCAAGCCCTAGAATGTACTCCTCATCCACTTCCGTTCCGTACGGCACTAGACCGCCTGCAAGAACGAATGCAAGCTTTTTCGCGATGGAAAGGTCGTATTCGCTGATGAATCCAGAATCGAACATGCCCTGTGCGCCCAGTAATAGTGTTGCATAGCCCGGTGCGCCTACCACTTTGATTTTCTTCTTCACAGGTGGCTTGTAGCCGGCATCATATAATGCAATCGCTGCCTGCTTCGCATCGTAGATCAAGTGGTCCGGATTGACGGAAACGCCGTCAGCGAAGTCGAGGAAGTTGTTCTCACGCGCTTCTTCGCCGGATGTCGACACTTTCGCCATGGCGATTGTTTCGAACACTTTATTCACCACTGGCTGTAAGTCTACCTCTGCACCGTTCGGCATGCCTTTCAGGAACTTTTCATAAAGCCCCAGGTTGCCTGCTCCTCCCGGAATGACCCCTACACCTGCCTCTACTAAACCAATGTACGTCTCTGCTGAAGCCTGGATATGAGCGGCCGGCAAGCATACCTCTGCACCACCGCCGAGCGTCATTTGGAACGGGGCCGCTACAACCGGCTTCGCTGCGTACTTGATGCGGCGCATCGCTTTCTGGAATGCGTTGATGACGTAGTCGAGTTCAAAGATGTTATCATCCTGCGCTTCCATTAAGATCATGCCAAGGTTTGCCCCTACACAGAAGTTTTTGCCCTGGTTCCCTATGACAAGCCCCTTATAAGCGGCATTGTTCTCGAGTTCATCGATGGCTGCATTCAGCATCTGGATGATGTCCAGGCCGATTGCATTCGATTGTGAATGGAACTCCAGCAGCAGCACCCCGTCCTGCAGGTCGATGATGCTTGCACCGGCATTTGATTTAATGACGCCATGTTTTTTCTTGTAGCGTTTCAAGTCGATCGCCTTGTCGTTTACCGGCACCTTTACATATTCACTGCCATTGTAGTAGGCCGGGTCGCCGTCGACCTCCGAATAGAATGTTTCCAGACCTTTGTCGAGAAGGCCTTGAACGAAAACGGGAATCTCCCGTCCTTCTTCTTTCATCTTTTCAACCGATTGCTTCACGCCGATTGCATCCCACATTTCAAATGGCCCTTGCGCCCATCCGAAGCCCCACTTCATCGCATTGTCGATGGCTACGATATCATCTGCGATTTCACCTGTCAGCTGCGCCGAGTAAAGCAATGTCGGAGCGAAGATGTTCCATAATAGTTCGCCTGTACGGTCTTTTGCATAGACGAGCGTTTTCACTTTATTTGCTAAACCGCGTGCCTGCTTCGCCATTTCCATGGAAGGCGTCTTCAGCTTTTTCACCGGCTCATATTCAAATGTATCGAGATTAAGCTCTAAAATTTCTTTTCCTTTCTTCACGAAGAAGCCCTGACCGGACTTGGCACCAAGCCAGCCATTCTCAATCATCTTCTTCAAGGTCGGGTCTTCGGCAAACACTGCCTGTTCCTCGCCCGTAGTGTGGTCATAGACGTTTTTTGCTACGTGTGCAAATGTGTCCAGACCGACTACATCGAGCGTACGGAATGTCGCTGACTTAGGACGGCCGATCAGCGGACCCGTCACCGAGTCGACTTCCCCTACCGAGTAGCCGCGCCCCTGCATCTCCTTCATCGTGATGATCAGACCGTATGTACCGATCCGGTTTGCAATGAAGTTCGGTGTGTCTTTTGCGACAACAACGCCTTTGCCTAGAACATCTTCACCGAATGTCTGCATGAATGATACGACTTCCGGTGCTGTTGTATTAGAAGGAATAACCTCCAATAGCTTCAAGTAACGCGGTGGGTTGAAGAAATGCGTTCCGAGGAAGTGCTTTTGGAAATCTTCCGAACGTCCCTCTGCCATCGCATTGATGCTGACCCCTGATGTGTTGGAGCTGACAATTGTGCCAGGTCTGCGGACGGCATCGATTTTTTCCATCAGCCCTTTTTTGATATCAAGGTTTTCTACAATAACTTCGATGATCCAATCTACATCTTTTAATTTATCGAAATCATCCTCAAAGTTCCCCGCTGTAATGAGTGCCAGGTTCTTTTTAGCAGCCAATGGAGCTGGCTTTTGCTTTAAAAGCTTCTGTACTGCACCAGTTGAAAAGCGATTGCGAACTTGCGGACTTTCTAGTGTATAGCCCTGTGCCTGCTCTTGGGCAGTCATTTCTTTTGGTACGATGTCTAACAATAATGTCGGGATGCCGATATTCGCTAAATGCGCGGCGATGCCTGACCCCATAACCCCTGACCCTAATACGGCCGCTTTTTGAATTTTGTAAGTCACGAGAATTTCCCCCTTCTCCACTCTTTTCACCGAATGAACAATCATTCATTTTTGGACGAAAAAAATTTGAAACAACTTTTCTGTCCTTAGTGTATTTGATTTCCTCATTTTTATCAACATCTTTTAAGATAATTTTCTATAAAAACCCAAAATTTCATTACTTTCCATTGATTTAGCAAGGAAGTAATGAATGCTCATTCATTACATTTTACCAGAAAACCTTTTCATCCGCCTGCTGCAAATGCAAAACACTTTCCGCTACCCACTAATATGTGTAAACTAGCAAGTATAAGGAGCGTGATAAAAATGATAGAAATTACTACGGTAGAGCAATTCAATGAAATTATTTCGGGGGATCAAAAGGTAATCGTGAAATTCTTCGCAGGCTGGTGCCCGGACTGCACACGTATGGATATGTTCATCGATCCAATCGTCGAAGAGTATAGCCAGTATACATGGTACTCGGCCAACCGGGACAACTTCCCTGAATTGGCTGAGAAATATCAGGTGCTGGGCATCCCTTCCCTGCTCATCTTCCAAAACGGTGAAAAGCTCGCTCACCTGCACAGCGCTAACGCTAAATCTCCAGACCAAGTTACTGAGTTTTTGGAAGCACAAAACTAATACGTATATTTCATCATCCGATGCCTGGACATAGCCTTGCCTAGAAGAAAGTGTCTGGAGGATTGCTTCAGGAAATCGGAAGGCAGCTCTGCAGCCACATACCATCGGCTGCGCAAATTCTGTTACTGCTAGTGGCTAAAAAATAAGTGAGAGGGCTGTCTAATAAGCCCCTGAAACAAAACACGTGGAGAAAACCGAACCCGTTTTCTTCACGTGTTTTCCATTTTGATAGGGTTTTAAGAGAATAGCGAGAAGGACGCCTGCCACTTTCATCAGGTTATGAGCTAATGCCTCCAGCCCGAATGCCAAGCAGCCTTTCCCCAGTCCCCCCACGGAACATCTGCGGAATGACCGATTGCCCATGTTAACGATAAGCGTCATTTTAGACCAGGAGCCTTCCTGGCGTTTATTTTCAACTATTTCGTATAGGTTTTTCTCCATTTCGGCCTCCTTGCGCCATAAAAATGGGCTGTGGAAAAGCAAGGCATGTCCATTTCTTGATACACAAGCCACCCACACCAGATGTTAAAAGGAGCAGTGAATGCTTTCGATGGGCTGGTATTTATATATTTAACAGAACAAAACCTCCGGAATATTGTGCCAACAAGCTTTAAATGATGGATCGTCTACAGTCATGTCGCACTGGGAAACACAAGGGGTTCGTCTGCCTGCTTTTCATTTTTGGCCCCTTGTTGTGCCAGATGGCGGAAATCCATATACAACTTAACCTGAGATAAACGCCAAACACAGACTATTGACCCAGTATGGCGCTTATTTTTAGTTAAGTTGTATATCAAAATCGACGAACGGCGTTTTGGTCGGCCCGAAGGTGATTACATCAACTTTTCTGCTCATCCATTCCCCCTGGCACCAGCTCCATTTTTTCCAGACATGCTGGAAAAATAAGATGGACTTATATAGAAAAGG
>JBJEFP010000318.1:0-4045 GCA_051874195.1 Lysinibacillus sp. | reverse complement strand
CACACCGGCATCGATTTAAAATCATATAAAAAGTACAAGCAAGGGTTGAAGAAGCTCTTGCTTTTTATTTTTACGTTTTTTACAAAAAAAGGGTTGATAAAAAATGACAATATGTATATATTGTATATAAAGTATATATACAATATTAAAAAGAGGTCTTTGCATGCAAATAATTATTTCGAACAGTTCGAAGGAACCAATCTATGAACAGATTTATGAGCAAGTCAAAAAGCAGATCCTGACGGGTGACTTGCAGGAGGGGCAGGCGCTTCCTTCCATGCGGCAGCTGGCAAAGGATTTGCAGATCAGCGTCATCACGACAAAACGCGCCTATGAGGAGCTGGAGAAAAACGGGTTCATTTATTCGATTGTCGGAAAAGGATCCTTTGTCTCCGAGCAGAACACGGAGATGATCAAGGAGAGGAAGATGAAGGTCATTGAAGAAAAGCTGTTAGAAGCCATTCAAAACAGTAGACAAATGGGCATCGGATTAACTGAGCTAAAGGAAATGCTCACATTACTATATTCGGAGGAAGACTGATGGAAAATGTCATTGAATTAAGGAACGTCAATAAATCGTTTAAAGGGTTTCAGGTGAAGGATCTTTCCATTACTGTGAAAAAGGGCTTTGTCACAGGCTTTATCGGTGGGAACGGAGCAGGGAAGTCGACAACAATCAAGCTGATCATGAACTTATTAAAACAGGACAGCGGCTCCATTTCGGTATTCGGTCAGACGCATGAAACACATGAGCGTGCCATCAAGGAGCGGATCGGCTTTGTCTATGATGAGAATATATTTTATGAGAACTTGACGTTAAAGGACATGAAGAAAATCATCCGCCCTGCCTATCAAAAGTGGGACGATGCACTTTTCAATAAATATATCGAGCAGTTCGAGCTGCCGCTCAACAAAAAAATCAAGACGTTTTCAAAGGGGATGAAGATGAAGGCGTCCCTCGCCATTGCGCTTTCCCATCAGGCGGAGCTGATCATCATGGATGAGCCGACTTCCGGCCTAGATCCGGTGTTTCGCAGGGAATTGCTGAACATCCTGCATGAGCTTATGCTGGACGGGGATAAGACGATTTTCTTTTCGACCCATATTACGACCGATTTGGATCGCATTGCGGATTATATCATCTTTTTGAATAACGGCGAGCATGTGTTTACAAAGGAGTTTTATAAAATTGAGGAGGATTATGCCATCGTCAAGGGGCCGCTCGACTTATTGGATGCGGATACCGAGCGGGAATTCGTGGCGGTTCAGAAGACGAGCATGGGCTTTGAGGCATTGACGACGAACAAGGAACGTGCAGCGGGTCTGTTCGGGGGAACGGTCGTTTTGGAAAGGCCGACACTGGAAGACATTATGTATTATACGAAAAAGGGAGGCGCTTAAATGTTTAATTTGATATGGAAGGATTTACTTGTTCAAAAAAGGCAGATTCCTGTTTATATAGTCACTATTGGGGTTTTGTTTTTGGTAGGTCAAGTTTCGTTATGGTGGGTGGCATTTCTTACAAGCATGTCATTTATCACGAACGCCTTCTTTTATGATGAAAAGGATAATATCAATATTTTGCTGAATTCGCTCCCTTATACAAGAAAGCAGATTGTCATTTCGAAATACCTGGGTGCTCTTGTGTTCACGGGATTATTCATAGGGATAATCATGGGAGGCGGTTTTATTATAAATGGGATGGAGCTCTCTTTTTCATGGAAGGATATACTGCATACTTTTGGTCTTATAATGGTTTTTCTGTCCATCATCTTTCCCTTCTTTTATAAGTTTAATCAGCAATCGTTTATGATCGGTGCAATGGTTTTTAGTGTTGTTGCTATCCTCGCATTCAGAATAGTAATGGAGAATTTCAATGAACAATTTGAAAAAGCCTTCCAATGGATCGGCAGCTTGCCTGAGCTGCAGTTATATGCATTCGCTGCTTTTATTATTTTATTGCTATACAGCGCTTCGTGGCTACTTTCGCTGCGCATTTATGAAAGAAAGGTCTTTTAAAAGCACTCCCCGTTAATTGCTCCCTGTGTACAGGCAAAACTGAACACAGGGAGCAATTTATCCACCAACTAAATCAGCTTTTCTCCAGAAGAGTATCTTTCTTTGAAACACTCGCATTTTTGCCTACGATGACGGACAACACGACAATCACTGCAGCACCGATTGTAAACAGCGAGATGGATTCACCGAGGAAAGCCGTGGCAAACACAATCATCAAAAAAGGCTGCAGATACTGGATTTGACTCACTCTGGCGATACCGCCCATGGCCATGCCGCTGTACCACGCAACATAGGCCAGAAATTGACTGACGACGGCGAGATAAAGAAAGCTGACCCAGGCTTGCACGGGCGCATGGAGCATTTCTGCCGACAGGCTCAGCCCCACAGGAATGACGAAAAACGGTGCTCCGATGATGATCGCCCAGGCAATGACCTGCCAGCTGCCTAATTCCCCGGCTAATTTTCCGCCTTCTGCATAGCTGAGTCCTAGAATGATAACTGCTGCGAGCAGGGCCAAGTCCGCCAGGTGCAGCCCTCCAAATCCGAGATGAAAGGCATAGGCAAGCACTGCTAAAGAGCCAATGATGCTTGCGAACCAGAATTTGAGGGAAGGAATCTCCCCAGCTCTAAAAACGGCGAATCCAGCTGTAGCTAATGGCAGCAGGGCCAATACGACAGCGCCATGAGAAACAGGCAGGGATTCCATCGCCCACGACGTGAGGAGAGGAAACCCTAACACCGCACCGGCAGCTACAACAAACAGACGGTTAAACTGGCGGAGAGTAGGGAGCCTTTCCCTTCGAACAATCAATACAACAGTTACTAAAATAGCGGCAACAACGGTTCTCCCTAAACCGACGACCGTGGTGCCAAAATACGCTACTGCAATGCTTGTTGAAGGAAGTGTTAAGCTAAAGCAGACAACACCTACCAACCCCAGCAATAACCCGATTTTTTCCCTTGACTCCTTTTGCATCTCCATCACCCTTCTGTCGTTTTCTATCTGGCCCATTTTTGATTTCCAAAAAATAGTCCTGCTATACTAAACATAATAAGAGATACAGACGGTAAAAAATATTGCGTTTTTTCGCGATTGTACCAGTACAGTTGAAGGGGAGATGAGGGCATGTGTGCAAAATATATCGATATCATGGAGGAAATCAGGCGGCGAATGGTGGAGGGGACGCTTCAAGCAGGAAGTAGACTTCCTTCTGTCCGTCAGCTATCGGAGCATTTTTCTTGTAGCAAAAATACGGTGATTAAAGCATACGAAGAATTGGAAAAGGGACATTTCATTTATTCCATCCCGAAAAGCGGCTACTATGTTGTGGATGTATTACCGGATGCGCCTGATGAAACGGGCGTCATTGATTTCCTATCTGCCGGACCCGATCAAAACGTGATGCCCTATATTGACTTTCAGCATTGCATGAACCAGGCAATCGAGCAATACAAGGAGGAGCTTTTCACATACTCCGACCAGCAGGGCCTGTACTCCTTACGGGTGCAGGTCGTGAACTATTTGCAGAATTTGCAGGTATTCACCGAGCCCGAAAGAGTCGTCATTGTATCCGGTTCGCAGCAAGCCCTAAATCTATTAGTCTCTATGCCGTTTCCCAATGGAAAGAACAATATCCTGATGGAGCAGCCTACCTATTTCGGCTTCATCGAGTCTGTCCAGCTGCAGCAAGCTACAACATTCGGCATTGAGTTATCGATGGAAGGGATAGATTTGGAGCGTCTTGAATATATATTCCGCAATAACGATATAAAATTCTTCTACATCATCCCCCGATTCCATAATCCCCTTGGCCACTGCTACACGAATAGGGAAAAGAAAAAAATTGTGGAGCTGGCTGAAAAATACGATGTATATATCGTGGAGGATGATTTTTTAGGAGATCTTGATCCCGATACGAAAGCGGATCCTTTATTTTCCTTTGCGCCATCTGGAAGAGTCATTTACATCAAAAGCTTTTCGAAAATTTTCCTTCCAGGGCTGAGGATTGCGGCAGTCGTCCTTCCT
>JBJEFP010000317.1:0-4053 GCA_051874195.1 Lysinibacillus sp. | reverse complement strand
ATGAAACCAACTACTGACAGAATGCTTAATCGTATTAAAGACGTGTACATGTTTATTCTTACCAAAGGAGAAGTGTCTACACAGGATTTAGTCGAAGAGTTCAACATCACTCCTCGCACCATTCAAAGGGATTTGAATGTGTTAGCCTTTAATGACTTGGTAATGAGCCCGAGTCGAGGCAAATGGACAACGACGAATAAAAAAGTAAAGCTAACTTCATAAGAAAATACAACAATGAAATGAAATAAAAAAAGAATGCTCCTTTCGTCGGGGAGCATTCTTTTTGCTATGATTCTCTATGTGCTGCCAGCGCTGCCAGTTCTTCTTCCGTCAATTCCCGGTAATCCCCGAGCTCAAGCGCCTCATCCAGCACAAGCGCCCCCATGGAAAGACGCTTTAAATACGTCACCTTCTTACCGACCGACTCGAACATCCGCTTTACCTGATGGAACTTCCCTTCCTGGATCGTCAGTTCGATTTCAGACACGTCGCCCGATTTTAAAATGACTAATTCCCCCGGCTTCGTGACATAGCCGTCATCCAGTTCCACGCCCTTTCGGAACGCTTCGATATCCGCTTCCGTCACGACACCATCTATTGTTGCATAGTACGTCTTCGGTACATGCTTCTTCGGTGAAAGGAGGTTGTGGGACAGGCTGCCGTCATTCGTGATGAGCAGCAGCCCTTCTGTATCCTTATCCAATCGTCCGACGGGAAACGGCTTGAAATGCTGCGCCAGTGGATCCAGCAGATCGATGACCGTTTCATCATAGCGGTCCTCCGTTGCCGAAATGACGCCCGGTGGCTTGTTCATCATCAGATAGATGAATTCCGTATAGACGACCCGCTCCCCGTAGACCGATACATCCTGTGCATCCGGATCCACCTTCATGGCAGCATCCTTCACCGTGGCGCCATCGACTGTTACAGCCTTCTCCTTCAGCAGCTGTTTCACTTCCTTGCGCGAACCGTAGCCCATATTCGCCAATAATTTATCTAAACGCATCCGCGTTCCTCCTATTTGAAACCTAGTTTGTTTGCAATCTTCGTCACCCTGGCACCGAGCAGTTTCTGTGCAAGCCCGATTCGAAGTGATATAAACCCATAGATGGCCGCTCCAACTCCAGCACCTACCATACAGTAGACAAGGGCGACCATTTTTGTATCAGGCGCCAGGAAGGTATTCAGCAGAGCCAGGACGCCTGCAACACCGGCAGCCATGATGCCCGATAAAATGAAGATGAGCAGAATCCGACGCTGCACCATCGTCGACTTGTAGTTCAGCGCCTTGTTCACGACGAGGATGTTGATGGCAATCGTCGTTCCATAGCCGAGCGCCGTCGCCAGAATAGCGCCGTCCACTTCCAGCCATTTAATCAACGGTATATTGAGGACAAGCTTCACTAGCACACCCGTCAGCAAACTGAAAACAATCCATTTTTGATAATCGATTCCCTGCAGGAGTGCAGCCGTCACCGAAAATAGAGCAAATAAAATGGCAAGCGGTGCATAGTGCAGCAGCACCATTGTACCCATTTCGCTCTGCTCGTATAAGAGATGGTAGATGTGCGGCGCAAGAATCATGATGCCGACAGTAGCCGGTACGGTGATGAACAGCAGCACCTGATACGTTTTATCCATTGCATTGCGCAAAGATCCGAACTTCCCGAGTGTATAATACTCCGTAATGGTCGGAATCAATGCCATGGAAAAGCCTGTCGCCAGCATGACGGGAATAATTACGATTTTGTGCGTCAAAAAGTTCAGCATCGTGAAGTATGTATCCGTCACCTTGGCAAGGCCGATCGAGGACATCGTGCTGTTGAACGTAAGCATATCCACCAGCTGAAAGAGGGGATTGGCCAGACCGACAAAAACGATAGGTATGGAATATTTCAACAATTCTTTATACAAGCTGGAAAGAGGCACTTTTTCCGATGATGCGATGCTTCCAGCAAGCTTTCCGTCAAATTCCGGTTTATACTTTTTCCAGAAGTGGAACAGCACAAACAAGCCGGCAATCGCCCCGATGAAGGCTGCAAATACAGCGAAGTTGATTGCTGTAGCCGGTGTGCCATCCAATAGGACGATGACGATAAAGGCGCCCCCGATCAGAATAATGATACGCGCAATCTGTTCGACGAGCTGTGATACGGAGGTAGGCAGATAATGCCCATAACCTTGGAAGAAACCACGAATTAAGCTCATGAACGGAACGACAAGCAATGCAAAGCTGACCCATTGGATGACATCCGCCACTTCTTCAACAGTGTAGATTTGCTCGTCATCATTAATGACAATATGAGCAATCGGTGAGGATAAAAGATTCAATAACAGGAATCCGCCGATACCGCTTATAATCATCAGCTTGGTGCTGGAGCGGAGCAGCCTTCTTCCCGTCTCATAATCCCCTAGCGCATTATACTTCGAAACAAATTTCGACACCGCAAGCGGCAAGCCCGAAATCGCGATTGACAGCATAATGTTATACGGGATGTAAGCATATTGGTACAGACCTATGTTTTCCTCCCCCACAATAGCGTAAAAAGGAAAAACATAAATAAGGCCCAGTACTTTGGACAAAAATAGGCCGATTGTTAAAATCGCCGTGCCTTTCATCAATGAGGACATAACACCCTTCCAATCTATATGGAGTTACATTTGTTTAAAAAAACAATCCATCTGTTAGTTTACATGTCTAAACACATTTACTCAATTCATTTCTTCTATTCGTGTATAATAATCATTACACAAATCGACAAAGAAAGTGAGTCCTACTTATGATAGACGTAATTGTAATCGGCGGGGGTCCGTCCGGCTTGATGGCCGCCATCGCTGCCGCCGAGCAGAATAAAAAAGTAATGCTCTTGGAAAAGGGCGGGAAAGTCGGAAAGAAGCTGGCGATTTCAGGAGGGGGCAGATGCAATGTCACGAACCGTCTGCCCGTTGAGGAAATCGTCAAGCATATCCCGGGTAACGGGCGTTTTTTATACAGTCCGTTTACCATCTACAACAACGAGGACATCATCGCCTTCTTTGAGGGCCTCGGCGTGAAGCTCAAGGAAGAGGACCACGGCCGTATGTTTCCGGTGTCAAACCGTGCGCAGGATGTCGTCGACGCATTGATTCAGGAAATGAAGCGCCTAAAGGTGGAAGTACGTCTTCACACCCCCGTCAGCAAATTATTGATGGATGATGAGAAAATCTACGGCGTCCGTCTGGAGGATGGTTCGGAGATTCGGGCAAAGGCAGTCGTCGTGGCAGTCGGCGGCAAGGCGGTCCCACAGACGGGCTCTACTGGGGACGGCTATCCGTGGGCTGAACGGGCCGGCCACACAGTCACCGAATTATATCCGACAGAGGTGCCTGTCACTTCGAAGGAGCCGTTCATTCAATCCCGTGAATTGCAGGGCCTCGCATTGCGCGACGTAGCGGTATCTGTCCTGAACAAAAAAGGGAAGCCTGTTGTGACGCATCAGATGGACATGCTCTTTACGCATTTCGGATTGAGCGGCCCTGCTATTTTACGCTGCAGCCAGTTTATTGTGAAGGAAAGGAAGAAAAACGGAGGAGCACCCGTACAGGTGCGCATCCAGTCGCTCGTCGACCATAATGAGGAGACATGCCTGCAGATGCTGAACAAGACGATCAAGGCGGAGCCGAAAAAAGCGGTGAAAAACCTGTGGAAGTCGCTTGTGCCCGAGCGCTGGCTCCTGTTCCTTTTGGAGCGTGCCGGTATCGATGCCTCCTTGACAGGGGTCGAGCTGTCCCAGGAAAAGCTTCGTGCATTCGCTCATGAGCTTGTCGGCTTTACGATGGATGTGCACGGTACGCAGTCGCTCGACAAGGCCTTCGTGACGGGCGGGGGCGTTTCCGTGAAGGAAATCGACCCGAAGACGATGGGTTCGAAAATGAAGGAAGGCCTCTATTTCTGCGGGGAGGTGCTGGACATCCACGGTTATACGGGCGGCTACAACATTACATCCGCACTTGTGACAGGACGCATTGCCGGGATGAGTGCAGGCGCTAGTTGCTAGACATCCTTCGCTCATA
>JBJEFP010000316.1:0-4072 GCA_051874195.1 Lysinibacillus sp. | reverse complement strand
GAGCCTATGTATACGGGTTTATACTGAAAGCCTATAAGCTTTTTATAAGCTATCCACGATGGCTTCTGTTCTGTGAGGGAATGAAAGCATCCATGACCTATGTTTCTTTCTTAAATAATATAATAGCTAAACAAAACAGACGGCCACACTTTTGGGTGAGTCTGTTTTTTCTTTTCTTTTCTTTTAGTCTTTTCCAATATGCCTTATGCTTAAAAATAAAGAAACTATAAAGTTTGCAAGAAGCAGGAAGTATCATTGTTATAGTGTATAGAGGGGGACAACAATATGGCGCATAACATTTTGTTGGTTGAAGATGACCGAGAAATCGCACGCATCATGAGGGATACCCTCATCAAGGAGAATTATAAAGTCACTTGGGCCACCACAGGAATAGAAGGGTTGGAGGATTTCCTTACAGAAAGTTTTGACTTGGTGTTGGTGGATTGGATGATGCCTGAAATGAGCGGTATCGAATTGATAGAACATATCCGTCTTCAAAGTGATGTTCCCATCATTATGATTAGTGCCAAGAGTAAGGATGCAGATAAAGTGGAAGGGCTGCAGGAAGCTGATGATTACTTGGCGAAGCCATTTTCCTTGGAGGAACTGAAAGCCAGGGTGGCATCCCACTTGCGACGTTGGCAACGGTATAACAAAATGTACCCGAACAAGGATGTCATACAGTTTACGAATGGTTTATGCATCGATTATAAAAATGAGCAGGTCTATCATGAAAATGTAGAAGTCATCCTCACACAAAAAGAATATGCCCTTCTCAAATTATTTGCGCAGAACCCACATCAATTATTTACGAAGGAGGCCCTGTACACTCATGTGTGGCAACAAACAGGCCTGGAGGATAATCATACGGTGACCGTGCATATTAAGGGGTTGCGTGAAAAGCTGAAGGACCCTGTGAAACACCCCAATTTTATTCAAACCGTCTGGGGGAAGGGATATCGATTTGTAGGTGAGGAACTTTGAAAATCAAAACGTGGCTGCTTCTTACCTATCTGTTGATTATGCTGTTGCCGTTGGTGGGGGCCTATGCCCTTTATTTATCCATCAACGCGTATTATCAGGACAGGAATATAGGAGAATCCGTCGAAAAGCGGATAGAGCTGAATCAGCTGAAAAAGGTATTGGAGGATCCCTCCTTGTATCAGATGAATGCATCACTTGAAAAAGTGATGGATGTAGCATCTGAACAGGTTCAAATCACCTTATATTCACCCAAGGGATATATTTATTATTCTTCCAATCCGTTTTTGTTCAAAGGGAGCATGTTTGAATCGAAAGAGCAGCTGTTGAAAGATCTTTATGAGTTCAAACAAAATTACCAAACCTTTGTCTATAAAGAGCCGGTCTATCACCGCAATGAAATGGTGGGTATTTATGAGGTGACCCTCCTGCGTACAGAATGGATGGAGCAGGTGAATCACCGCTCCTATACAGTAGGAATGGGGCTCCTGGGCTTCCTTATCATCATCTATGGAATTGCCGTATATTTCTTGAATAGAAGATTGAATAGGCCCGTAAAGGAGCTAATTTCTCAAATGAGGGCCTATGCCAAAGGGGAAATGGTCGAATCCGGCCTGCATCGGAAAAAAGATGAGCTGGGTGAGCTTGCCTGGAGCTTTAAAACAATGCAAATGGAGATTGAACATGCAAAAAGTCAGTTGGAGGAGGAGCAGCGTCAAAAGGAGTTCATGATTGCAAGCTTGTCGCATGATTTGAAAACACCGCTCACATCCATTCAGGCATATGCAGAAGGTCTCGGCAACAGTGAAATGACCGAGACGGAACAGAAGGAATATGTACAGATCATCTCCTCAAAAGCAGACTATATGAAACATATGCTGGATGATTTGATGATGTACACATTATTGCAGTCCCCCACCTATGAATTGAAGCGGGTAACAGTAGAGGGTGCCGAGTTTTTTGATATGCTGCTGGCAGACTATGATCAGGTATGCAAAGAGAAGGGGTTTACGGTAGAAACGTTCCTTCATGTAGAGGGGACATATGATGTGCACCCGAAGCAATTGATACGGGTTATAGACAATCTTATGTCCAACGCCTGGACTTATACGGAACAAGGCGGCTTTATTGGCCTAGCAGCCTTTGAACTCCCTCATGTTCCCGCCTGGTGCAAGGATTTTGCCAAGGCGGCCTTTACAGAGGCAGAAGGTGTATACCTTGTGGTTCAAAACAGCGGAGAGGGCATTTCGCTTGAAGAATGCAATAAGCTGTTTAATCCGCTTTACCAGGTGGACCAATCAAGAAGTAAGGCTGGACACCGTGGCGCAGGGCTGGGATTGAGCATAGCGAAACAAATCATCGAAAAGCATCAAGGGCATATAACGGTATGCTCGGAAATAAAAAAGGGCACGGCGATTATTTGCTGGCTGCCCACAAGGAGAGAATCTGAATGAAAAGATTGGTCTATTCTACAGCACTCGCGCTGACGATGGCACTAGCCGGGTGCAGTACAGGGGAAACCTATACCCCGCAAGAGATTGTTGCCCAAACATTGGAGGAAACAACAGAAGTAAAAAGCTACTACGGAGAATATGAAATGGATATGGGAGACGAGGATGTATCTCATATAAAAGAATGGGTGAAAGATGGAAAACGGCGCATTGAATTGTCAGGTTCGGACGGTGAGCAATACATCACAATAAATGATGGAAAGCAATTGACGAGTTTTGACGTATCGGCAAATACAATCCAAATCTTTGAATACCCGGACGATAAAACGGCCGCCCTTTCACAGCAGTCCCCGAAGGAGCAGGCAGACATGCTGTTGGAGCTGATAGAGGATACGCATGAAATTACGTTGGGAAAAGAAGAGAAGATTGCAGGGCGTGACACCTATCAGCTCGTTGCGAAAGTCAATGACAAAAACAGCCTGATGGGTGACCTGGAAGTATGGGTCGATAAAGAAAACTGGATGGCGCTAAAGACAGTTTCCAATAGCGGCGGCCTGACCATGACCACAGAATATACAAAATTGGAGCTGCAGCCTGACCTGGAGGATTCTTTATTCGTATTGGAAATTCCAGAAGGGGCAGTAGTGGAAAGAATAGATGCTGGAAGCTATGGACCGAAGGAATCGTCTATAGAAGAAGCAAAAGCAGCATTGGGGTCCTTCCTGGTCTTTAAAGAAGAAGCGGGCCTTTCGTTAAGGTCGGTGGAGGATATGGAGGTAGAAGAACGGCCGGAATTCGCTTTCAACTATAATGTGAATGATGAGCCTGCCTTTACTCTATCGGTACTTAAACCTTCAGCAGATGTGACGGATGTAGGAGCGGATCTTGGCACGACCAAAATAAAAATTCGTGGAGTAGATGGAGAACAGTTGGATATGAACAAGTTCCGCTATATCCAATGGACAGAAGGCGGCTATCAATATGGTGTGATTCTTGACAACGAAGAGCTGTCTTTTGAACAAGCGTATAAATATATTGAAAAAATGGAGATAGTCCAGTAACTAAACGGCGAAGCTACGAGCATACTTGTAGCTTCTTTTTTTGTAAGGCTTTTCACCTCCTATTCAAATTGTGACAAATCGTTCACATTTTTTAAGGGACACATTTAAAATGACCTATCGTTCCATGCTATAGTAAGAGAAACTTCGGATTGATATAATACCGCCGGTGCGTTACGGATAAAAGGAGGAACGGCATTTTTGGCTAAGAAACATGTATGGTATGAAGTACAAGAAAATGAGACAATCGAGCAATGCTTAGAAAGAATGAGGAAGGACGGCTATATGCCGGTTGGGCGAAAAGAAGAGCCCGTTTTCGAAATGGTTAATGGCGAGCCCTCATATTTACGTCAAACAATACAATTTAAGGGCATTCCTATTGAATAAAATAGAGGGAATATCTTAAAACCGAACGATATTGTTTTTTGAAAATTTATTGTTCGCATTTTACCATTGATTTTCTCTGAATCCCTTGTTAAAATGTGAACAGGAAAAGAAATTCAACCCCTACATATATGCTGGAGGATATGGCTCCAGTGTTTCTACCCGGTACCGTAAACACCGGACTATGCAGGGAAAGCA
>JBJEFP010000315.1:0-4099 GCA_051874195.1 Lysinibacillus sp. | reverse complement strand
ACATATTGACGTCCGTTTGAAATAACGAACGTGTTAAATTGTTGCTATCATAGTACGAAATCAGGAGGTGCGTCAATACTAATTTTTTAATTTTTTTAACAATTCAAAACATTCAATTCGATAGAAAACGCTTTCTTCATTGTTATTGTTCCGTTTTCGCTCGTTTGGTTGAATTTTTAATTTTTAGACATATTTTTGGAAAGGTCTATCTTTGACCAGTGGTTTCTTTACATGAAACATCAGCAATCAAATAGTCGGCTGAAATAACGGGTGGTAAAAATCTGCTGAGGGTCGAATTGCCGTCTCAGTTCATTGAATTTTTTCACCTCTGGATAATACATGGCTATGTCCATCTTGTCGTAACGGTTAGCCTTTCCCCAGTGCGCCCGTCCATCGTATGTTTCCATCAAGTCGAACACCCAGCGAAAATAGGCCGTGTCATCCATCCCCTTGTACATATGGAAGGCCAAAAAGGCGCTCTCCCTTCCCTGGGTAGGGCTCAAAAACCCGCTTTCGCCCATCGTCGTCCTGCATTCAATCGGGAAATGGACCTGAAACAATCCCTTTTTCATCACCGAGTGAACCTCTTCCATACAGGCTTCGAACTGCTCCAGCGGAATGGCGAATTCCGTCTCGGTGAACTTCACACGGCGCGGGGTTGGATAAATTTTATAGCAGATGTCCGTCTTCGTCCCTTCTGAAATCATACGGGAAGATAGCCGACTGACGGCACCGCTCCAGTCGGGACGCCACCTGCAAAGCCGCGACGCCCCCTCGAACAGCCGGTTTTCCAGTAGATCGAGCTTCCGCTGCTCCCTCTTCCGTTCCTTTTCCGCTGCATAGCTGACGGGTACGATGTTCATCCGCTTTACCTGTATGATCTCCGAGCCGGGGAAGTAATACCATTCCACATGACGATTGCTTCGTATATCCTGCCTGAAGCATTGCAGGGCATCCCCGAGCTTTTCACGTGTCGATACATATTCCAAACTATACAGCGGCATGACGCGGATGGTGACGGAGACCAGCACCCCCAGCAGGCCAAGCGACAGGTGGAGTGCGTTCGACAGGTCGTCGTCAGCACGTTCATGCGTGATGAGCTCCCCCCTCCCGTCAATGAACGTCCACTTCACGACCATCGAGGAAAAGGAGCCGAGCGTCACACCGGTCCCATGCGTGCCTGTCGAAATGACGCCCGCCAGCGTCTGGACATCGATATCCCCCATATTCGTGACGGCAAGTCCGTACTGCTCCAGGAGCGGGCCTACTTCATACAGATAGGTGCCGGCATAAAACGTCGCCTCCATCCTTTCCAAATCCACCGACTGCAGCCCCCGCAGATGGTGAAGGGTCAGTGCCGAATGCTCCGGCATGGCAACCGGGCTGAAGGAATGGGCGGCACCGGTCGTACGGATCGTTCTCCCACTGCCTGCATGAGCCTTCATGATGTCCGCCAGCTCATCAACCGACTTTGGCGCATAATACGCTGGATAGCTGACGAACTGTTCCGACCAGTTCGTCCATGCCTTTCCTTTCGAAAATTGTTTTACAGAAAACATTGTCCATCCCCCCGGTAAGTTGCATACGTGCCGATGTGGCCATCGCCCCGGATAGCGTGGAGTGACGGGAATCGTTCACACAATTCCCCCGCTTTGGCATGCCTGAAATAGACGGTATCCCCGATGTGCAGTGTTTTTTTGCTGTCGACAATCGGCGTCTGGACCTCTCCAGCCCCCTCCAACGATAAAAAGCGGAAGCGGCCCTCCTCGTAAAAGGCGGGAAGCCGGTCCGCACCAGGAGCTCCCGAGGCGATATAGCCGCCTCCCTGACACACGAATGTCTCGTCATCGAACTGCCGCACGACCGCCAGCGCAAAGCCGCTCGCCTTCTCGAGCGACAGGGAATGGTAGCGGTCGAATAGTGCGGGGGCAAGAAAAGCGGAGCCCACCGTGATTTCGGTGACATCCAGGCGATCCGTCGAGTCGATGCTCCCTGACCCGCCGCCATTAATGAAATGTGGACTTTTTAAGTGTCGGATAATAGATAACGTATCCTCATGTGCATGCCCGACCGATTGGATGGAGCGCTTTTTCAGCTGGCTAATCAATTTGCTTTTTATCTTCGACACGGCCGTCCCCTCCGGCAGGTCGGGCACACCGGCAATCTGCGCCTCATACGCCATGATGCCGCGCACCTCCACCGGCTTGCCCGAGATCGCATACAAAAAATGCGCCACCTTGTCATAGCTGTCCAGCGGCGACCTCTTCGTTCCGAAATAAAGCATGCCATACTTGTCGGATACGTTGATATCAATGCAGATTGGCACCTCTACATCAAGCCCGGTGGCCATTCGCTCCAGAAACTCCACCTGTTCGATATGGTCGACCATAAAGGTGACATCCTTGCCTGCCCTTATCTGGAACAGCAGTTTCTTCACCGCCCGCTCCTCCATGACCGGATAGCCGATCAGCAGATGGTCGAAGCCCTGCTCCAGCAGAAAGACCGTCTCCGCTGCCGTAAAGGTCATGAAGCCCGCCGTCTTCGGCAGGCGCCCGGCAATGTAGCGCAGCAGCTTCGTGGAACGGATCGACTTGGTGGCGATGCGGATCGCCTTATCCGTCCTGCCGGCCACAAAATCAATATTGGCATCGAGCGCATCCATATCCACCCATGCAAACGGCCTTTCCAGCGATTTGAATGCCTGGTGAAACCTACTCATCCTTCACTCCCCCTTCACCCTACTATTCACCTATAATAAAGATAAGAAAGTCACGGACAACGCCGCCATCCATCCCCCTTCAACATAGGAAAATCCTAGCATTTCTGCTAGGATACCAGTAAAAATTCCGCTGCGAGGTTCAATAAGATGAATGTATGCAGTGCCACAAAAAGTAATCCCTGTTTATCGAGCTTTTTCATTAACGCTGTATCCATATCCATCACCTCTCACTCTTGTTTGAGTTTATTATAAACCATCGGCGGCATTTTTACAAAATATTATGAATTTTTTAATAATTTATTTTATTACATCAAAATGGCATAATAGAAGCATATTGATAGGAGGCGAGCAAATTGGAAAAAGCGTTGATTGTCATTGATTACACATACGATTTTGTAGCGGATGATGGGCACCTTACTTGCGGCAAGCCCGGTCAGGAAATCGAACAGAAGATCACCTCACTGATTGAGGACTATGTGGCGGCAGGCGAGCTTGTCGTCTTCACGAACGACATTCATATTGAAGGCGACCCGTACCATCCGGAGACGAAGCTGTTCCCGCCCCACAACATCGCCGGGACGCCGGGACGTGACTTATACGGTTCCGTCAAGGATGCCTATGAGAAGCACAAGGAAGTTTGCATCTCCCTGGATAAGACGAGGTATTCTTCATTCGCCGGCACGAATCTGCATCAGCTATTGCAGGAGCGGGGCATACACGACATTGCCCTGGTCGGCGTCTGCACCGACATCTGCGTACTGCACACGGCCGTCGATGCATACAATCTCGGCTATAAGCTTTCAATCTATAAGGACGGGGTGGCAAGCTTCAATGCGGCGGGCCATGAGTGGGCGCTCGGACATTTCGCAGGGACCCTCGGCGCGGAAGTGATTTGAACCTTTTGACATATTGCTTTTCGTGGCAAGATGTTTAACTTTATGTAGCACAGGTAATAACTAAGTAGACGCTATCATATTTCACAAACTAATTTAAAAGGAGTTGACGCAATTATGATTAGCTTTATTTGGTTCTTGATTATCGGTGGTATTTTAGGATGGTTGGCAGGTGTCATTCTAGGGAAGGACGTACCAGGCGGTGTCATTGGTAACATCATCGCAGGTATCGTCGGTTCATGGATTGGTAGCATGCTTCTAGGAAACTGGGGTTGGAGAGTATCCGACTTCTATGTATTCCCTGCATTGATCGGTGCAATCGTGTTGATCTTTATCGTAAGCTTCATCTTGCGTTCGATGAACAAAGCGACTCGATAAACAAAGCGACTTGATACAAATATAATAAGCAAATGATAGCTAAAAAGAAGGCATCCCAAAGTCATTTGGTGATGCCTTCTTTCTGATGAGGAGATTCAGCATGTGAATG
>JBJEFP010000314.1:31500-32600 GCA_051874195.1 Lysinibacillus sp. | reverse complement strand
CAGGCGATGCAGCGGCAGTTTTCTCTTACGGAGAAAGATACACTGCTTGCGGTAACAACCATTTCTTTTGATATTTCTGCCTTGGAAATCTATTTGCCGTTGCTGCACGGCGCTGCCATCCAATTGGCGACAAAGGAACAGGTGCAGGACCCGCTGATGCTACAATCGCTCATCCAGCAGCTGGGCGTCACAATCATGCAGGCGACACCAACTGTTTGGAAGATGATGGTGCAGTACGCAAAAGAGGCGCTTCAGGGGCTGACCGTACTGGTCGGGGGTGAGGCACTTTCCAACAGCTTGGCGCAGGCACTGCTTGAAGCAGGCGCATCCGTCCACAATATGTACGGGCCTACAGAAACAACGATTTGGTCTACCTGCACGGAAATTCACAAGCAGGAGACGCCATCTCTTGGATTTGCCATCGACCGCACGCAGGTGTATGTACTCGATGCCATGCTCCAGCCCGTACCGGTAGGAGTAGCTGGTGAATTATACATTGCTGGCGACGGCTTGGCTCGTGGCTACTACGGACGCCCTTCCCTGACGGCAGAGCGCTTTGTCGCCAATCCATTCGCTGAAGGAAAGCGTATGTACCGAACAGGAGATTTAGTCGCCTGGCAGGCCAATGGGACAATGCAGTATATTAGCCGCGCCGACCACCAGGTAAAAATTCGCGGATTCCGCATTGAGCTGGGAGAAATCGAAAATGCCTTGGAGGCGATTGATGGCATTGAACAGGCTGTCGTCATGATACGCGAAGATCAACTGGACGATAAACGAATTGTCGCCTATGTAACCGGGAATGGAACGGAGGCTCATGGCAAGGACCAGTTGACAGATAGGCTGCCGGACTATATGGTACCGGCCCACATCATCTTTTTGGAGACGTTCCCGTTAACAAACAACGGAAAGATCGATCGCAAGCAGCTGCCAAAACCCGCTATTACCGATGTGGAGAAGCAACGACCGAACACGCCGACAGAAGAAGCGGTATGTGCACTCTTTGAACGGATATTGAACATTCCGTCAGTCGGCATCGACGAGAACTTCTTCCAACTAGGCGGCCATTCCCTATTGGCAACTGAACTCTTATTGGAGCT
>JBJEFP010000314.1:26776-31400 GCA_051874195.1 Lysinibacillus sp. | reverse complement strand
TGCAAAGTGCATTTTTAGCACTGATGACAAAGCTGGGTGCCGGCGAGGACCTTGTACTCGGCAGTCCAATGGCCGGCCGGGACCAGGAGGAGCTGCTGTCCAATGTCGGGATGTTCATCAATACGGTGACCATGCGGACGGACACTTCCGGCAATCCGCACTTCAAGGAGCTGCTGCAGCGTGTAAAGCAGACATCCATTGAAGCGATGGAACACCAATCCGCCCCATTCGACCAGATCGTAGAATCTCTGAAGCCTGCGCGCGTGTCATCGCGTCACCCATTGTTCCAGATCATGTTCGCTCTGCAGAATACGCCGCAGCCGACGCTTGTATTGGAGGATGAAAAAGCGGATATCCGCCTGCATACCGTGGGACAGCCGAAATTCGATTTGAACATCGAAATGAGCGAAAAGTCTGCCGGCTCCCATCCCGGAGGCATCGAGGTGCTTGTGGAATACAGAACGGATTTATATCAGGCTGATACCATCTCTACTCTTATGCAGCGTTATGTCATGATACTGGAGCAGCTGTTCAGCAACCCTGCCCTTTCCGCACTGTCCGTGATGACAGAGCAGGAACGCGAAAAGGTGCTTGTCGCCTGGAATCCGAAAGGACATGTAAGCGAACAAAAGACCATAGCGGCCCAATTCGAACACATGGCAGAGAAGTATCCTGACCGCATTGCCGTAAGTGATGAAAACGAGAAGATCAGCTATGGCGACCTGAACAAAAAGGCAAATCAGCTGGCACGCATGCTATTGGAAAAGGGCGTAACAACCGATTCCTTCATTGCCCTTTTACTGCCGCGTTCGGCTGATATGATTGTCAGCATTCTGGCTGTCTTAAAGACGGGTGCGGCCTATGTACCGATTGACCCTATCTATCCGCAGGACCGCATCAACTATATTCTTGAGGATGCAGCTCCGCATTGCGTCATTACAACACAAGGGCTGACAACTGAAATAGAAAGAATCGATACAATCACATTAGAGGAGCTTTCCTATTCCTCCTATCCGTCTGAAAATATCAAGGTGGAGGAACGCTCAGGGGCCCTTCTTCCATTGAACCCGGCATACATCATCTATACATCCGGCTCTACGGGGCGTCCAAAAGGTGTGGTCATTCCGCATCAGAACGTCATCAGGCTGCTTGATGCAACAGATGAATGGTTCCATTTCAACGAAGCGGATCGCTGGTCGCTGTTCCATTCCTATGCCTTCGACTTTTCGGTATGGGAAATCTGGGGGGCCCTGCTATACGGCGGGGAGCTTGTCGTCATTCCATATGAGGTCAGCCGTTCACCACTCGATTTCCTGGGCTGGCTAGTGGACAAGCAGATCACTGTATTAAATCAGACCCCGTCCGCCTTCTATCAGCTAATGCAGGCAGACAAGGAGCAACCGGCACTGTCTCAGGCACTTTCCCTGCGCTACGTCGTGTTCGGCGGGGAGGCATTGGACCTGACACGCCTGCAGGAATGGTACGGGCGCCATCCGGTAGATTCCCCTACGCTCGTCAATATGTACGGCATCACCGAAACGACGGTACATGTCAGCTACTTGGCGTTGAATGAGGAGCTCAGCCATTCACAGGCGAACAGTCTGATCGGGACGGCCATTCCCGACTTGAACATCTATGTGCTCGATGAACGCCTGGAGCCTGTTCCACCAGGAGTCATCGGTGAAATGTATGTTGCTGGTGAGGGGCTGGCACAGGGCTATATCAATAAAGCCGCCCTCACGGCAGAGCGCTTCATCGCCAACCCTTATGGTGCTCCGGGCAGCCGGATGTACAGAACCGGGGATTTAGCCCGCTGGACGAAAAACGGCGAGTTGGACTATATCGGACGTATCGATCACCAAGTAAAGGTGCGGGGCTTCCGTATTGAACTCGGTGAAATCGAACAGGTCCTCCTGAAGCATCCGGATATCGCCCAAGTAGCCGTCCTTGCGCGGGAAGACCGCCCGGGAGACGTGCGCTTGGCCGCCTACTACGTCACAGAGCAGGATGCCATTATAACGGAACAGCTGCTGAAAGAGTTCGCCTCTTTATCGCTTCCTGGCTATATGGTGCCTTCCAGCTATACGCCTCTTGAACAGATGCCGCTTACGGCCAATGGGAAGCTGGACACAAAGCAGCTCCCTGCTCCGTCTGTCGTACTGCAGAGATTCGTCCTCCCTACTACGCCGCAGGAGGCACTGCTATGCGAGCTATTCTGTGAGGTACTGGACCTTCCGCAGGTGGGAACGGAGGACAGCTTCTTTGAACTTGGCGGCCATTCCTTATTAGCCGTTCAGCTCATCAGCCGCATTCGAGAAGCTTTTGGCAAAGAATTGGCTATCGGACATCTATTCGAGGCGCCTACAGTAGCAGGATTGGCCCATATTCTACAAAAAGGGACTGCATCCCGGGCATTGGATGTTGTACTGCCGCTACGCAGCGGGGAGAAGAATCTCTTCTGTGTCCATCCGGCCGGAGGGTTGAGCTGGTGCTACGCAGGGCTATTGAAAACCCTGCCGTCGGACTACGCCCTATACGGCATCCAGGCGCAAGGTATTGCGGAGGATGAAGAGCTGCCTCGTTCCCTCGCTGAGATGGCAAGCCACTACATCCATGCCATAAAAGAAATCCAGCCAACAGGTCCTTATCAGCTGCTCGGCTGGTCATTGGGCGGCAACGTCGTGCAGGAAATGGCCGTCCAACTCGAGCATTCGGGTGAAGAGGTATCACTTCTTTGCATTTTGGATGCATATCCGTTCACTTTCACCCCTCCAATCGATTTAACGGAGGAACAGGAAGCGTTGGTTGCACTCCTTGCACTTGCCGGCTATGAGCCCGACGTGGAGGATGTCATCACGCAGGACTATGTCATTGATGCCCTCAAGGCGGAAGGGAGTGCCATTGCGACGCTGGATGAACAAACGATGCTGCGCCTGAAGGAAGTCTATAAAAATTCAATCCGCCTGCTGAAGCAGCATAAGGCAAGCGTGTATCATGGCGATGCCCTGTTCTATAAATCGACGCTCGTGCCGGACTGGATACCGGATGTCGATGCAAACAGCTGGAAGCCTTATATTACAGGCGATATTGAACAGATTGATGTAGCTTGCCGCCATAAGGATATGTGCCAGTCCGTACCGCTGACAGAAATCGGACAAACGCTCATCAAGCATTTAGTAAAGGAGAAGAAGATGTATGTATAACCCTTTTGAACAAGTCGACCGCGACTATGTCGTCCTGCAAAATGACGAGGCCCAGTATTCATTATGGCCTGCAGCAATCGCCATTCCGGCTGGGTGGGAGACGGTTTTCGGACCGTCGCCCAAAGCGGCCTGCCAGGAGTATATCGAAGGCGTATGGATTGATATGCGCCCTAGAAGCCTCCAGCATCATCTCAATAAGGAGACGGTATGACAGCTAAAAGAACAGTCATCATCCTGTATGTCGTGGCGATGTTCATGGTTTCCATCGACGGAACGATCGTCAACGTGCTTCTTCCGACCATTGCGCAGGAATTCGGCGTAGTGCCGGGAGAGACGAATGGCATCAATGTCGGCTACCTTGTCAGCATTGCCGTCGCCCTGCCGGCTGCCGGCTATTTGAGCAATCGCTTCGGCGTCAAGAAAATATATGTGCTCGCCGTCAGTCTCTTCACTTTCGCCTCCCTTCTTTGCGGGCTGGCGCAAAGCCTGCAGGGGCTCATCGCGGCGCGTGTACTGCAGGGGCTTGCCGGGGGGATCATCACGCCCGTGAGCATGACGCTGCTATTCCGGACCTTTTCCCCTCCGGAACGGCAGCAACTGTCACGCTCGCTCGTCCTGCCGATTGCATTCGCACCTGCAATCGGCCCGTTGGTGGGCGGATTGTTCTCTGAATACTGGTCATGGCATTGGGCATTTTTCATCAATGTACCGTTGGGAATCGCCATCGTACTGCTTGCCATCTTCGCCCTATCCGAATTTGAAGTCTTCAAGGCGCCATTCGACCGGAAGGGATACGGCCTCATCGCAATCGGCCTCCCTCTTGTCATGCTGACGTTCAGCCTGCTTGCAACAGAGGGCATTTCATTTCGTGTAGTGGCCTGTGGTGTGATCGGTTTACTTCTTATTGGATTCTTTTATGTCTGGGAGCTGAAGGTGAAGGAGCCGCTTCTCGATGTGCGACTGTACGGGGAGCCTGTTTTTCGGACGTCCAGCCTGGTGGCGATGTGCTCTATGGGCGCCCTTATGGGGATGCTTTATCTATTTCCGCTCATGTATCAGTATGCCTATTCAGCTTCGCCCTTGGAGAGCTCCCTCATTACCTTCACCGAGGCGCTCGGCTTGATGGTGGCATCCAGACTGTTGCCCAAGACAGCGGGCAGATTCGGTATGCCCAATACCATTAGAATAGGGCTGATCGGTACCATTGTTATTTTCTTCGGCATCGCCATGCTTGGTCCATCGGCAGACCCTTGGCTATTGCGCATTCTCATGTTTGCAGTCGGCGTCTTTTTGGGACATAGTGTGGTGGGTTCTCAAATAATGGCCTTCCACCATGTAGACAAAAGCCAGATGAGCAAGGCGACGACGATGTACAACATGCTCAACCGGGTAGGCGCTGCATTTGGCATCGCGGCCGTCGC
>JBJEFP010000314.1:19038-26676 GCA_051874195.1 Lysinibacillus sp. | reverse complement strand
GAGAAAGGGAAGTATCAGACGGGACGAGATGGCGTTCATTTCAATATTTCACATGCGGGAGATTACGTCGCCTGCGCTGTGAGCTCCTGCCCTGTTGGAAT
This sequence comes from Lysinibacillus sp., assembly GCA_051874195.1. GTDB lineage: Bacteria > Bacillota > Bacilli > Bacillales_A > Planococcaceae > Lysinibacillus_B. The sequence goes on along the minus strand of JBJEFP010000314.1, from coordinate 26,575 downwards.
AGATATCGAACAGCATGTACCTAGGGACTTCCTCCTTTTCCAGACGCTTTGGAGCGAGGAGGAGAAGCGACAGTATGCCCTTCAGGATGCGGAAACCTTTTATGCACTTTGGACCGCGAAGGAGAGCTACGGAAAATATAAAGGGTTCGGTCTGCATCCTTCATTGGCACAGACGACAATCCGGCAAGATGGCTCCATTCAGCATGTTGGCGTAGAACAAGCGCGGATCATCCCATTTTCTCTAACCTCCCGCTACAGTGCCGCCGTTTGTCTGGAGGATTCTTTAGAGTCCATCACTCAATGCAACTGGACGGATATTGCAACATTTTACGAAAAAGGTTGGAACCTATGAGAAAAATCGACGTTTCGCCAGTAACGGTTACAGGAGGATTGCTCTGAGGAGAATAAATTTATTCATATACAAAAAAGACGGTCTGCCGTGGGGCAGACCGTCTTTTTTCGACTTAATAATCCAAATCGCACTGTTCCAACGGTACGATTTTTGTTTTATGCTTAATTTTATAGCCTAGCCATAGCGCTGCAAAAAACGGTAGACCAATGTAGGACACAAGCACACCATACCAGTCGATCGTTCCTCCTGTAAATGCCGTATAGTTCTGACCGAGGATGACGATCATACAGACCGCAAAGGCAAATAATGGTCCGAACGGATATAGCGGTGCCACATAAGGCAGGTCCTTCAGGTCTCGTCCCTGTGCCACATAGGCCTTACGGAAGCGGTAGTGGCTGATGGCGATGCCGAGCCATGCGATGAAACCGGACATCCCCGAAGCATTCAGCAGCCACATGTAAACGACGCCGTCACCGAAGAATGAAGCAAGGAACGACAATGAACCAACCGCAAGCGTCGCAAGCAGTGCGTACACCGGGATACCGCGCGTATTGACGCGGGCGAAGAACTTCGGCGCCTTTCCGTCCACCGCCAGCTGGAACAGCATACGGCTGGCCGCATAAAGGCCGGAGTTGCCGGCAGAAAGCATGGCCGTCAAAATGATGGCATTCATAACGGAAGCTGCGAAGGCCACCCCTAGGTTTTCAAATACAATCGTGAAAGGACTTGTTGCAATGTCATTCGATAAAAGGCGCTCATCCGTATATGGAATCAGCAGGCCAATCGCTCCGATGGCAAAGATATAGAACAGTAAAATACGCCAGAACACCGAACGTACCGCCTTCGGAATATTCTTGCCCGGATCGTCCGTCTCACCGGCCGTCACACCGAGCATCTCCGTTCCCTGGAACGAGAACCCCGCCGCCAGGAAGATACCGAACATGGCCAGCAGACCGCCGTTGAACGGTGCATCACCGACAAAGAAATTAGAGAATCCGACCGGATCATTACCGCCCAGGATACCGAAAATCATCAGGAACGAGACAACGATGAAGACGATGACCGTCGCCACCTTGACCATTGCGAACCAATATTCACTCTCTCCGTATGCTTTGACCGACAATAGGTTGAATGTCAACACGATAGCGATGAACAATACTGTCCAAAGGAGAGAGGAACTGTCCGGGAACCAGTACTTCATGATAAGGGACACGGCTGCGATTTCGGCTGCAATCGTAATCGCCCAGTTGTACCAGTAGTTCCATCCTAGCGCAAATCCTAGCGCCGGGTCTACGAAGCGCGTGGCATACGTACTGAACGACCCGGATGTCGGCATGAACGCCGCCATCTCCCCAAGGCTGGTCATCAGGAAGTATACCATGATGCCAATCAGTGCATAGGCCATCAGGGCGCCACCTGGACCGGCAGTCGCTATGGCCGAGCCGGAAGCCAAAAACAGCCCCGTCCCAATTGTTCCGCCAAGCGAAATCATCGTAATATGGCGGCTTTTCAATCCTCTTTTTAGCTGCGACTTGTCGCCGAGCTGTTCTATTTTCATCTCACTCATACATAAAACTCCTCAACTTTTTTGTTGATGGTATTTCGGTGTCGAGGCTTGAGCATTTTAACGAACAGTCCTAGTATGGACAGTTCACATAAAAAAGCCGCCATAAAAAGCTATGACGGCATCCAAAATACCTCATCAACTTGAAACGATAGCTCACCCGCTAAAACGCGGCAGTTCTGTCCCTATTCGAGCACAGCCCCAACATAGTGCCTGAAGAGCAACACTACGCTTCGGCAACCATTCCTTTCATAAAGCTTCTCCGATTCTCCCAATCTCAGCCCTACTAATTATAATGGTCGCGACCTCTACCCCACTTTCACATGAGGCATCATCTATTGAATTAAACTTATAAAAAGTCTATCATAGCACTTTTTTGTTATCAATGGTTTTCACTTATTCAGTTTTTTTCCGCAATTCTGACTTTTATATCAAAACCCATCAATTTTTTCACATGGAAATTCAACCCTTACAAAAAAGCAAAAAAATACAACCGGACAGGAAAATATATTTATTTTATCATTATTGCCATTTATTTATGTATTTCGGCATATATTGCAGGAAATAACCAAATAATCGACATTCAGGGCAAACATACGTACTCATTTTATGATATAATGCCGTATTATATCTAAAGGAGAAGAGTATGTTTCGGAAACGTCGAAGAAAAAGAAAAAAACGCACTCCATACATGCATTTGCTGCCATTTTTGATAGCGGGGGGGATTGGCTGGTACTATATAAGAACCCTTGAAGGTGTGGCTGGTGGGATTGGCGTCTATGTATTGTTGGGAATCGCCTTTAAGGTCTGGCAACATTGGCGTAAAGCGGCACGTCTGCGGAAGGCCGATATTGCCGAGGTCGATAAAATGTCGGGCGAGGAGTTCGAACGTTTCCTTGGAGAATTATTCAAGCGCCGCGGGTTTAGAGTGTCGTACACCGCGACAAGCGGCGATTACGGAGCCGATTTGATTCTGAAGGATGGGCAGGATGTGATTGCCGTACAGGCAAAGCGCTATTCAGGCTCGGTCGGTGTGAAGGCTGTGCAGGAAATCATCGGTGCTGTAAAGATGTATGATGCCACAGAAGCATGGGTTGTAACCAACAGCTACTTCACAAAACAGGCAATCAAGCTCGCAGATATCAATGACGTCTACTTAGTGGACCGGAAAGAATTGATTGATATGATTTTGGACAAATAGCTCTCCTACGGGAGGGCTATTTATTTTTCCATCAGATTAAAGAAGGGCAGATTAGGGAAAAACTGATAACTGACATGAAGATACATAACGATACGGGACGGGAAAGGGCAAAGTAAGCCCACCTAGGCCCTTGGTCGGAGAGGTAGCTCTAAATTCCAGGGATTTTTCTATCATTTTGAAGCATCAACCACTAAAAAGGCCTGAATGATAGAATTTTTTATCATTATGAATTAACATTTTATCCTCATCACTACTAAATGAAACTTCCGGGAGGATTTCGATGGAGCATTTACATGTACGGATGGATTATGCAACAAGGCTGTTCCAGAAAGCAGAATATGAAGAAGCGAAAATTGTATTCGGCCATCTGCTGAAACTATATAAGAGGCAGGCGAAGCCCGATCAGGTACGCATTTGCCTGTACCGACTTGCATGCATTGCCTACGTAGACGGGGAGAGGCAGAAATTCCATGAGTTCTTCACTCATTATCAAGAATGGCGGCCACACCAGCAGGAAGCGGAATATTATGTGCTGAAGGGTCTGGAAGAGCTATCCTTGCAACGCTATGAACCGGCGATTAAAGTATTTACGGATGTGCTGCCAATTGCCGAGAAGGCTGGGCTAGTCGATCAGAAGCTATCCGCCCTTCTCTATATACAGACATGCCATATTGCGCTGGGACGCATGCAGCTTTCACTCGAAATGAGCGATGAGCTGTGGACAACCCATCAGGAGGAAATCCAAACGGATACAGGGCACTTTTTCCATTACCTTTTGAATCGTGCCGATACGCTGCATGGTTTGGAACGCCTGGCGGAGATGGATGAGCTGCTCGAAGCATGCGAGGCACATAAAGACCTTTCAGCAGTGCCCAACGAACATATCAAAACGCTCCTGATGCGCGCTAAATTCCATATGGCCAGAAAAGAGCGGCGTGCGGCAGCGGCTTCTCTTGAAAAAGCAGGCGAAGTCGCCGAAGCGCAGGCGAATGTCCACCTGCGCTCAGAGGTATATAAAGCGCTGATTGACAACTATGCAATACGCGGCAAAACAAAGCAGGCCCTCCGCTATGAGAAAAAACGTCTAGCCCTCCATAGAAAAGCTGTGAAAAAATAAATGCGTGCACCGTCCGGAAAAGGGGCGGTGCACGCATTTATTCAGTAAGGCTTCTTTTGATAGAAATAATTCGGCTTCTTAATGATATTGGGAATCGGCTGATGGAAAATATGCGTGGCGGCCGGCGAAAGTGGAGGAATGAGCCATGTCCAGTTCCCTGTTACGCTTCGTCCCGCCTTTCCTTCCTGCTCCTCGAACAATTTGAACTGCTGCGCTGCTGTATGGTGATCGACAATGCTCACGCCTGCCTCCTTGAAGGAATGGAGTACGGCGATGTTTAGCTCCACTAGGGCGCTGTCCTTCCATAGACTGGCATTGGCATCGCGGCACAGCCCGATAGCATCCGCTACATCCGGCAGCAAATTATACCGTTTATAATCAGCAAAATTGCGTGCCCCGATTTCCGTTCCCATATACCAGCCGTTGAACGGTGCGGCCTGGAAGCCCACTCCCCCGCATTCAAAGCGCATATCGGAAATAATCGGCACCCCATACCATTTCAGCTCCAGCTTGTTGAGATTCTCATATACCGGATGGGTGATGGCTACCTCCATCACATGTTCCGGCGGTATCTCGAAAAGGTGCGGTTCGCCGCCATCCACTTGGATGACGAGCGGCAGAATGTCGAACCGCGTGCCCGCCGGCTGCCATCCAAGCTCCAGGCAGACCTTCGTGAACGCTACGGAATGCGGGTCGCCCACAATGCCATCATCCGTCTCATAGCCCGCATAGCGCAACAGCTGGTGGTTCCAGATCCGTACACGTGCAGGATGGAAAATGGTGATGGCCGGCCGTATTTTACCGTTGTTTGACGCAAACTCAATATGCCGAATCAGCGCTGCAAAAATCTCCTCTTCGTCTGCGAGGGAACGTTCATCGAATACATGAAGGGACTGCCAGAACAGCCGTCCGATGCACTTGTTGCTGTTGCGCCAGGCGACCTTTGCACCGAATGTCAGCTCTTCCGTCGTCGGTACATACTCCCCTTCCTGTTCCACTTCAGCCAAACGCTGTGCAAGCCATTCCTGTGAAAGTCCGTTTTCCTCTTGATATATATGTAAAAAATCGACCGTTTCCTGCATCTGTCTCATCTATTCATCCTTCTTTCCTCGGTTACTGCCATTGTAGAGGAACGATTTTCCTCTTACAACGAAAGACCTGCGAGCTAAAAGATGTATGTTTCATACATGACTTAAAATGGACAAATTCACAGACCGCCGCAATCCTCTTCATTCAAGGCTGGCATTCGCAATCATCTGCATCAGCCGCTCCGCCTCTTCCGTCGGGCTGGTGAAATGCAGATAGGTTGTGACAGACGGCAGTTCAAATTCTTCGAACGGGACAATATTGAATCGGCCCTCCATCATCTCTCTCCGGATGATTTGCTTTGGCAGGAAGGAAATGCCCAATCCGTCACGGATGAACCGCTTGACGATATAAGATTGGGAAATCGAAATGGTCCTTGCATACGGGAAATGGCTTTTGACCAGCAAATTCAGGCTGGGTGACACACTGGCGATATGGTCCGTAAAAAACGGGTAGCGGCGAAATAAGTCCCCCACCTCCATCACCTGGCCTGATTCATCATCATATTCATCCAATGGCACGACTAACTGCAGAGGGCTTTTGTGAATCTCTCTACTGGTGATTGCCCTATTATTGGAGGGCAATAGACCGAGGGCAACCTGCACTTCCCCGTTCAGCAGGAGTGCATCCATCTTGTCCGATTCTTCTACGAGCAATATCAAATCGCATTCTGGATTTTCTATCGAAAATTGATAAATGAGATGAGGAATGATTGTTTCAACAAGCAATGGTGAAATCACAATGGGCAGCTGTATGTTTCTTTGCTCCGCATAGTTCCTCACCTGTTGGACACTGTTCTCCATTATTTCAAGAATGGTTTTCGCTTCCGGTAGGAAATGCCGTCCCGCCGGTGTCAGCTTCACTCTGGCATGATTGCGTTCGAACAATTGGACCTCCAGATAATCCTCCAGCTGGCGGATGTGTACCGTAATGCTCGGCTGCGACATGTGAAGCATTTCGGAAGCTCGGCGGAAATTCTCCGTTTCAGCCGCTACAAGAAAGGATTTCAACCACTTCGTCTCCATAAGCCCCTCCATCAATTAATGATATTAATCACTTTGATTAAAACGATTTAATTTTTTTAATATTCTTCCAATTATATACTGTAACTATAGCTTCAACAAGGAGGGAGAAAGATGGATCGAACTCAACAGGCTTTTCTATATTTTGCAGAAAAAGAGGCCCGGGGAAGCAGCAGGCTTTATGAATGCTTAAGTAGGGAAATTGTGAATGATGAGGAGCTGATGGCCCTGATCCGGGACATTCCCGCGTCCCAGCCAAAGCCTAATTTATTTTTTGCCGCCATTCATTATTTAGTGAAAAAATATGATGCGCCCCTACGTGCATACTACGCATCGCTGACAGATCGCCCTTTCCCGGCAGAGCAGGCATTCCTGCCATTCCGGGAGTTTGCCCTGCAGCACCAGGAGGAATTGCGCGAACTGCTTCATACAAAACTTGTACAGACAAATGAGGTGCGCCGGGCCGCTTATTTATACCCGCTCATCGCCGACATCCATCAATCATGCCGCAAACCACTGGCACTTATAGAATTAGGCACAAGCGCCGGGCTATTACTGGGGCTAGACCACTACAATTACGAATACCTAAATGGGCCGTCCATTCATTCGGTTGCAGATACACTGACGATTTGTTCCGAGAACAGAGGAGAACCACTGCCGTCATCCGTCTTGAAAAAACCTGTTATCCACACACGCATCGGTTTGGATCTACACCTCATCGACTTGAAAAAGGAGGACGATTTGGAGTGGATGCTGGCATTGATATGGCCGGAGCACGAAGAAAGGCGCAGGCAATTCATAAAAGCAACAGAAGTAAATGATTCTATCCAAAAAGAGTTTTACGAAGGCGATGCGGTTGCGATGCTACCCCGTATCATCTCCACCATCCCTGAGGAATGCCAGCTTGTCGTTTTTCACACGCACGTGGCAAACCAATTCCCTCGGGAACTGAAAAAGCAGTTGACCGACACGCTCCAGACAATCAGCCACGGACGTTCGCTCTACCATGTATACAATAATATGTATGATGCCGACATCCATCAGGACTATATGGAGAAAGGAATCAGCACTCCAGTCCGGCTGTTGCCTGCCGCTGACGGGCACGGACGCTGGTTCACATGGAGAAACGCCTTGGTTCACTAGAAGAAGCGGTCGCCCGATTGGCCGGGAGACCGCCTTTTCACCTTAGCTTTCC
>JBJEFP010000314.1:16727-18938 GCA_051874195.1 Lysinibacillus sp. | reverse complement strand
AGCTTTCCGTCCCGTACGACCACCTTTCCGTCTTTTATGACGGTGTCGGTATGATTCATGCCGTAAAAATACTGCATCTGCTTGTAGTTTCCCACATTCAGAATGAGAATGTCAGCCCTCTTCCCACGCTCCAAAGAGCCGATTTCCTTCCCCCGGTTGATGGCGTAGGCTGCATTGATCGTCGTCGCGGTCAGCACTTCCTCCATCGACATGCCCATGTTGATGCATGCCAGATTCTGAATGAACGGCAGGCTGGTCGTTGGAGACGAGCCTGGATTAAAGTCCGTTGAAATGGCCACGGGTACACCGGCATCAATCATTTCTCTTCCTCTGGCGTAGGGCGCCTGCAGGAAGAATGCCGTACCGGGCAGCAGCACCGCCGTTACGCCAGCCTTCGCCAATTCCTTGATTCCCCTGTCAGAGGAGACCCGTAGATGCTCCGCCGAAATGGCGCCGACTTCCGCAGCCAGCTCCGCTCCTTCACAAGGCTCCCTTTCATCGGCGTGAATCTTCGGTATCAGCCCATATCCCTTGCCCTCTTCCAGGATACGGCGTGCCTGGTCCGAGGTGAATACGCCTTTTTCACAGAACACATCATTGAATTCAGCCAATCCCTCCTCTGCCACCTGGGGGATCATATGCTGGATGATTTCCTCGACAAACGCCTCTTCATGCCCCTTGAATTCAGCAGGAACAGCATGTCCTCCCATAAAGGTCGACACGATGTCGATCGGATGCTTTTCCTGCAGGGCCTTCGCCACACGGAGCTGCTTTTTTTCATCCTCCCAATTCAGTCCATAGCCCGACTTTGCCTCCAGCGTCGTGACACCGTGCCTCAGAAAGTCATCGAGGTGCCCATATGCCTTTTCATACAGTTCGTCAAATGAGGCTTCCCTCGTCTTGTGTGCCGTCGTATGGATGCCTCCCCCCTCATTCATGATTTCCATATAGCCCATGCCTTCCAGACGCTTTTGAAATTCCTCTTCCCTCGTCCCTCCGTGCACAAGGTGTGTATGGCAGTCAATAAGCCCCGGCATCACCACCTTGCCGCTTGCATCAATGAGAGCGGCGTGGTCGATGAGATGGGGGAATTCCGCATGAAGATCTTCAAGGGGCGCCACACCGGCAATTCGTCCATCCACGACCAGAACACTCACACGCCGCCGCACCTCAATCTCCTTCATCGCTTCCTTTGTTCGGGGACCGTGCACTTCACTGGCCATGGTAATGACTTCGTTTGCATTTACGATTAGTAAGTTCATATCCTCCACCCTTTAGCATCGGCATAATTGCGCCTTTTTCTTTTGCTGTCCGAGCCGCAAGTCCATAAGCAGTGTTGATAAAATCACATGGCATCTCCTTATATATGAGGGATGGCTAGTTCCTCAATCTATATTTCTCTCATACCCTCCTTTTTCTCTGTTCTGTACCCTCTTTTCCTAAAAAGCCTATGAGATAGAGCGGGTTTTTGAAATTGGACCAAAAGATACCTTATACTACAGGGGAAATGAATGTTAAGGAGGCAGATGTCATGGGTCGTTTAACAGGAAAAGTAGCTATCATTACAGGAGGAGCCAATGGTATCGGCAAGGCAATTGCTAGCCGTTATGCAGAGGAAGGCGCAAAAATCGTAATCGCCGACTTTAATGAAGAAGCACTAAAAGGAACGGTGGAAAACTTCAAAGACGCCGGCCATGAAGCATTCGGCGTGAAAGTGAATGTGGCGGCGGAAGAAGATGTACAGCGTATGGTAGACGAAACGGTAGGACATTTTGGCCGTGTGGATATTTTAGTGAACTGTGCAGGCGTTCTCGATTACATGCAGGCAGCAGAAAATGTAGAGGATGCTGTGTGGGATCGTGTTATGGCCATTAATGTAGGCGGCGTTATGCGTACTATGCGAAAAGTGTTGCCGCTATTTACAGCACAGGGCGGCGGTGTAATCGTCAACCTTGCATCCATCGCCGGACTTACCGGTGGGCGCGGCGGCTTGACTTATACAGCTGCCAAGCATGCAGTGACAGGGATGACAAAGAACGTTGCCTCCCATTATGGCGCACAGGGAGTCCGCTGCAACGGTATCGCTCCTGCACAGGTGGAGACAGGCATGACGCAATCTATCGAGGGCTATGACATGTTCGGTCTTCAGCAGTCGACACGCGGTGTAAAGTTGATGAACCGCGCGGCACAGCCAGAGGAAATCGCCAACAT
>JBJEFP010000314.1:0-16627 GCA_051874195.1 Lysinibacillus sp. | reverse complement strand
CACGCGGTGTAAAGTTGATGAACCGCGCGGCACAGCCAGAGGAAATCGCCAACATTGCACTGTTTTTGGCAAGTGACGAATCTTCCTATATTAACGGGGTCGTACTGGCTGCCGATGCTGGTTGGAGCGCTTATTAACGGAGCTTTTCAAAAGGAATTACATAATCGCCCCGCATAGCTATGCGGGGTTTTTTGCGCGATTTCAAGCTGCATTGCGTGAATCAGGTCTTTCTACCCGTGTCTCCAAGTAAGCTCTAATGGGACATGAGCTGTGGCGGCACCTGCCCCAGACGGCTCCCGCCTCACTGCGTGGGAGATGTAATGCAGGTTGGAAAAGCATCTTGCCCTCCCACTTTTCCACGTGTTTCCTTAGCAAAAAGGAGGACGGGCCGTTGCGAGCCCCCGTCCTCCTTTTTAACACATATTTCGGGTAGAAGCTCCTCTTTCCCTTCTATAGATTGCGTCCGAAAGTCTCCTATTTCTCCCCGCGCTGATACACAACCTTGCCACCAACAACCGTTTTCTCCACCCTTGCCTCCAGCATCTCATCCGAGGAGCCTTCGAACAAATCACGATCATAAATCGTAAAGTCTGCTACATATCCTTTCTTGATCAGCCCCCGCTCGTGCTCCTTGCAAATGGCCTGGGCACTGCCGTACGTATACATCTTGACTGCTTCAAACCGAGACAGCTTCTCCGACGTACCATATCCTTCGTGCGTTTGACCAGGCAGCTTTCGCTCCACCGCTGCATAAATCGTCTTGAGCGGCTCCACTTCTTCAATCGGTGCGTCCGTTCCGGCAGCACACATAAAACCTTCCTCAAGCAGCCGTTTCCATGCATACGCCCATGCCAACCGTTCCCGCCCGAGCTTCCTTTCGACCCATGGGAAATCCGATGTGACGAAAGCAGGCTGCAAATCCAATATGACCGGCAGTCTTTTCATCCTGGCGACCAGATCTTCACGCAGGACACAGCAGTGGATGAAGCGGTCCCGTTTCCCTGCTGGCGCAGGATACTTTTCCACTATTTCCAGCAGCTGCTCAATGCCCGCATCCCCGATTAGATGGACGGCAATCGCCTCATCATAGCGCCTTGCCAGCTTCACATAATTCTCCAGCTGTTCATCCGTATGAATCAGCATCCCGAAGTTCGCCGGGTCATCCGCATAAGGCTCCGTCAGCGCCGCGGTCGAGCCGCCCAGCGAACCGTCTGCAAAAATCTTCATTGCTCCAGGCTCCACATAGGGCTCGTCAAATACGGCCCCGTCCTCCATCATCTGCTCGAACACTTCATGGTGCCTCAATAGATTCACCCTGAAATGTTTCCTGTTCATGACATTCCTGTACGCAGTCAATGGATTGGTATAATGGCCGAAATAACTCATCTCCTCTGTATGTGCCCCCACAATGCCACGCTGCAGCATATCGTCGACCGCCAGTTGCAGGGACTGCTCGAGCATTTCGACGAAAGCTTCTCCGTGAGGCTGCGCCGCCTCGTAGACGGGATTCTTCGCCTGTTCGTAAAGCAGGCCGTTCAGCTCTCCGCCAGCGTCGCGTCCTATCTCGCCTCCCGTGGGATTTTCACTTTCTTTCGTGATGCCTCCCCTGCGCAAAGCCTCCGTATTACAAAGATAGACATGATGACAGATGCGCGACAGCAGGATTGGCCCTTCATAAACATCATCCAATTCTTCTATTGACGGGACTCTTCCAACCGGAAAATTATTTTCATTCCATCCTTCCCCGAGCAGCCACTCCCCTTCCTGAAGAGTCGATGCCCGCTCCCGCAATAGCTCCAGCATTTCTTCCGTGCTTGACGCCTTTGACAAATCGAGCCGCTGCAGCTTCTGTCCGTACATGATCATATGGATATGGCTATCGACGAACCCCGGATACATGACAGCCCCCTGTAGATCCACACGTTCATCCGCTAGCCCTGTTAGCTGTTGCAAGGAGCCCGTCTGTAGAATTTTATCCTCTTCAGTTAAAATCGCCTCTACTGTTTCGCCTTCTTCTTCCATCGTATAAATCAAACCGTTGTACCATAGCTTCTTCATTTTCCCACTCCCTTTCTTTGAACATATAAAAAAACAGCGAGAAACGCAATGTTTCCCGCTGTCTGGATTGAATTAATTTTCTTCTATATCTTTACGATTTTTCTTCCACAATTTCGATAGCACTTCATATACGATTGGCACAATCACAAGTGTCAATAATGTTGAAGATAATAGACCACCGATTACTGTGATGGCTAAGTCTTTTGAAATCAGACCGCCGCCACCGCCGATGCCTAATGCCATTGGTACCATTGCACCGATTGTGGCGATTGCCGTCATCAGGATAGGACGTAGACGCGTCGCTCCGGCTTCCAGAATCGCCTCACGCATTGTCATACCATCACGTTCCATATGGATGATCCGGTCTACCAATACGATGGCATTCGTCACGACGATACCAATCAGCATCAACAGCCCCATCATAACAGATACGGAGATTGTTTGGTTTGTTGCCCATAAGCCGACCCATGAACCGATGACCGCGAACGGCAAGGAGAATAGGATGGCGAATGGCGCTAATCCTTCGCCGAATGTCACAACAAGGATGAAGTAAACGATCGCAACCGCTGCAATCATCGCCAATCCAAGCTGCGTGAATGTTTCAGCCATATCCGCTGCAACACCAGCTACACCTGTTGTTACACCTTTCGGCAAGTCAAGACCATCGATTTTTTCATCGGCAGCAGCAGTCGCTTTTGAAATGTCGTCTTCAATGATTGTTCCTGATACGGTTGCGAAATATTCACCTTTCGAACGGGAAAGGGAGTTCAATGCTTCGCTTTCTTCCACGCCGACAAGCTCGCCGACCGTCGTTGTCGTGCCTAGAGCCGTTTGAATTTCAGTAGCCAATACATCGTCAATGGATGTTGCCGCCGCTTTTGCTTTACGCTGTACAACGACTTCTAAATCATCGCCGTCATGGCGCACCGTCGTTAATACTTCTTTTGTAGATGTTTCAGATAATGCCATAACAATTTGGCCTGTAGTTAAGCCGTATTGCAGGACATCCTGTTGATCTACCGTCAATACATGCTCTACATAAGCATCTTCATAATCGGATGTTACATCTTCTAAGCCATCCACTTCTTTCAAGGCCTCTTCTACCTGCTTAACAGCAGCACCAAGGTCCTCTAAATCTTCACTATATAATGTATAGCTTACTTCATTCGATGATGTCATCATCGAGAAGTTTTGGGATTTCCATTCACCCGTTTGTCCGATGTTGAATACATACTCTTCTACTTCTTCACGTGCTTCCGGGAAATCCTTCATGTCCGGGTCGAAGATGAGGTACATTAATGCACCACCGCCTCCGCCACCCATCATCATCGCTGCTGGGTCGACATTATCCGGATCATTGATGGAAACTTGCAGAATATCAATATCTTCACGCTTCAACAGCTCTTGCTCTACTTCTTCGATATTCTTTGCTGTATCTTCCATCCGCTCACCAGTTGCCGGTGTGTACGTCAAGTACATGACTTTCTCCTCTTGAGACCCCAGGAAGGAGAAGCCGATCAACGGCGTCAATGCCAATGAACCTACTAATAGAACAACTGCTACAAGCGATGTAATCCATTTGTGGTTCAAGCATTTTTCCAAGAAGCCACGATACCAAGTTGCCAGCTTGCCGACTTCTTTATGCTGGCTTTCCGATTTCGTTCCATACAGCTTTTTGCGGAACAAGAAGTGAGAAAGCGCCGGTACGATTGTAATCGCGACAAGCAATGAAGCACCTAGCGCAAATGTCATCGTTAATGCGAACGGCATGAACAGCTCGCCTACCATGCCGCCAACGAAAATAAGTGGTGCGAATACCGCAACCGTTACTAATGTTGAAGATAAGATCGGCTTGAACATTTCAATCGTTGCCTCACGGATTAACGCGCGGCCCGTCAGCTTCTCTTCTTTCAGGTGCATACGACGGTAGATGTTTTCCACTACTACAATCGAGTCATCGATTACACGACCGATTGCAACCGTAATGGCACCCAGCGTCATAATATTTAACGTAATATCCATCCAGTTTAATAGCAGCAGTGCCATGAAGATCGATACTGGAATCGAAATGATGGAAATGATTGTCGATTTGAAATCACGCAGGAACAATAGAATGATCAATACGGCAATCAAGCCACCGAACAGCGCTTTTTCAACCATTGTAAAGACAGATTCCTTAATCGGTTCACCTTGGTCAAGGGATACATCAACAATCAACCCATCGATTGCCTTTTCCTCTTCTTCGATTAAGTCTTTTACTGCATCTACTACATCAACTGTATTCGCTTCCTGGCCTTTTACGATTTGGATGGCAATCGCATCTTCACCATTTGTGCGTGATACAGATTGCACTTTCCCTTCCACTTCAATCGTTGCGATATCGCCTAAACGTACGAACGGAGAAGGGTTTGCAGCTGACGGCGTTACAGGAATCAATAGTTCCCGCAGCTCTTCAACTGATTTCACCTTGCCGTCAACTGAAACTGCCTGTTCGCCGACAGCAAAGTCATATAATCCTAATGAAACAGCCATATCACTTGCCTGAATCATTTGTTTCACTGTGTCTTCCGTTAAGCCAAGCGCTTCCATTTTCGCATTATCATATGTGAATGAAATTTGCTCAATGTGCTGTCCTGTAATTGTCGCAGAAGCAACGCCATCAATCTTTTCGATTTTTGGTAGTAAAATATCTTCTACCGTCGATGTCAGGTCAACGATATCTTCTTCCGAGCTACTGACAGATAGTGCAACAACCGGCATCATATTCATGCTGATGGCCATGATTGTCGGCTCCTGCGCTTCTTCAGGCAATGTTACATTATCCAGCGCAGACTCCAGCTGGCGCTTTTTCTCATCCATATCCACGCCAAACTCGTATTCTACCTGCACCTGGGCTACATTAGAAGACGAGGTAGAATAAACTGCCTTGACATCTTCAAGCCCCTCGACCGCCTTTTCAAACGGAATCGAGACATCATCCATTACCTGCTCAGGAGTAGCTCCCGGGTAAACCCCCATCACAATCAAGTAAGGGATTGAAATATCAGGAATGGATTCCATTTTCATACGCGTCCCAGAATAAATACCCGACACTGTGATGATGATCGTCAACAACCAGACAGCCAGCTTATTCTTCAGGACGAAATTCACTAAACCTTTCACTATTACACCTACCTTAATTTGACTTTATCCATACATTTACCTATACTAATGACTAATCAGTCAAAAGTCAATGAATCGAGCAGGAGTGTCATACATGGTAAAGAAACAATTAATAATGGAAAATGCCCTGCAATTGTTTGCAGAACAAGGGATTGAAGCAACCTCCGTTCAGCAAATAACCGATAAATGCGGTATTTCCAAGGGAGCGTTTTATCTTTCTTTCAAGTCAAAAGATGAACTTATTTGCGCATTGATTGATTATTTCATGAGCAAAATTGTAGAAGATATTGAACAGGTGGTCAATTCCGAACACCAGCACAGTCTTCTGCTGCATGCGTATTATCATCAAACTTTTTCCACGTTCGAAAAGCACGCCCATTTTGCGAGGATTTTCATGAAGGAGCACCAAACTACCTTCAATGTGGAAACCTTCGCGAAAATTGAATATTATAATGGCATCTTGAACCGCCTCGTGCATACTATCGCCGTAAAGCAATTCGACAATGTAGCCGAACATATGATACCCGACGTAGTCTTCATCATCCAATCGTTTGCGAGGAGCTACGGCGAGCTATTCTTCCAGGACGGAGTCGAAATCGACCTCGAGCTCCTATGCCAGTCTTTAGTGGAGAAAGTTTCCCTCATCGCTGAGCACGCCACAATCCCATTCTTCTCCGCAGAATGGTTGCAGGCGATGACTCCTGCAGTCGTCAAGCTATCGAAAGAGGAGCTAATCTGTTTTCTCAGTAAAAAGCTGGAGGAAACCGATGATTCCCTCATCCATGAATCCATCTCACTTTTACGCGACCATTTGACAGCACCCTCACTCTCTCCTGCATTAGAGCAAGGCCTGCTGAAAAATTTGCGCGACAACTCGCACACCAAGTGGATTGCCTACATTTATGAGTCGTGCGATAAGTCATAATATTTGTACGGTCTACATGAATAATCGGTTGCATCTTTTCCCAACAAAATTAAGGCGAAACAGTGACATTGTATACACACCCAGAAATGGGTGTGTTTTCATTTGCGAAAAAATATAGGGGAAACCGGAATGTATAGCGAAATTTCATTACCTTATGGCCGTATCATTGTATCGAGACTGAGTAGTTGCGGATTTATATCTGGAGGGTTTAGAGAATATCAAAATATGCAGTTAGAGAACTTAATATAACAAAGAGGTATATCGCAGGAGCAGAATTCGTGGGGAGACTAGTGATTGACGAAGCGAAAGATTATTACCGGAAGAAAAGCAGAAGATAAATTGATTGACCTAAAATCAGCACAAAATCAAAAAACCAAGCAATTCGACCCTGCCTGATGATTACGATTTTTAAATTGATTTAAAATCATTAGGAAGCTTTTAGAGCCGTTCTTATGTACAGTTAGACAAAACAAATCATCATCAGAGACTACAAACGGCTTTAGAAGCCTCCCTAACAGACTTACAATAAATTCAATTAATGGATATTGCGTTTTTGGAAATTACCACCCTTAACCTCTATTACATCATAAATTGTAATAAACGCATGAGGGTCAATTTCCTGGATGATATCCTTCATTTTTCGTTCTTCCATACGGTTAATAACACATGAAATTTCGAAAAATACTTCTTTTGAGTAAGCTCCTTGTACCTTATTAAGCGTGGCACTACGTCCTAGACGGTCACGTATTGTTTCTACCATCATCTCAGGTTCACTTGTAATGATTTTAAAGTTTTTAGAGCCGCTCAAACCTTCTTCAACTATATGGATGACTTTAGATGCGATGAAATAAGCGATTGCAGATAATACAGCGCCTTTTAAGCCGAACACTGTAGAGACAACGATAAATACAAAAATATTTAAGAATAAAATTAAATCACTTGTCCCAAATGGTAGTTTTCTAGAAAGTAATACAGCCAACATGTCAATACCATCCAGGGCTCCGCCATTTCTCAAAGATAACCCCATACCAACACCTAAAATAATACCCCCAACGACTGTGATCAACAATGCATCTCCCTCTATAATCGTTGGTACATGATGCATAACAACTGTTCCTACAGCAAGAGATGTAATACCTATAACCGATAAGATGGCAAAACTTTTTCCTATTTGTTTATATCCGAGGTATACGAATGGGATGTTTAGTATAGCGATAAGAACACCTAATGGTAAGCCAAATATTTGTGACCCGACAATACTTAGTCCGGTGATCCCTCCATCAGATACACTGTTAGGGATCAATACCGATTCTAAACCATAAGCCGCTATCAATCCTCCTATAATATTCATAATAATTTTTAAGCCCATTCCCAAACTCCTACTTTTGCTTTTCATTAATAATGAGTTACCTCCTTTTATTTTTAGCACTTTATAAGTTTAACACAAAATATTGGCACTAAAAAATTGTAAAATCCACAAAAGTAGAATAGTTTTGTCCTGTTCATAATGGACAAAACTAATACACCTCAGTAAATATAAGGTTTTCTAATATTTCGCCCTCTTTTAAGACCTATACACGTTCAATCGGCCTCGTGCTCCGCAATGGAGGTGCGCTTGACGGCTCTGAAGTATTAGCTGTCCTGATTTCACGCAAGATATCATTCTCTGTGGGGGCCATCATCCTGGTCGTTAATGTATTCACCTTTGCGGTGGCTGCATTCATTTGCGCATTGGAAAGTCCACTTTATTCTGTACCGACTGACTATATCGTAAAGACAGTTATCGATCTTGGACAAGTCGGTCCCGATCAGTAAAATCCGAGAGATATCGGGGGGCACGGCATGGCCGTAGCCTTACCTACACGACAGGACGCGATAGATTCTCCAATGTAGAGACCGAAATCATCACTTGCGTCAGGCAACCGCATGGAAGGGACAAAGATGCCCGACATCAGCCGTGACCATGGCCCGGGTGCGTTTGTCGTCGCATCCGATGTACCGCAAGTCCTTGGCGGTAACTTCAAGAAGATGGATACCCGCTGACCATCTGGATGTTTCATGTGAAAACATTTCCATCAAGAAGCCCGCCAAAACCAAAAGCCCTGCTGTTTACTGTCAGCAGAGCTTTTGATTTATATACGTTCGTTCTATATATGATGCATGCCGTCTCTCTTTTAGAGGGTGATTATAATGGGAACAAAAATGGTATAACAATCATCATGACGATGAACATGATGATCTGCAACGGAATCCCTACCTTGACGAAATCCATGAATCGGTATCCTCCCGCCGTCATGACGAGGGAATTCGTCGGAGAAGCAATCGGTGTGGCGAATGCCATCCCTGACCCTGCCGCTACAGCAATCATGAATGTATAAGGGTTCGCTTCCATCGTGAATGCTGCACTTAGAGCGATTGGCGCGAAGAGAACGGCTGTCGCCGTGTTGCTTACAAACTGTCCGAACACGACCGTCAATCCATACATACCCATCAGCACCCCATACGGACCGAAGCCGCCGAGTAAATCGACGATGGCATTGGACACGATGGTCATGCCCCCGGTCTTCTGGAGGGCTGTCGCCATAGGAAGCATGGACGCCACAAGCACGATACTTTCAAAGTTCATCTTGGCGTACGCATCCTCCATATTCCGGAGACACCCTGTCAGAATCATCAGCACGGCCCCGATCAATACGGCAATGACAGCTTCGAACACATCAAAAACCATAAAGGCTACAACCAGCAGCATAATAAGCCCTGCAATCCATGCCTTCCCACTGGCCGCCGCCAGCCCCGCCTGTTCACGCGGCTGGCCGATGATGACGACATTCTGTGTTTCACGTGAAAGCAGTTCGATTTCCTCCCATTCCCCCTGCACCAAAATGGCATCACCGAAACGGAGCTTCTGCTTTGCCATATCCTGCAGCAAGTAAGTCCCCCTCCTATTGATGCCCAATATATTTAGATTGTATTTTTCCCGAAAGCCAATTTTACCGACTGATTCGCCAATCAATCGAGAAGTCGGCGTCAACAGCACTTCCGCCACCCCGATCTTCTTCGAAATCAGCGTTTCCAAATCTTTATCCATCATCATTTCATGAACAACCCCATTATCCAGCACGAAAGCTTCGACGTCAGCCTCCGCCCCTTGCAGATAGAGCATATCATTTTCTTGGATGGTACTTGTCGGGCCGGCCATTTCCTGGTAGGCCATCGACAGCAGGCCGACTCCCTCCGAAGCACGCCGTTCGATTTTCATGACATATATATGATACTTCGCGGGAAGTTTCAAATCCGCTAGTGTCTGGCCTATTATCGGAGAATCTGCAGGCACGCTGGCACGGAACATCCTGCCTTCCAGCGCGTAATCCTTTGCTATCTTCTTAGGCGACAGCTTATAGCCCGCCCCCGAATGCGATCGGCTCGGCTCCTGTGGCAACAGTACGTTGCGGATAAGCACCAGATAGGTGATGACAGTAAGTGTAGCGATGATACCAATCGGTGTAATGGTAAAAAAGCCGAGCTTCTCATAGCCATTTTCCTCTAAGGCCTGGCTGACAATCAAATTCGGAGGCGATGCAATCAACGTCATCAAGCCCGACATGCTCCCGATATAAGAAAGCGGCATTAAAAACTTCGACGGACTGGCCTTGATGCTAATCGAAATGCTAACAACGATAGGAAGCATCAATGCCACTATCCCGGTATTGCTCATGAACGCCCCTACTGTTGCGACGATGACCAGCAGCAGAACGAACAACTTCAGCTCGCTATCACCGGACCATTTCAGCAGGAGGTTTCCAGCCATCCCCGCAAGGCCTGTACGTAAAATGCCTGCACCGATGACAAACAGTCCGGCAATCATAATGACAACGGAGTTCGAAAATCCGGCAAGCGCCTCTGCCGGTGTCAAAATCCCTGTGATGACAAGGGCCAGAAGCGCCATGATTGCGACGAGGTCCCCCCGTATCCGATTCGTCACGAACAATATAATCGTCATGGCAAGAATGAGAAAGGTTAATGTAAGCTGCACTATATATCGCCCTCCCTTTTACGGTCATTAGTCATTGTATTTTGAACAATGTATGCAGCCGCTCATGTCTATACGGTTTCCTGCTTTACTTTTATTATCCTAAAAAACTTATTTTAAGGGCCCTTCATTTTCAATTAGAGGCCGCTATTTTCAACTCGAGCATAGTGAAAACTATATTTGATGCGTATTTTCTCGCCCCTCAAATGGATGACACGGCTTATTATAGCATAAGGAATAGTCGCTGTTATTATACTCACAACGCTTTTTTCCTTCCTCTTTAACCAAACTATTCCTGATAGGAAAGCTCCTTAATAATAATAATTATAATTTAGTAGAAATTCTGATTTAGTTTTGCTATATTAATTGAAGAAGGGTTTTTTAATCTTAATCTAGGGGGTATATTTTCATGACAAATCCAAATAACCGTCCGTTAACGACTGCTACCGGCACTCCGGTTGTCAGCAATGATGATGTATTGACAGCTGGCCGTCGCGGTCCAATCTTGTTGCAAGATGTCTTTCTAATCGAGAAATTGGCAAACTTCAACCGTGAAGTGATTCCTGAACGTCGTATGCACGCAAAAGGTTCTGGTGCATTCGGTACCTTCACAGTAACGCACGATATCAGAAAATATACAAAAGCGAAAATCTTCTCGGAAGTGGGCAAGAAGACAGAAATGTTCGCTCGTTTCTCCACAGTAGCCGGCGAACGCGGTGCTGCTGATGCAGAACGCGACATCCGCGGCTTTGCTTTAAAGTTCTATACTGAGGAAGGGAACTGGGATATGGTTGGTAACAATACGCCTGTATTCTTCTTCCGTGACCCATTGCACTTCCCGGACTTGAACCACGTTGTTAAGCGGGATCCAAAAACAAACATGCATAACGCAAACTCCAACTGGGATTTCTGGACTTCTTTACCGGAAGCATTACACCAAGTAACAATCGTCATGTCTGACCGTGGTATTCCATCTGATTACCGCCACATGCACGGCTTTGGTTCTCACACATACTCCATGATCAACGAAGCTGGTGAGCGCGTTTACGTGAAATTCCACTTCCGTACAGAACAAGGCATCAAAAACTTGACTGATGCAGAAGCTGCTGCAGTCATCGGTCAAGACCGCGAGTCTTCTCAACGCGACTTATTCGAGTCAATCGAAAAAGGCGACTTCCCGAAATGGAAAATGTACATCCAAGTGATGACAGAAGAGCAAGCTCGCAACAGCAAGGACAATCCATTCGACTTAACAAAAGTTTGGTATAAATCTGAATACCCACTAATTCCAGTTGGGGAATTCGAATTGAACCGCAACCCAGAAAACTACTTCGCTGATGTAGAGCAGGCGGCATTCGCTCCATCTAACGTAGTACCTGGCATCGGCTTCTCTCCAGACCGTATGTTACAAGCTCGTCTATTCGCATACCAAGATGCAACTCGTTACCGTTTAGGTGTCAACCACCACCAAATCCCAGTCAACACACCACGCTGCCCATTCATGGCTTACCACCGCGATGGCCAAGGCCGTGCTGACGGAAACAACGGTTCTGCATTAACTTACTATCCAAACAGCTATGGTGCACTTCAAGCGCAACCGCAATACAAAGAGCCTGCATTAGCTCTAGAAGGCGCTGCTGACATCTACGACTTCCGCGAAGATGACAACAACTACTTCGAGCAGCCAGGTAAGCTGTTCAACTTGATGAGCGACGACCAAAAGCAACAGCTATTCAATAACACAGCTGCAAACCTACAAGGTGTGGAAGAATTCATTCAACGCCGCCACATCCTGCACTGCTACCTGGCTGATCCAGCTTACGGTGAAGGTGTTGCAAAAGCTTTAGGCTTAACGTTGGACGGCATGGATCTTTCAAACCCATACGTAAAAGAGCCATTAGCCAACGTTTAATCCAGCTAAAACGGTGTCTGCGCTCTCAGGCGGGCGTAGCACCTTCTATATTTACTGCTTCACATTTCAGGTGCCGCTCTCGTTGTTTTCGCATCGCTTACAAAGGCACTTGAAGAATCTGTTTCAAATGATATCCTATCAAGCCGTTATGCTTTTTGCGTGGCGGTTTTTTTACATATCACAATCTCCATTCCTCTATTACAATAGAAGAAAAAGGCAAGCAGAAAGGAGACGCACATATGAATGAGCGGTCAACAGGGGTAACACGGGAGCAATTGCTGGAAGCCCAAAGAACAATGGAAGAAACGAGGATGGCGGCTGAAAAAGTGGAGGATGTCCTGCGCAAATCGGCGGCTTCCCTGCTTGAAGCGAAGGAAGCGCTGATTCTTGCGTTACTGGCGGAAGATGTGGAGCTGGACATCATCAGCCAGGCAACGAAGACGCCTATGGAGCAAATTATCGAACTGAAGGCCTCCCTCGGAAAATGAAGAACCCTCCCGGTGCAGGTTGAAGCTGTACCTTGGGAGGGTTCTATTTACCGGATGCTCTATCCATTTTGGAAAATCAGCAAAATTTTCACTTACGGTTATGCGGCTTGAATCATCAAGCGAATAGGAAGGTGGAAAGATAGATGACGACCGTCACCGTCAAACAGCTGATGATGGTAGAGAACAGGACGGTCTGCGCAGCTGTGGCCGATTCGACGTCGTATTCCAGCGCGAGGCTCGAACTGTTCCGGGAAGTCGGAAATGCACTGGCGATGAACAGCGACTGGGCGACGACCCCATCAATCCCAAGCAGCCAGATGACGAGCAGTGCGACTGCCGGTCCGACGATCAGGCGGGTAAAGCAGCTGATAAAAATCGTTTTATTGAACATCGTCTTCATCTCAATCTGCGACAGCTGAGCACCAAGCGTAATGAGCGCTACCGCCACGAAACCGCCGGCTACATAATCGAGCGGAATCCGAATCATCTGCGGAATAGGCAGATTTAGATAATTCAGCAGTGCCCCGAGCCATAATGCATGGATAATCGGCATCCGGATAAAGTCACGGAGGATATCCATCCCGGATTTCGTCGCAGAGATGAGGTTATACAGCCCGTATGTATAGGTCGTCATGTTTTGGAAGATGACGAGGATGACCTGAATGGCTATACCAATTGGCTGCGAAGCAAAAATCATCTGTGCCACCGGAATGCCGTAATTGCCCGAGTTGATTAAAACGACACTATTTTTAAAGACGGCGGATTCCTGCCGACCCAGCTTCAAAAGCTTCGCTATATAATGACTTAGCATCATCTGGCTTCCGATGAAAAGAATGATAAACATCGTCAACTGCCCGACGACGGATAGCTCAATTTCAGTTTCATAGATGTTGATGAACACCGCGGCGGGCATGAAGCAGTAGGTAATCAAATGGGACAGCGCCTTTAAATTGAATTGGAACTTCTTCTGCAAAATGGCCCCTACGACCAACAGGATCAGGATTGGCGCCACAATTCGGAAGAAAATCATGGATAGATAGCCCATGTAGAATCACCTTTCTTTCATTTCATTCATCTATTACTCTACACGAAATATCCGGTTTCCGTCAGACATTTCTCTATGAATCGGGAAGAAAAACGAACGCTCACCTGTTCAGCTACAGCTTCCTTTGCCGTCCACCGACAGCAAAAAGCCTGCCTTGTGCGGATTTCTCCGCACACGTAGCAGGCTTTTTTCCATTAATCATCTGTCATGCGTTTTTTATAAAGCATGCCGGCGACGGCAATCGCCAAAACCGTCCAGCCAATCATCACCCCAAAGGCAAGCAGGATTTCAGACATCGGCACAGCCGTCTCCAGCCCCTCCGCCAATACAATCAATTGGGCACTCGGCAGCCACTCGGCTACAGCAAGAGCAGGATACTTCTCAGATAAGCCGAGCGCCAGTGGACCAAATGAGAACACCACCATCACTGGCATTACCGCAACCGACGCCTCCATCACCGTCTTCGTATAAAGGCCGCAAATCGTGCCAAGAGCGATATAGAACAGGATTGATACAGCCAAAGCCAAGGCCAATATGACGATATTTGCCGGCTCATAGCCCAAAAGATAAATCGTCAACGCCAGTATAACTGCGGAAATGGCGAAAACCAATGTGCTTTTTCCAATTAGAATATCAGCGACGCTTGCAGGAGACATCATGAGGCTGCGAAGCGTATTGTTCTCTTTTTCCTCGGCAATCAGACAGCTTTGGATGAATGCCGTCACGATGGCAAGCGTCATATTGATTGGAAGGAAATATGCTTGTATCGTATCCACCCCGCTCTTATTATAGAAAAGCGCGAGAACCAGCGGCATCAATACCGTTATGGAGATTGCATAGTTGCGTGAAAATTCCTTGTAGTCTTTCATAAAAATAGCCTGGATTCGTTTCATTGACATGTTCATTGTAAGTCACTCCCCGTTAATTGCATGAAAATATCGCCCAATGTCGGTTCATTCGTTCGGATGCGGCGTATCGAGCCATTGCTCATCCATTCCGCTACTTTCATCGCCGAAGCGCCGTCATCCATCTGCAGAATATGCTCTTCTCCAGTCACCAGCTCGACTGTCATCGAGGAATCGCTATACTCAAGTTTCAACTGGGATGGTGCTCCAATCGCACGTATTTTCCCTTTATGTAGGAAGGCGACACGGTCACATAGCACTTCCGCCTCTGCCATATCGTGTGTCGTCAAAAAGATGGTCGTCCCCATGTCATTCAGTTTGCGAAGCCCCTTATAAATATGACGTGTATTTACCGGATCAAGAGCAGATGTCGGCTCATCGAGAAACAGCAAATCCGGCTTATGCATGATGGCCCTCGCTAATGTGACACGTTGCATCAT
This sequence comes from Lysinibacillus sp., assembly GCA_051874195.1. Taxonomy (GTDB): domain Bacteria; phylum Bacillota; class Bacilli; order Bacillales_A; family Planococcaceae; genus Lysinibacillus_B. Next base: position 1,662 of record JBJEFP010000314.1, on the reverse strand, counting down.
TCCTTTCGAGAGTTCGGACACCTTCTTCTTGCGGGCATCCGCCAAATTGACGAAGTCCAGCGCCTCGGTGACAGCTGATTTCGGCAGGTCATACATATTACTGAAAAGTACTAAATTCTCCTCCACCGTCAGTCTCTTATATAGACCGCTGTTGTCTGTCAGGATACCGAATCGAGCCTTGTTTTCGCTTTTCTTCATATGATAAGCGGGCAGGCCGAGGACGTTTGCTTTTCCTCCATTTTGCTCCAGCTGGGCTGTCAGGATTTTAATCATCGTCGTTTTTCCCGAGCCGCTCGGGCCGAGGAATCCGAAAATTTCACCTTTATGGATGGTAAACGAAACATCCTCTAATGCTGTAAAAGTGCCGAATGTCTTTTGAACGCTCTTCACTTCGATTGTTGCTGTCGTCATGCAAGCAACCTCCTTCAATTCGTTTTGTTACCCTTACTGTAGACGAATTGGAGAAAGTACACCGCCATTTCCCGCTGAAATGTGGAAAAACGGCGGTGAACTGTAGCTTTATGTCGATGAAAGAACGTCATTATTCCCCAGGAAATACTAGGAGATTCCAAGCAATTCTTTCAATTCCGACAATTTCATTCGTGATAATGGTACAACCATGCCTTCTCCGACATTCAGCTTCAAGCTGTAGCTGTTTTTTGTCCATGTAATGATCTCCCGCACCTTTTGCAGGTTTACAATGTAGGAGCGGTGGCATCGGTAAAAGCCGTATGCACGGAGCCGTTTTTCAAGCTCCTGCAATGTAAGCGAACAATGATAGCTCCCGCCTGCCACATTGACCATCACCTCTCCATCGACACTTTCGATATAATCGATCTCCGGAGGGTTGAAAAGGATTGTTTTATCATTTTTCCTCGTCTGGATTTTTTCAATCCTGATGACCGGCTCCTCGGAGGAGGAAGCGGGCTGTTCTTCATTAAAATCCATTTTATAAAATCCCGATTGGTCAATCCGGAAAATTTCATTCGTGGAAATGAGCAGGTCCTCTATATTATTTGATAGTAACAAAATGATCTTCCCCTGCTCCCCCAGCTGCTGGATAAGCCGGGCGATGATGATTCGCGCATTTTCATCGAGCCGGTAAAACGGCTCCTCCAATACTAGAAGCTCATTCGTATAGAGATAGGCCCGTAGAAAAGCGAGCTGGCTTTGCTCACTGGGCGTCAAATCCCCCACTCTCACCTTCCGCTTTTTCTCCAGACCGAAAAGGGACAGCAGCTCATCGACCGGTTGCTTACAGCCTGCCATCCCCATATAGAAGCGAAACGCCTCCTCCACCTTCAGCCGCTTATACTGTCCGTCCATAGCCTGGTGGACATACCCTTTTTCCTTAAGCTGCTTCATGATCAGCTGCATTTTCTGTATATCCGTATAGACGCCTGCCAGCTGCCCTTCAATCGTACAGTCCGGCAGCATCCTTTTCCCCTCGACAACTACTTCCTTCAATCCAACTCCCATATAAGACCACCTCGAGAAAATAATACTATTATAGTAGCGCATATTCCTGGGCATGCGAAGCGATAATTTAAGACTGCCAGCAAAAACAGCCGTCCAGCAAGCAGTGCCTGCTGAACGGCTGTCTATATAAAGAATCCACCGAACAGGAGCCCCGCCGCTATGACGATGGCCGGATGGATTTTG
>JBJEFP010000313.1:0-32803 GCA_051874195.1 Lysinibacillus sp. | reverse complement strand
GTGTGTTATAATAATTATAGTGAAAAGGCTTGGGTCGGTGGGAACTGAACCAAGCCTTTTCTCGTGGACTGCGCTTTCCTGCATGTTAGTAGCCGTTCCAACGTCTATGGATTAAGATTTATTCAACTCTTATGAGGTTCTCTGTATTTTCCTGAATTTTCCCGCCATTTCATCTTTCTGATATATCCTCCGATAGAGTTGCCGGTCATCTTGAATCTCCAGAATAAATCCTCCATCATCATACGTTTGTCGATTTTTCTTGCACGATGCAGAGAGCGGCCTTGCTACACATCAAAGAGAGCAACACTGACGCCGGAAGCCAAAGATAAAATTAAAGAAAAACAACGACTATTACATTAACAGTCGTTGTTTTTTTCTATCATTATAGTTAGTCTTTGTTGAGTCTATATACGAATTCCAATAATCTCAGGAATAAGTTTATAAAGTCAAGATACAGGTTCAATGCAGTCATTGGCACTTCATCCGGTGTAGGCGGGTGCTGTCTAATCCGATTGAAATCATAGATTGTATACAACACAAAGATTAATAGGATAACTCCCGTCAATACTAAATGCACCAGGTTAGAAACCGGCACGAAAACAAATACAATACTTACTACAATAGCTACCAACAATGCACCAAATAGATACTTCCCGAAACCTGAAAGATCCGCTTTTACAAACGAACCGACTAGGCCCAAGATGATAAAGATGGCCACGGTACTGAAGAAAATCAGTAAAACTAATCCTTCACCTAATTCATTGATGTAGAATTGCGTACTCCAAAACAATCCGATACCCATTAAAAACGGCAACAAATAAGCTACGAATTTTGAAAATGCCGCACTTCTAACGAAGATGGTAATAATCAAAAGTACCAGCGCCACAAGACTTGCTGCCATTGCGATAGCAGGAGGCAATATCGTGCCTACAAACATCCCGATAGCTGTAATAACCCACATAATTGCAAAACTCTTCATAACCGCTTGTAATGCGTTTTGGTTATGTTCCATAATTAATCACTCTCCTTGTATACCTTATACACTATCTTCCCTAACTTATGTACTTTTCCTTAATTAAAATCATATTTTGTTAACCACCACCTCTAAAAACAGCTACAAAACAAAAAACAACGACTGAATTCATTCGTTGTTGTCTTTTGCACTACACTATGTTCGTCCCAGTATAAATACAAATTCTGTGGCATACGAAAGCAATTTCCTCAGACTAAGATAAACGCCTATTGCAGACCGCGATACTTCTTCTCGATTTGGCGGATCATCTTTAACGTCGTTAAATAGAACAATCGTCACTACTTCAACTATTAATATCATACCACCCACAACCGTTAAATGAAATACATTCGACACGGGCATGAAGTGCAATCCAACACACATTATGACAATTGCCAGCAATATACCGAATATACAGTCGCCAACATTCATATATTTCGTACTGATAATTGAACCGAACAAACCCAAGATAATAAAAATAGTCGATAAATTGACTATATATAAATGGTCACCTGCGCGCGGCTCTCCTTGCCCTGCTATGAAATACTCGAATTCCCCCCTCCGTCTCCATGTAATTTCTTTTCCACATAATCCATCTCCCCCTCTATTAAATTATTTCTAATTTGAAAATAAAAAAATCCCCTCGCATTCTGAATCAGAACAGCAAGAGGATGTTTGGCTTATTTATTGGAAACGGCCTTCCATAATCGTTTCTTCCAACGGGCGACGGTCTGACGGCTGTTCGCGTTCCTGGAAGTCCTCCGGCAGCGCCTCCTTCTCACCCTGATACCCGATGGCGATGACGATGCGGGGCTCGAAGCTCTCGGGGATACCAAGCACTTCTGTTGCCTTCTGCTTGTCAAAGCCGCCGATTGCATGGGTGATCAGTCCTTCACGCGTTGCCTGCAGCGACAGATAGCCCCAAGCTGTCCCACTGTCGAATGGGCTGACGGGGAATTCCGTATCCGAAATGAGCATCGCGAGCACTGGCGCCTTTTCGCACCACAGGCGGTTACGCTCATTTATAAATGAATAAAATCGCTCTTTATCTTCTTGCTTGCGCGCCAGGATGAAACGCCAAGGCTGGCGGTTATTGGCGGAAGGTGCCCAGCGAGCCGCCTCGAAAAGACGCATCAGCACTTCCTCCGGCACCTCCTTTTCCTGATAGGAGCGCGGCGACCAGCGCTGTAGATAGATTGGGTCGATACCATGTCCTGTACGTCGAGTCTGGAATTGCTTCATTCTAAAACCACCTAACATTTTGTATTCTTCAGGCAACTATCCTTGAATAATAAACATCCCCCTTAATCAATGGAGGAGATAAAGAACTTCATATCTTTCGGGGAACCTTTCAATGCTTTTACTTCCCGTTTTTCTATTCCCCTAAAACTATTTTAGTATAAAAAACCCTCGGTGGATACGATTCACACCGAGGGTTGGTTTATTTAGTTTTTTTCTCACCAATCAAGAATTACTTCGGATTGTTCCTACAAATAAATACACCGCCACAATGAGACATCGGATAAAATGTCATCTGGCAGATCTCTTCTACGAGTGGTGCAAACTGGCCATTCACAAAATAATATTCATCGTCATCCCAATAGGCAATGCTTTCCCGCCTGCATTTCTCCAGCTCGTCCGCCGTCGAAAAGGCAACATCCCCTATATAGATCTTGCCGTCTGGCGTTAACAGGTCCATCAGCTTCCTGATTATCGACGCCTTTTCATCATCTTTAAAATGATGCAGTGTATACGTACTGACGATGGCATCAAAGCGCTGTTTCTCTATTACAGGAGGAAGACCCTCATGTAAATCCCACTCATGCAGTGCTGCCTCGGGAAGCTTTTGCTGTGTCGTCTCCAGCATGACCTTTGAAAAGTCGAGCCCTGTGATATGATGTCCATGGGCAGCCAGCTGCATTGCCAGCACCCCTGTACCGATCCCGATATCGAGAATACGCTGCTCTTCCTTCTGCATGACTTCATTAAAAATCGTACCTAGAATCGCCTTGTAGCCTGCAAACGGATACTGTCCGTTCTCTTCACTTACCTGTACGGTTTTGTCGTACTCATTTGCCCATAAGTTGAATCCTTGTTTTGATAACAATTCGTTCGCTCCTTTTTCTTGAAGCAAAACCGCATCCACGCTATTTTGCTTCACCTTTATTGACATGAAGTGTAGCGATGAACTTTTTCATATGAATCACACCCCTCGATTGAATATCCATATTATAACATTTTTTCGAATAAAATGAATAGTACAGAAATTATTATGAATAAATCAAAACCCCCTCATCCGAAGAATGCCTACGCTCCGAATGAAGGGGTGAAAATGAAATTATTTATTGTTATAGAGTGAAAGCACTGTTATTTATGGGCTTTCATAGGCAGGTAGGTCAACGTCTGCCCTGTGGCTGAATCCGTTAAATTGTCTTCCAGATCAAACGATTCGACTGCTTCTATTTTACTGAAGGCTTTCACGAAGTTTTCTAAGATAATCTTCAATTCCAACCTTGCTAGCGGAGCTCCCAGACAAAAGTGTGCGCCCTTGCCGAACGTCAGATGCTTATGATTATTCGGGCGGTGGATATTCAGGGTGAACGGGTCTTCAAACATATCCTCGTCGACATTCGCGGCACCCATCCAGGCCACCACGACATCGCCCTTTTTCATCTTCACCCCGAACAGCTCATTGTCTTTTTTCACCGTTCTGTGTCTTCTGACCATCTGGAAACGGTAGCGCAGCATCTCCTCCACCGCAGCGGGAATGAGCTCAGGGTTTTCACGCAGCTCTGTATAGACGTTTTTATCATCATACAACAGAGAATAGAAGGTAGCGGAAATCATGTGACTCGTCGTTTCCATCCCCGCGCCTAAAATGGCCATCGTCGCTTCGATGATTTCTTTATCGTTCAGTCTTTCACCGTCGACTTCCGCTTTAATTAAATCGGAAATAATGTCGTCGCCCAAGTTGCTGCGCTTTTCAGTAATGACTGGTTTTAAATAGGCGAAGAATTCTTGGATGGCATTGTTTTTCTTCTGCTCTATCATTTCCGCCTCTTCTTTCTTGAAAGGCATGAATAGGATATCCACCCAATTCTTGAAAAGCGCTACATCCGGCGAGGGGATGCCCAGCAGGTCCGACATGACGATCGTCGGCATCGGCGTCGACAAGCCTTGTACAACATCGATGATCTCTCCCTCACGTAACTGTTCCACAAGGTCCTTCGCCACCTTGTTGATACGTGGCTCCCAATTTGCCAGGCTTCTCGGCGTGAATGCTGCTGCGAGTAATGTCCGGCCTTTCCGGTTGCTCGGCGGATCAAGCGTCATGGCGAACACCTTGTTATTATTGAAGTTGTCTTCACTGAGTTTAACCGCTGTCGTCGTCCGGTCGCCTTCTCCGGAAAAGTATTCATAATCACTTAACACTCTTTTTACATCTTCATATTTAAATACATTCCACGTATTCGACGTCTCACTATAGCTGACGGGCTCATTCTGCAACATATGCTTGTAATAATCTAACGGATGGAATTGTTCTGATCTTGATTGAAACTGCTTGATGTCCTCAAACGATATAATTTCCTGCTTCAAAAACTCATCCCCCTCTTCCTCTTTGCCTAAGCACGGATTATAGCAGCCAAACCTGATTACTATAATCAAAGGGTACTAATGATTACCTCCATGGTCAATCCGCGGAAAGTACCCTGCCAGATTGTAGGCTAATTGTAGGCAAAGCAGGATGAAGGAAATAAAACAGAATGCTAGTGACCCCTTTCTATATCGCTAGCATTCTGTATAATATTCTCAAATATTGGACTTGCGAGCTCAAAGGTCTACATTTTCATTCCTCAAAAAACACCCAATCCACTATTCATATTTTACAGCAGAAAAGTCATTCATAACTTTATCAATTATCACTTGATTCTCGTGGCCATCCGTAATAGTCGGTAGGTCAGCATCTTCTTTATTAGCAGTAATGAATCGATATACGCTTTTTAAAAAAGGATAAAAAGCTGGGAAATAGGCTTTTGCTTCATTCGATAAGTGGGGTGGAACAACGCCCGAAGATTCAACCTTCACTTCCTCCAGCGCCATATCAGCCTTGCCGAACAATAATTTCCTATCATCGACAATTGCAACGGTCCCGGAGGTTCCAAACACCTTTAGTTGGGAACCGAATCCATGGTTGACACCCGATAATAGCTGAATGGAAAATGTAGAGCCACGTTGTAGCCTTCCGTGCATGAAAAATGCATCATCTGCATCCCGCTTTTCTCCCCCACCTGCTACTACATGGGTATGTACAAAGCCGTTGACGAACTGAATCTCATCCTGTGCTATCCAACGCAGACAATCAATCATGTGAGATCCCAAAGCCCCCAGCATTCCCCCACCTTTTTGCTTGTCACCCATCCACCCGCTCGAATGTGAGAGGAGCCTCTGATATTGTGCGCTTGAAATATGGTACTCGAAATGGAGGATATCACCGACTTCATTTTGCATGATTATTTCCTTCGCCTTTTTCCTGATAGGGAGATAGCGCCATTCGAAATCAATGATTACTTTTATATCATGCTCCCTCGCCAGGCGTAGCAGTTCTCCGGATTGCTGGCTGTTCATTGTAAACGGCTTTTCACAGACTACATGCATACCCTTCCTGATGGCGTACTCAACCATTTGAAAATGTTCGATGGGCATTGAGCTGACAAACAAAAGGTCCAGCGTTTCCGTATCAATCAAATCCCTCCAGTTCTTATAATGGATAGGAGGTTTTTGACCAATCATCATTTCTTCCGGTATTTGATGACGTGTCATTGTACAAACAGCGATTAACTCTATACTTGGATGACTTTTAATGATTGGTGCCTGAACGTTCAGCCCGAACCCTCCACCAATAATCCCTACTCGCATTATAGCGCCCCCTTGTAGTATTAAATCTATTAGAAAATCCTATGAACATTCAAAAGAGATAGCAGTTATCTACAAATATTTCTCACTATACTTTTGCCATTCTCGAGCGTCAATCATATAGCCGCAACATTTACTTCAAATCTCAACTTTCCCATACTTTAGAATATTTACCTCTAACCTACCATTCCCTTTCATCTTAACAGAAGAAAATTTTTGCTAGAATAGACCTTTCGACTGATATGGAAGCTTTTGATTCCATTTTTTAAGCGCAAAAAAGGCAAGACCCAAAATTGGATCTTGCCTTTTGAATGATCTACGAATTAAGCTTCTTGTGCTTTGTTACGTAATACCATTTGTAGGATACCACCGTGACGGTAGTAGTCTACTTCTACTTCTGAGTCGAAACGAGCAAGAGCTTTGAACTCTTTTACAGTTCCGTCTTCAGCTTTAGCAGTTACAGTTAGGATGTCGCGTGGTTTTACATCGTCAGTAATGTTTACTGAGATTTCTTCACGGCCAGTTAAGCCTAGAGTATCTGCAGATTCGCCTTGCATGAATTGAAGTGGTAGAACACCCATCATAACAAGGTTAGAACGGTGGATACGCTCATAGCTTTGCGCGATGACAGTTTTCACGCCAAGTAGGAATGTACCTTTCGCAGCCCAGTCACGAGATGAACCCATACCGTAGTCGTTACCAGCCAATACTACTAAGCCAGTACCTTGTTCTTGGTATTTCATGCATGCATCATAGATGTACATTACTTCGTTTGTTGGCCAGTAAGTAGTGAAGCCACCCTCTGTACCTGGTGCAACTTGGTTGCGGATACGGATGTTCGCGAATGTACCGCGCATCATTACTTCGTGGTTACCACGACGAGAACCGTAAGAGTTGAAGTCACGGATTGCTACGCCGTTTTCTTGTAGGTATTTACCTGCTGGCGTATCTTTACCGATTGCACCAGCTGGAGAAATGTGGTCAGTTGTGATTGAGTCACCGAACTTCGCCATAATGCGTAAACCTTCAAGACCTTTGATTGCTTCAGGCTCTTTAGAAAGGCCAGTGAAGAATGGAGGGTTTTGAATGTAAGTTGATTTGTCATCGAATGTGTATAGAGATTCAGTTGAAGTCTCGATTGCATTCCATTTTTCGTTTGCAGTAAATACTGTTTCGTATTCTTTTTGGAATAGTTCACGAGTTACTACTTTGTTTAATACTTCGTTTACTTCTTCAGTTGATGGCCAGATGTCAGCGAAGAATACTTCTTTACCTTCTGGAGTTACTGCGATTGCGTCTTTTTGTAGGTCGATATCTACAGTACCAGCTAAAGCGTAAGCAACTACTAGTGGTGGTGAAGCTAGGAAGTTAGCTTTTACTAGTGGGTGTACACGACCTTCGAAGTTACGGTTACCAGAAAGTACTGAAGTTACGAATAAGTCGTTGGATTTGATTGCATCTTCGATTTCAGGAAGTAATGGACCTGAGTTACCGATACATGTTGTACAGCCGTAACCAACTGTGTTGAAGCCGATTTTGTCGAAGTATTCTTGCAAGCCAGAATCTTCTAGGTATCCAGTTACAACTTTTGAACCTGGTGCCAATGAAGTTTTTACCCATTTCGCAGGTTTGATGCCTAACTCAACAGCTTTTTTAGCAACTAGACCAGCAGCTAAAAGAACGTATGGGTTAGATGTATTTGTACAAGAAGTGATCGCAGCGATCGCTACTGCACCAGCAGGAATTTCTACATCGCCTTCTGCAAATTTAGCAGTAGATGTTTTTGTGAATTCCTCTTCTGTTAAACCGAAACCTTGAGTACCTTGTGGAGCTACTACAGATTCGCGGTATACCTTTTTCATTTCTGTTAAAGGAATTAAATCTTGTGGACGTTTTGGACCAGAAAGGTTCGCTTCGATTTCAGCAAGGTTTAATTCGATTACATCAGTGTAAACTGGCTCTAATGATGGATCGAACCACATGTTGTTCGCTTTTAGGTAGTTTTCTACTACGGCGATGTGTTCTTCGTCACGACCAGTTAAGCGCATGTAGTTCAATGACTCGTCGTCGATTGCGAAGAAACCACATGTAGCACCGTATTCTGGAGCCATGTTAGAGATTGTTGCACGGTCAGCAAGTGGCAATTTAGATACACCAGGACCGAAGAACTCTACGAATTTACCTACTACGCCGCGTTGACGCAATACTTGCGTTACTTTAAGTGCCAAGTCAGTAGCTGTCGTTCCGTTTGGAAGCTCGCCTACTAATCTTACACCGATAACTTCTGGAATTGGGAAGTATGAAGGTTGGCCAAGCATACCTGCTTCAGCCTCGATACCACCTACACCCCATCCAAGAACGCCGATACCGTTGATCATTGTTGTATGAGAGTCAGTACCTACTACTGAATCAGGGAATGTTTCGAAAGTACCGTCAGTGTTTTCTTTCACGTGTACGATTGGCGCCAAGTACTCTAGGTTAACTTGGTGAACGATACCAGTTGCTGGTGGTACGGCACGGAAGTTATCATAAGCAGTTTGAGCCCATTTCAAGAAGTTATAACGCTCAGCGTTACGTTCGAACTCAAGGTCCATGTTCGCTTGAAGCGCAGATGCGTTACCATATTTGTCAACTTGTACTGAGTGGTCAATTACAAGGTCAACTGGAATTGCTGGGTTGATTTTCGCTGGGTCTCCACCCATTTCTTTCATAGCTGAACGTAAAGATGCCAAGTCAACTACTACTGGTACACCAGTGAAGTCTTGTAATACTACACGTGAAGGTTTGAATGGTACTTCAGCTTCCGTGTTAGCATCTTTGCCCCATTTAGCTAGTTCGTTTACGTGGTCTTCTTTGATTACGTAGCCATCATACTGACGTAATACAGATTCTAATAATACTTTGATTGAGTAAGGAAGGCGTGATACGTTTGCAACACCAGCTTCTTCGATTGCAGCAAGACGGTAATAGTTGTATGTTTTACCGTTTACTTCGAAAGACGCGCGGCTGTTGTGTAAATTCTCTTGTGCCATTTTGTGTGTCCCCCTAGAATTCTTTTTGAAAAGGCTTTGTTAAGCTTCTTTTCTCCATTACTAATCATAACCCAGCCTAAAACATAAGTAAATTACATTAATATTATCTTTTGCGATAAGTTTTATTTATGACCCGTAGGAAATAGATTATTTTATTACCTGAACGAGAAAATTTTGCTTTGTCAGAAAATTTCCTTCAAATAATTTTCATTTTCTTTCTTCGAAGCTATTATATATTTTTGCTATTGTCCGACTATACAAGGCAAAAAAATCGCGTGAATCCATCTCTTTACTGTCACCGAGCGCCACAATCACGACGTCCTCCTTCAACTCGAAGTGGAGCTCCTTCGTCATGGCTTCAATCAGTCTGCTGCACCACGCCTCGACCACTTCCTGTTCGACATGGGGAAAACGCGTGACGATCATCATCGTATTTTCATGGAGTTGGGCGAAAATATATTTATCACCAACCTGACGGGTAATTTCCTGCTCCAGCTTGTCCTTGATGACCGCCATCAAATACATCCAATCCACATGATCCAGATGCTCCATTTTTTTCAATTGGATATGTGTGCAGTAAAGGAACTCCCCTTTTTCCGTCTGATTGAAAAATCCCTGGCCCTCCTGCAGGAAATGATGCAGTGGATAGGCTGTCTGCTCCGTCTCGCTTTTCTCATAGGTGCCAGCCGCCCGATAAGCCCATTGGTATCTCAGCACTGAGCTTTTCAGCAATGCCCGGACCTCCTCTACGAGAACGCTGTACGATTCAGTCTTGATAAACTGGAGCTGTGTTTGGATGTGCTCACTCAAATAGGTCGCATAAAGCACTGCTTCGGGTTGCGCAAACAATGGCAGCACTTTTTTATAAGTGCGCAGCCCCTTCTCCACTTCCCCATGCTGGATCATGATTGTCGCCCCAATGACCGTTACAAGTAGCTTCTCTCCAGCCGTCCGGCAATGCTCGAGCCGCCATTTATAATAATTCACATAGCTTTCCGCTTCTTCTGTATAACGTCCATCCAGCAGGCTGATGACAAGCTGCATCTGTGCGTTGCAAAGAGAAGTATAGTCTTCTAACTCTTTGTCCTCCACAAAATAATAAGCCATTTTCGCATAATCGATGGCACGCTGGTAGTTCTTTTCCTTTAGATATAGATAGCTCAAAATCTGATAATAGACGCCAAGCAGTTCATATTCCCCCTGCATCTTCGCAAATGGCAGATCCTGCTCGATGCGCGCCTTTGTTTCATCCACCTTGTAGTTGAATGTCACGGCCATCCCCAGCATCTTCATGAGACGCAGCCTGTATTGCGGCAGCTGCAGCTCATCCATCAGCTGTTCGGCATGATGAAGGGCTGTCATTGCCTGTATGAACTTCATTTCATTAAAGTAATGGAGAAACTGCTCGATATAGCAGCCCAAGAGCGCCTGTAAATCATGCGTTTGAAAAAAGTGACGCTCCTGCTGTTTCAGATTGGCAATGCTTGCTACGTCAAATGAAAATTCCCTCAGATGGCTCATCTTTTCTATACACCCCCTTGTAGCATAAATAATTGTAAATCTTTTTTGCTTCGAATATAGCATCCTCTATCCGTTCTTTAATAATCGCCTTGTCCCGGTCCACACCAGACATCAAAATCCGCAATTCCTGCGCCTGAATAGCGGCAAATTCCTTGGGATAGCCCTCGATTGTATTCTTCTGCTCCTCATACAGCATGTAGAAGTCGGTTTCCAGAAAATGCTTCATCGAAACAGATTCCTGCAATTGAGGCGAGCATGCCTCGTGGTACCAATAGAAGATGGCATTTGTCAGATAGATGCTTGCCACAAAGAGCAGCACCGGCTCTTTTCCATAGTTGTGCTTGAAGTTGACGACGGAATTGAAGGTGGGCAAAATCCCTAGTAAAAAGGCTGTGGAGGGGTAGATCATACGCTGCTCGATATCGACAATCAGCCTGTCATCGTCATTCGAAAGGTATTGCCATATGTTGAAGGCGACCCGCCGCGTCAATAATATATCGCGGCCTTCCAAAAGCAGAAGGTCGCGGATATGCTTGTGTTCATCTGCAAGCCTGATGAATCGAGCCAGCTGCTCTTCATTATCCAGCATATATAATGAGTGGTGCTTCCTTATCAGTTCCTGCATGAAAAGCCCTCCCTTTGTCGCGATTAATTATCATAATTTTCTCACAAAAGGACATAATAAACAATGCGACAAATGAAATAATTGTCATTAGGAGAGCTTCATCCAACGCTGGATGAAGATGGACGCAGTAGCCCGCAGCTTTTCATAGCGGTTAGAGAATTTCAATGTGAAATAAAGTGTGTTCATGAAATGAAGGATGTTCGTCCGTGCCCTGAACCACTCCTGCGTATAGCCCAGCTCAAACGCATACGCCTCGAGCCTGTCAAATACCTGTTCGACCCATTCGACAAGAATATCCTCCTCAAAGCCTTTCCCGATGAGCGCCTCGATCACCTTTACGAAGCGTTCCTCCTCATCATCCGTATAGACGCGCCCCTTCCAGAACGCTTCCTTCACCGCCTGAAGTATATACGGAGCGTTGTGCATATCGAAGTGGCGGTGCTGGATCAGGGCAGTGAGCAGATCGCTGACATGGGCGATGGCATGCGCCCAGCCGCTTTCCTGATCGACGAAGCTGCGTAGATCCCGCTCGCGTGTCATGAGTTTCAACGCATTTGCCGTCATGCTCGTTACAGCTTCTTTCCCAAGGAGCTCAAGCTGGCGGTCGGCATGCAGGATGGCCGTCAGCCAAAGCGCTGCAAAAGAGCGTGTAAATACGGCATCGCCTTCCGTCTCGCCCAGTCCCTTCAGCAGGAACTCCTCTCCTGTCATACGGCCTGCAAAACGCTGCAGTACGTCATGCGGAATCTGGTCTGCAGACAATAGCTCGACAAACAGACGATAATTGTACTGGTCCCGGAGCTCGCCGCTGCGATGTCCGATATGGTCGAGCATCCCCTCCAGGAAATCCGGGTGCTGCTGTATGTATAGGCCCCGCTCTTCATAAGGAAGGGCGAGTACCTGCTGGTATTGTGCTATCAAAAAAATTCCTCCTAAATCTATGATTATTGTCATTGTAAGAGACAATGCAAGATTTTTCTAGGAGAAAGGGTTGATCTTGCCTAATAGAAAGAAAAAGCATCTCCTGCCTCGAACAATTCATTGACTTCGATGACCTTGTCAGAAAAGCTGCGGACAAGCTCCATGTTGACGGTATTGATCAGGTTCGTCAGGACAATCGATGTACATTCAAACTTCCGTTTCTTCTTCATGTCATGGAACTCCTCCAGGAACCTGCTCGATAAAAAGCTGGAACCGTCCGTTACAAACAGGATATCCGCCTCATTGAACTCGCTCCTGTCCAAAATGTCGAGCGAGGCACGCAACGGCTTTTCATAGTTCGTGCCGCCGCCTAAAAAGCGATTGCTGAAGTCCACGATGTCCTCCGATGTCGCGCGGCCCTTCGGAAAAATGAGCACATTCCCAATGTCGCTGGCAAAGGGGATGATGGCGAAATCCCGCTTCTGCCTATGTGCAATCATCAGCAGTGCCAGACAGAATGCCTTGCTTTCCTCCATGACGGGTGTCATGGAGCTGCTCTCATCCATGCAGATGATGATCGGCCCCTTCCCTTTACGGCTTGTGCCCTTCGTATCGAATACAAAGGTCTGCTGCTCTGCATACCTTCTTAGAAAATCGAGCTTTGAATCGGGCATGAGGAGGTTTGCGACTTCAGCGGGCAGAAGCCTCGACACCTCCTGACCGAGCGTGACGTCCTTGCGTTCCATCGTCGCCTGCTTTGTATACATCTTTTTCTTCGCAATCCGTTTAAAGCGCCCCGTCATCTCGGCAATCTTCTTCAATGTATCATGCTGCTGTATCTGCTCGGCCAGCTGGAACTGCTCGCTCACCGGCAGATGCTCCGTTTTTTTTCCGTTGAGCGCTGCGATTTCCAATACCGCCTGCTTCGTTCTCCTCGCCTCTTCCCTCGTGGCAGCAAGCATGTCGCCAAGCTGCTGTGCCGTCATTTTCCTCACCGCATCCTGCAGCCCCTTTTCAGCCTGCTCCTTATCCTGCTGCGCATAGGCCAGCTGTTTTTGGACGAATTCCCTATGCAGGCTCGCCTGGGTCCTCTCCTGCTCGCCTGCCTCCGGATTCTGCTCGGTCTGGCGGAGCTCCTCCATCTGCCTTCTTGCTTTTCCCTCTGTCCATTCGGCACGCACCTTCTTCAGCCTGGCCTCCTGCACATCCATATCCTCCACCAGCCAATCCCTGAGCCGTTCCCCGATCAGTACTGCGGTAAGCACAGAGAGCAGCGCATCCGAGGCGGTGAGAATGTGCGTGCGCATATATTCATCCGTCTGCACCAGCCCGGCAATCAAATCGTACTGGATGTCATTGCGCTCCCTGCTTGAAAGATCCAGCTTCGGTTCCATCGCATAGAAGGCAAACCATAGATCGCCCATGATATTCGTAAATCCTGGATAGATTTCTTCCCCCTCGCGGCACGCCTCCTCCAGAACCCACGCCAAGCCGAGGAGCTCGTTGAATCGTTCGAATTGCCGTTCGGTTGCGGCCCAAACTGTCTGATCATACGTAACTGTGTGTGTTTGTTCATTCATCCTTGTCTCAACTCCAAAAGGAGGCGCTGTGTAAAGGCGCCTCTGATCTATGTGAAATTTCCCCCGTCTCAAAAAACAATGCTTGCCGAGAATGGGAGGTTAAAAGCCGATTACTTCACTTGTCATCTGCAATAGCCGTGTATGCATTTCATTTTTCAAAGACACCAGCTCCTGGCGGTTTGGCATCTGCCTGTTCATCTCCTGCACTTCCATAAACAGCGTCTTCCCTTGCATCAATAAATCGCTCAATTGGGCGCGGGAGCCCGGCTTCCGGCTGATCAGCGCATTCTGTGCATTCATCACAATGACCTCAAACTCGGGAACGACACGATTGATGAAGGCTTCCAGCGTATCATGGACAATTTCATGGACAATTCCCTTCGCCTTTTCCCTGTGGTCGACCGTCTCCCACAGTACATGCGCCAGAATCGCCATGTCCGTCCGCTTCACTTCAAAGCGCCCGTCGAGGTAGGCCTTCGCACGCAGCAGTGACAGCGACTGCTTATAGCGCCTGTCAGACGGGCGTATGCCTTCGTCCTGCAGCTTTGTACGAATCTTCGCCATTGTTTGATAGATGGCTTCCGGAATCCTGACCGATGCCACACGCTCTTGATGGTGGAGCAGCTCCGATAAAGTCAAACGGGGCACGGCAATCTCCTTCTCATCCTTCAGCATGGAGATGAACGATTCCTCCTCCCGGATATAGTCCACTTCATAGCGTAGTAAAAAACGGTCGAATAATGCTTCTAACCCTTCTCCTTCTTCAATATATTCATTAGAAGAACCTACTAAGGTCATGAGCGGTGAGGGGATGGGAACGCCGTTATTGTAGAACACGCGTTCATTGATCAGTGTCAGCAGGGAATTCAAGATAGCCGAATTCGCCTTGAAGATTTCATCGATGAATGAAAAATGCGCTTCGGGCAGCATGCCGTCCGTGTTCCGCCTGTAGATTCCCTGCTCCAGATCCTTTAGTGACAGGACGCCGAACAGTTCCTCCGGCGTGCTGAACGGAGTGAGCAGATGCTGGAAGTACTGGCTGCCTTCGATGATTTCCCCCAGCATGCCGGAAAGCGCACTCTTCCCTGTACCGGCCGGGCCGATGAACAAAATATGCTGACGAGAAAGAAGAGCCGTCATAAGCGCCTCCACCTCGGTCTCCCGGTCGTAAAACTTGCTGTTCAAGCACTGCTGTATTTGCTGCAACCGTACATATGACATCGTCCGCTCTCCTTTCTTCACTCTTATTTTTATATGCTTTATTCCAAGATTATCATGTATGGATTTCAGTCCTTACCATATTATGTTTCACATTATTTGGATTTTTAAACCTTTCCTGCATATCGGTACCCTATTCATTGCCCTTTCTACCGCCATATGAGAGCCTTTCCTCTTGCCTGTCCGAATGTAGCGGCACCGTTCCTGCAAAGAACATTTCCCCTAGCCAAGACCGGCCTCCGTGTGAGGGATACATTTTTTCCTATGAAGTAGGTTAGATTTTTGGTTTTTTGTGTAAATAAAGGATAGCGAAGATTTCGATAAGGAGGGAAATTATGGCCATCATTAAAGTTTCTACCTCTCTCTTTTCCGCAATCAAAACGATTGAGCGAGCAGTTAATAAAGCGAAACGCGGCGATGTCATCCAGGTGGCGTCCGGCCTTTATAAAGAATCCATCCAGCTTCATGAAACTGTTTCAGTGGTGGGAAGGAATAGGAAAGATACCATTGTGGAAGGCATGCTCGTCGTCCCACGGAATCGTACGGCGACATTCGAACAGCTGACAATCGTCCCTACTGCGCAAATATACATTGAAGGAAAGGCCGTTTTTAAAAACTGTCATTTTCAGGGTAGGAGCACGAGCGTCATTCTATCCGTGAGCAACGGAGAGGTCGAACTGGAGGACTGCACCATCGAACAGGCGAAGGATGTCGGCCTGGCTCTCTTCGAGGGGAGTGAGGCGATGGTTAAAAAATGCTTGTTCAAAAACAACGGAAAATCGCATGCCCTGCTGGAGGGTTCCCATTTGACCATCGAGGACAGCGAGTTGACGGATGCCGTCCACGGCTTATGGCTGAAGAACTCGGCGACAGCAAAAAGCACCGGCAACCATATCCACCACCATAGCGGCACGCAGATTGTCGTCCAGGATGAATCGGCCTGGATCGATTCATCCAGCATCATCTCAGACGGAGAAGGAAACGGCATCTATGCAACGGGGCAGTCCACCGTGACATTGATCGGCTCCCATCTGCATCACCAGCAGCTCCCACAGCTCTGGATGCAGAAAAGCTACCTCACCGCCAAGCATTGCACCATCGAGCATGGCGAGGAATCCGGCATCATGCTAAGGGAACACGCTTCAGCAGAAATCGAGAACTGCGTCATTTCACACCATAAACTCGCGAACGTCCAGGCAACAATGGAATCCCGCTTAACGATCGAGGACTCGCAGCTACATAGTTGTGAAGGTGTCGGCGTCCAAGTAAGGGAGAAATCCATTGCCAATTTCGTGGACACAACATTCGCCGAACATGTGCTGTCCCAGCTGTTCGTGACGGAGAAGTCCGTCACCTCCCTGAAGCGGTGCACCTTCCAGGATGGGAAGCAGGTCGGGATATTGCTGGAAAAAGGCGGCAGCTGTACAATCGTCGACAGCTCCCTTGTCAACCATCACAATACAGCCATCACCGTCATCGATGCCGAGCTTACGGTACTGGACTGTGAAGTGGCCTTCAACGAGGGCAACGGCATCCTGGCTACCACGAAGGCAGTGGTAAACGTGGAAGGAAGCCGCATGTACGCAAACGAAATGCCCCATATCGCCGGCAAGGAAGGCGCCTCCATCACCATCCAGCAAAGCGAGCTCTACGAAGGCAAGAGCCTCTACGTCATCGACAACTCACAGGTATCGGTCTCCGATTGCAAAATAAACAATAGCGATGGCGTCCAGATTGAGATCAATAATCGTACGGAGGCCAAGCTGAGGCGCTGCATCATCTCAAACGGCAAGACAAACGGCTTTAAAATATTGCGCGGCTCCCGCCTGCATCTCGAGGATTGCCAGATTTCCAACCATGCCCTGCCGCAGATCGTCCTGAATGATAGCACCCTCGTCATGAAGAACAGCGAGCTGCTGGAGGGGGAACGCAATGGGCTGATTGTCGAAAACAACAGCAAGGTGTCCATCCATGATTCGTTTATTACCAAGCATGCGTTTCCACAGATCTGGATTGACCTGGCATCGTCGGTTGAACTGACCTACACGCAGATTACGGAAGGAGCCGAATCGGACATCTACGTCCAGAACCAGTCTTCCCTCCATGCCACTGGCTGCATCATCCGCAACGACCGCTTCCAGTACAATGTGCAGGCGGTCAATTATTCGAACATCACATTGGAGGACACCCTTGTCGAAAACGTCACTGGCAAAATGTTCTACAGTGAGAATAACAGCCGCATCACCCATTCATTGGATGAAGTGAGCGACTGACATCAGGCGGATTCGGGACTGCATCTGACTGGATGCCGTTTTCCCGGATTCGTTTTTTCAATTTTGTGATTATGGAAAAGCGCTGGTCGCTCATATAATTTTATGAGAAAATGGAACGTACGAAAGGAAGATAGTAATGATAACAATGCCACAAATCACACCTAGCTACGATCCATGGGAGGCTTATCTCGATGTAGAAAAGCACGGTGGACTGACTTTATCCAATATTGAATTTACAACGACGACGCTGTGCAATATGCGCTGTGCCCATTGTGCAGTCGGCTATACGCTGCAGACGAAGGACCCGGATGCCCTGCCGATCGAGCTGATCTTACAGCGTCTCGATGAAATTCCGAACCTGAAGACCCTCTCGATTACAGGGGGAGAACCAATGATGTCCAAGAAGTCGGTGCGCGGCTATGTGCTGCCGATTTTGAAATATGCGCACGAACGAGGTGTGCGCACACAGATGAATTCGAACCTGACGATTGACGGCGAGCGCTATATGGAAATCGCCCCTTATCTGGACGTGCTACATATCTCCCATAACTGGGGAACGGTCGAAGAGTTCGTGGAAACAGGCTTTGCGATGATGGAGCGAAAGCCGACATTCGATCAGCGTGCCGCCCTCTTCCAGCGCATGATCGACAACTCGCGGATGCTCGCTGAAAACGGCGTCATGGTATCGGCCGAGACGATGCTGAACAAAAAGACGCTGCCGTATTTGGAGCACATCCACAACCAGATTGTCCACGAAATGAAATGCGCGAGGCACGAGGTGCACCCTATGTACCCCTCAGATTTCGCAAGTGCTCTTTCTTCCCTGTCACTTGAAGAGACGCGCGCGGCGATTCATCACCTGCTCGACATCCGGGATGAGGATACATGGATGCTGTTCGGTACACTCCCGTTCTATCCATGCAGCCTGAACGATGAGGACCAGCGCCTGCTGACACGTCTGCGCGAGGCGAAAAACGTCACAATGCGCAACGACCCGGACGGCCGCTCCCGCCTGAACATCAACATCTTCTCCGGCGAAGTCATCGTGACGGACTTCGGTGATGCACCGCCGCTCGGCAACATTCAAACAGATGCACTGCCCGATGTGTTTGATAAGTGGCTGGAAAGCGACTTGGCAAAAAGCCTGAACTGCCACTGCCCTGCCGTCAAATGCCTCGGTCCGAACGTACTCGTGAAAAACATGTACTACAAGGACGAAACATTCATCAGTAATTCTGCAAAATAATTTGAAACTTTTTTATATTCCCTCCGTATCTAGTAGTAATCAGATAAGGGGGGGCATTTTTTATGTCTATTTTTAATAAGGTACTCGCAAGCGTCGGTGTCGGAGCTGCAACTGTGGACACAAAACTGGAAAGATCACGCTACACAGCAGGTGATGTCATCCGCGGAACAGTGGAGGTCCGTGGCGGGAACATCGAACAAAACATCGACGCCATCTACCTGACACTGTATACAACGTACATCCGGGAAGCGAACGACAAGAAATATACGGACCATGCGGCCATCACGAAATTCCAGGTCAACGAGCCATTCATCATCGGTGCAGGAGAGCTGAAATCCATTCCATTCTCCTTCAATCTGCCATATACGACGCCTGCCACTATGGGCAAGACACAGGTATGGGTACAGACAGGACTGGATATTAAAATGGCGGTCGATCCGTCAGATAAGGATTTCATCGAAGTGCTGCCGTCACCGCTTGCAAACGAAGTGCTGAAGGCTGTGAAATCGCTCGGCTTCCGTCAGCGCAAGGTGGACTGCGAGGTGGCGCCAAAGCGCTTCCACACGCCGCATGTCTTCATCCAGGAATTTGAATTCTCAGCGACAAATCCAACCTACCGCAACCGCCTCGACGAACTGGAGGTCACATTCCTCAACCAATCGTCCGGCAGCGTCGAGGTCCTGCTCCAGATCGACCGCCGCGTCCGCGGGCTGGGCAGCTTCCTGTCCGAAGCGCTTGATATGGACGAAACCTACGTGCGCCTGACATTCACGGACCGCGACATCCCGTCGATGCAGTCGTCGCTCAGACAGGCGATTGAGCGGCATATGTAAATAGCAGAAAGCTCCGTCACATCAGCAAAAATACAATAAGCCTTCTATCGTTCATCCGAAACGGTAGAAGGCTTGTCGCTTTTTCATCTCTTTTTCTATTAAAATATCTTTCTTTTCTTGGCTGTAAGAAATGCCCTACACCAGCCCTATTTCAATAAATTACAGCCTCACCCTAATTTCCGTACCATCCTTCGCTTTGACATCCACCAGCACGGTACCCTTATGATTTTTCAGTTCCTTGACGATCGGTTTCAGCATTTTTTTATCTATCAACGGAAAAGGAACGTCCAGGCTTTTTCCTTCGAAGCGCTCCTTTGTCCATTTATCTGCCTTTTTCTGAAAGAATCTCGAAGATAGAATTGAAATCAGAACGTTTAAGAACACATACGGGATCGGAATGGTAAACTTGGCTTCTTTCGTTTTCACTTTAACATGCATCATAATCCAAACCACTAATCAATGAGTATGGAGACGGTATCCCCGTTTGCCGATTTAACATCAACAATCGGGCCATCCAATTCGTTTTCAATCGCTTCAATAATAAGGTTTATGTCTATATCTTTCACGTATTTTTCCGATTGGGGAAGACTCGCTGCAATGCTGTGTCCAGCCTTCAACACCGCCTTGACCAGTTTGATGGGCAAATTGATCGTGACGTTGTCATTCTCGGCTGATACAACATTGATTTTCAGTGTCTTATCGAGATATTTAGCCGGTTTATCATAAAGCTTATTATTTGCTTCTTCTTTCTCCTTTAATAATTGAATCAGTTCCGCTCCCTTTTCGGCGTCGATCTTTCCTTCTTGAACCATCGTTACCACTCTTGTGATTTCCTCTTTCACACGAAATTCCCCCTTATTCTTCTTTTAAGAGCTTAATGGCTTCTTCAGGTGTGATTTCGCCATTTTCCAGCATGATGACCACTTTTTTCTCGTCTACTTCATTTTTCTTCTTTTGCTCATATCCAAGGGATGAAATGATGTCTGTCAGCTTGCCTCGAACCGTCGGATACGAAATCCCCAATTCCTTTTCAACTTCTTTGATGTTGCCTCTGCATGTTAAAAATACTTCCACAAAGTGAAGCTGCTCCGCTGATAAAGATGCCAGCTTCGATAATTCAAACTCATTTTCGATGGTAGTATGACAATGTGAGCAGTGTAGCTTTGTAATTTTCAATGTTTGACTGCAGACAGGACAGTTGGTGATTACTTGATAAGCCATAACACAATCCCTTTCTTTTGTTTGAATTGATTATACAATAACGAATCAAAAGGTGTAAATAATAAAATTCACTTTTATTTATGTAAAAATAAATAAAATTAATGTTCACTTTAACATTATTGATTTTCGTTTTTTCAGGATATCAATATTTTGGGTAAATGACTTTTAGTTTTTTGGGTTTGAGGAGAGGATTTGTAAACACCAAATATAACCCCGCTCTCAATCTAGAACGGGGTCTTGGCTTTCAAATGAAATCACTTTATTCCTTTTTAAACAACACATTTACGTTTCCCTTATCACCACGTCCGCTTCCCTGTCGTTCTCCTCATCCCAGACAACCTGGATTTCGAATGTGCCTGGCTTGAAGAAGTACGGGATGCGGCGTCTGAAGGATGGCTGCATCGGTAGGTGATCCAGCTCGCTGATTGGAAACCATTCCGGCTTCCCTTCCTTCGTTTCCTTCAGCAGCTCACCGCTGAAATCATCCGTTATGTAATGGAAAATGATATACCGGTCCCTTTTTGCCGGGTTCACATACTCATAGATGATTTTCAGCTTGAGGTTTTTCACCTCAAGCCCCGTCTCCTCTTTCACCTCACGGATGGCGGATGCTACGAAGCTTTCCGGGAAGTCCACCTTTCCGCCAGGCGGGATATACCCGGAAAAGTCATCATGCGTACGGTTCAGGAGCAGCACCTTGTCACCGTTCCGGACCATGCAGACGTTCCAAAATTTGTAGTTGATATCCCCCGCCATCGCTTCTCCTCTTTTCACCAGTTTATTTTCATTATAACACTTTACCATTTTCTCCTATTCTATTTGACCAAAATTGGCTCGTCTTAATAAAAAGAAATTCGTGAAAACCGCTAATGCGGAGATGAAGAAAATATACGGTACCGGCCATGCTTCAGCCCAAAGGCCTCCAACGATCAGCCCTAGTGGAATCACCAGTTTCATCATCATAGAAGAAGTGCCTGCTACCCTGCCAAGCAGATGATTAGGCGTCGTTTCCTGTCTGATGGCTAAATAAATGATGTTCGTCATCACACTGATGCATGTTCGGAATGCAAGGAGAATACCGAGTGCCCACCAGCTATGCGCAAAGAAAAATACGACAAGGACGAACGCCTCGATCAGAACGAGAGAGCAGTAGATTTGTCCGCGTCTGAACTTGGTACGTAGCGGCTTCATCAGCTTGGCACCGAATATGCCTCCAATCGCTGCGATTGTGTACATGAGACCGAGCTGCTCCTTTGTATTTCCGAGAATGTCAATGACATAGAACGTCATCACCCCAATGATGAGGCTGGATGCAAAATTGCTAATCAGAATCGTAATGGTTGGCGTAAAAAGCTGTTTGTTGCCTACAAGCTCCCTAATTCCTTCCTTCATGTCTGCCCATATCGATTGCTGCTGAGGGCGTACAGGTGTATCCGTTTTTTCAATCATGCAGGCAATCAGCCAGCTAAGCCCCATGCAAATTACATACAGCCACAAAAAAGCATCGTAGTCGAACCATACGAGCAGCATCCCTGCAATGGAAGGACCGACGATGGAGCTGATCGTAAAAATGAGCGAGAATTTCGCCTGGATCTCTGTCATCCACAATTTATCAAATAGCTGCGGGGTGATGGCGTTTGAGGCATTTCCAATCGTGTAGCCTATTGTAGAAAGCAAAAAGCCCAGCATATATAAATGCCATACTGTCGTCTGTTCGGCGCTTATGGATAGAAGTAGGCCGACAGATAGAATGAATCGGATGAAGCCCCCATAGATGAGCATGGCATTACGATTCAAACGGTCGACGATGACCCCGACAACCATCCCTAATAGTACATTCGGCAAAAATTCCATCATGCGCATCGTGCTCATCGCAACGGCGGATTTCGTCAAATCATAGAGTACCAGCGGAATGATAAATGTATAGATGGTAGAGCTTACAGCAGCTAAGATATTGATGCTGTATAATTGGCGGAACGTTTTATTTGCGTAAAGATTCATCTTGCATCACCTCTTTGTTCAGCGTACAGTAGAAAAAAGAGAACAAAAAGTGTCCATTTACAAATATTGTGTTCACCTTTTAGGAAAGGAACTCGCCATGCATTACGAATTAGCGCTTTATTCACACTTCGAGGAACAGCAGCCGACACATACCTCCATCGAGGAGCTTGCCGCTATCTGGTCCTGTTCGACCCGCTATGCGAAAACGATCATCCAGCGACTTTCCAATGACAGCCGTGTGTCCTGGGAGACTTTCCGCGGACGCGGGAAAAAGCCGATTCTTACGCTGAACCACACGAAGCTAGAAGCGGTCCATCATGTTTTTGACAATCTGTGGCAACAGGAGCATTTTCATGCGGCCTATACATTGCTGATGTCCCACCAGCTGCTGCACCATCCCGCCGCTGAAGAATGGCTGATGGACCGCTACGGCATCCAGCAGCTACCGACAAACGAGCATATATTCCGCCAGCCCTTTTACAAGGTTGTGCTAAATTTCGACCCTTTGAACGGCTTGTCCCGTCATGACATGCACTTTGCTGAACAGCTCCATGAAACGCTTTTTTCTTATAACACGGAGTCGAAAAAGGCAGAGCCCAACCTCTTGTTCCACTATGAAACGGATGACGACCGGACTTGGCGCTTCATCGTGAGGAAGGATGTCTATTTCCATAACAATGAGCCTCTCACAGCCCATGACATTAAATGGTCTCTTGAAAGGGCTACATCCTTTACGGATACCTTTGTTACATATGAGCATATCGAAGTCCTACATGATTTTGAATTAGTGATTACCCTTACAAAGGCTTTTTCACTGCTACCAGAATGCTTGGCAAGCTATCGTACAGCCATCCTGCCGCGTCGTCAGGGACACGGGAAAATCGGCTGCGGGCCTTTTATGTTTGTTCAGGAAACGGATGAAAAGCTACAGCTCCACGTCTTTACGAACTATTTCAAGCAGCGCCCGTGGATTGATGGAATCGAAATTTTATATGCCGATCCGACAGCTGGCTTTGGTATCTCGACCAGGCCGCTCCCGGAAGCGCTGAGTGCGAAAGAGCTCGTCTTTTACGAAGACGGGGCCGATTTCATTTCCTTCAATATGAGGACGGGTCCCCTCGCCGATCCGCTGCTTCGGGAAACCGTGTATGCACTCATCGACGAGCAGCAATATGTAGTGGCAGAGTGGGGAGAAATTCCCGCATACAGTTGGGAATATCAAAGACGTTCAGCCGCGGTAACGGCACAGATGAAAGTACCCGCAGAGCGGTTCCCTCTACTCAAAATTGGCTTCCAACAAATCCGCGACGGCGTCAATCATGAACGGGAGGCGCTGATTTTACAAAAGGCGCTGAAAAGCTACGGAATTGAAAGCACGTTGGAGCTCGTCGATTTCAGGCTGCCTTCATTGGATGTTTCTTCCCGCTTTGATCTATTCGTCGGTGGCCATGCATTAGGCAAGGATGTCGTGCTATCCATGATTGCGGTCTATACAGGTGGTGCACGGACGATTCTTAACATGGCCTCACATGAACTACAGGGGATGGTAAGGTCCCTGATTGAGAGAGCAACAGCCCTTGGTGAATCGGAAGCAATGTTGGATAACATCCGTTCGATTGAAACCGAACTGCAAAATGCTTATTGCCTGAAGTTGTTAACCCATCGTACACACCGTCAGTTCCTGAGCAATGACCTTCAGTATCGTAACATTCAATTCGATTCGAATGGACGAATTGATTATAAAACGATTTGGATGTAATCATGGAAAGTGCATGACTCACCATAAGAGTTGGCAGTTGCGTCTATTGTTCTGCTCTGCGCGACAGCTTCGCCATTTCCTCTTCAATGAGCTGGACATCCAGTCGTTCGTAAAGAGGATGTATAGCGGTCGACCAACAGCCTTGTATGCGTGAAAATCATGGTTTGTCCCCCCTTCGTTTTTTGCGGGCCATCTAAAGGCAATCCCCTCCGTACATCCGATGACAAAAAAGGTGAAATGCCCCGCCCCCAAATAGCTATAATATACCAAATAGTACCATTAATCCGAAAAATATGAAACTTTTCATGTCCGTTATTCGTACTGTATTAGTAGGAAGGGAGCGTTTATTCATGAAATTATTCATCGGTTTGTCCATTATCGTCATTTGCCTGGTGGTTGCCCTCGTCATCTGGAAAATGAACAACGCCAGCCCCCTGTCCATCCATCAGTATGTGAAAAAGCACATGGACAGTGGACAGGTCGCCCTCGTCATTCAGCGCAATAATGAACCGCTTGTCGAGGTCAATCCGCACGAACCATTGCCTCTCGCCAGTACCGTCAAATTCATCGTCGCCATCGCCTACGCCCAGGCTGCCGCAGACGGCCGGATTGATGCAGCGTCGCCTGTTCTGCTCGAGGAGCTGGAGCCCTTTTATATTCCGAAGACGGACGGCGGTGCACATAAGGCCTGGCTCGCCAGTCTTGAAGGCGCCAAGACCGTTCCGCTCAGCGAGGTCGCAAACGGCATGATGCTGTACAGCTCGAATGCCAATACCGACTACCTGATTTTCCGGCTCGGCCTGTTCGAAATCAATCGAACGATCCGCACGCTCGGCCTGCAGCATCAGGAGGAGCTGTATCCGCTCGTCAGTTCCCTTTATATACCGGTCCAGCTGATGGATGAACACGGCTATAACAAAAAGGAGGTGGCGCAAGCAATGGAGCGGATGGACATCGGGGAGTACCGAATGCGCGCCATGCAGATCCATGCAGACTGGCTCGACTCCCCGCCAAATGAGGAAGATATCAAACGTATGCAGCAGGCGCTGACGGTGGAAGTCCAAAAGGTATGGTCGGACCGGCTGCCGCGCGCATCGGCTGCAGACTATGCAGAACTGATGGCGATACTAAACAGCAAGACCCACTTTCCACCCGCTGTGCATGCTTATTTGGATCCGATTACAGAGCAGCTCATGCAGAACCCCCAGAACCAATCGTGGCTCGAGCACGCCGGTCAAAAGGGCGGCTCCACGATGTTCGTGCTGACGAATGCCATGTATGCCACCGACAAGCAGCAGGCGGCGACGGAAATCGTGCTGCTGCTGAATGGTCTGTCGCTGCTTGAGCAGATGAAGCTGTCACGCAGCCTCAATGAATTCCAGCTGAAAATCCTGACAGAGCCGGCCTTTGTGGAGGAAGTGCGGCAGACGTTCGAACAGGCCGGATGACGACAGCCCCCGCATACGAAGCATGCAAGAAGGCACTTTCCTAGCAGCGTGCCTTCTTCATGTGCGCCGGAACGATTCCTGCGTCCGCCAGCTTCTTTTCCCCTTCTGCTTCTATCAGGTCCTTCAACGCGGAGAGCACGGGATCGAAATCGGTATGTCTGCCCAGCATGAAGGTCATTTCATGCTCGACAGGCAGCCATGTGGCAATGTCAGCCTCATTGTGCTGTTGCTGCGCCTCGAGCTTATCGAGTGCATTGGCGACTTTTGCCTCGTACGTCTGCTTTTCCTCGAATTCAAGCCATAGGTCACGGAAATATCGACCGCTTTCCTCGCCCATCAGACGGCAGATTCTCTCCATCGCCGCCTCTTCATTTGCCCGTTTCCGAGCTTTTGCCTCCGGGTCGTTCATCGTATCGAACGCCGGTACATCCTTAGCATACACCTCCACCAGATCATGGATGATGATCATCTTCAACAGACGCTCGCTATCCACTTTTTGCAACAGATGTGGCTCGATTGCCATCGCCATGAGCGCCAGCCGCCATGTATGCTCCGCCACGCTTTCCTGACGCCCATTTGACAGCCAGCTATGGCGCAGCTCCATTTTCAGCCTTTCCCCTAACCGGATGATTTCCAGGACATTCTTTAATTGTTCCATTCTCTTCCCTCCATTTTTTGCTACATCATTTTGCGATGTATCACTTATTATCTATCAAATAGCACTGGCTTGATTGTTGCCTATGAATCGACGTAGCTTGCCATAGCGCAATCCCTAAAAGCACGAAGCTCCCTGTCAAAATGACTGGCCGAAGCCCCATTTGTTCAGCAGCTACGCCGAAAATCAATACGAGCGACAGCGTGCCGAGTGATTCAAAGAGGCCGAAAACGCTCGTAAATCTTCCGAGGAGTGCTGTTGGAATGTTGCGTTGGATGTAGGTAATGAAGCCGATGTTTACATAACAATGAGCAAACGTCAAAACAAAGCAACCAATGGCGGCGGTGGAAAATTGATGCGACACTGCATAGATCAAATAACCTAGCGCAATGAAGACTGCTCCATATTTCATCGATAAAAGGGGGCTGTACGGCCATTTCGCATTGATGAGCGAACCTACAATCAAACCGAGCCCCGCTATGCTCACTAACAGACCATACGTCGCCTCCGTGAGTCCCAATCCCTTCTGCGCAAAGGCAGCTTCCAGAGAATCCAGGGCGGTCATACAGACAATCATAGAGCTGCTAAAGACATACACAAGGCTGACAAATCGTTCCTTTTTCGAGTGGCTGCTTACGCTTTTCCAATCCTGCCGAATCAGCTGCAGCGTCACTTTTTCGTAGGCTGGAGTCGCCTTCTCTATGTTCGGCAACCGCCAGATAATCAGTGCCGACAGGAGCAGAGCAATCCCGTTTACGACAATCGCCAGCTGCGGGGTCCCCATTAGAAATAATAGTCCTGCTATACTTGGTCCAAGGATGAACCCGGAAGATTGGACAAAGTTCTTCCACGCATTGAACCGCTGTTGCTCCGACGGTTCAATCAATTTCGTCATATAGACAAAAGAAGCGGTGGCAAAAATGGCATTCAGCACTTGGAGAATGAACGAGATGCCATAGATGAACGCTATATTGGTAGTTGCTGATAAAACAAGGATGAAAACAGCCCTACCTACATTAAGAGCCACCAAACATTTTTTCGTATCCATCCGATCAATAAATGTGCCCGCCCAGCTGTTTGTCATGATTACTGCAATCGGCGTAATCATGTATAAAACACTGACAGCAAACGGTGAATCGGTCAGGAGGAGGACAAGCATATTCAGTCCAATGAAATAAACCCATTCACCGACATTCGAAATCCACATACTGAAAAGCAGCAATATTTTTTCACGTGTCATCATTCAAGCTCCCTTCTTGTTTTTGAGCAATAAAAAAATTCCACCCCCAAGATGTTCATCTTAGGGACGGAATCGAATGATCGACACGTGTTGCCACCCTTTTTCGCCGGGACATCACTATCCACAGCCTTATTCAGTACGGCCCAGCCGGCTTATACTGCTTCTCTATAACGGGAGAGCCCGTCGCCTCATCATTCTTTCGAAATCCTCTGCGCTACTCCAAGACTTGCTTCACCATGACCTCTCCTGCCCGCTTTCACCTGACCGGGCTCTCTGTAAGGAACAATCATCGCTACTCTTCTCTTCTTTGTATTTACTTTATCCTATAATTATCAGGTAAATTTTTCAATATTATATTTTTGCTTTTTCATTTGAAATTTATCATTTTATAAAATCCCTCTACAACTCACGGGGAAGTTACGATTATCTCTCTTCTCCCTTTCACTCAAAAAAGGCGCAAACCAGCCAAGTGATTTGCGCCCATTCATTATACATGTAGCGGTACTGGCGGCTCCGGAATGTCCGACACGACGTCCGCCTCTGTCAAACGTAATGGAATGATGGTGAAGCCGGCGTCGAATTCCGCCTGCAGCTTCAGGTCTTCGGCGTGTCCAGGCAAAAGCGCCACTTCCTCATTGGACAGGTCCACCCTCGCAATGCGGTCGATGATATGTTCAATGGACGCACGCTGGCTTGTGGACAGCTCGAAGGCTCCGTTCAGCAAGTACGGTTTGATGGCTTCCTGGATGAAGGTTTGGGCATCTTCCAGACAGCTGAATTCAAGGATTTTGTCCACGGAGGATTTGACCTCGTTCTTCTCGCGCTTACGCTGTGCGTTCAGCTCCTCCACCTGACGGATGATGCCTGACAGCCTTTTCTGGGCGAGCTCGGCTAAATGATTCTGCGTACTATACAATTTTTCAAGCACTAGATCCTCATGACGTTTGATTGTATGATGGAGCGCCTCGCACTTGGCCTGCAGCTGGTCGAGATGGCGTTTTTGCCTCATCACCGACATATTGTCCGCATATTGTGCCGGATTTCCTTTTTCAATGCCCTTGCCGAATGCCTTGCGGTGCTGGGTATCGAGTACGCCATACACCTGCATATACTCCACATGCAGCTTCCGGTAATCACGTACCGACTGCTGGTAATGAAGGGCATAGTATTCGAACTCCTCGATTTGCTCGTCACGCAAGTACGGTTCGCTCGTCAGCTTCTGCAGCAGCTGATACAGCGTCTCGACAGACTTGAAGACACTGCAGACCTGCTGGCATTCCTGCTGGTACGCCTTCAGCAGGGCCATGTCCCGCTGCTGGCGTGTATATTCAAAATCCTCCTCCCCCTCGTATTTCTTCAGGCTTTCGTGGGCGGAGCGGTACGGCTCCCTTTTCTTGATCTGCTCGATTTCCTGGTGGAAGCAGCCCAGCCAGTGAATCAGGCGGTCCACCGCATGCTTCGTCTTCTTCCCGTGGTTTTCGGAAATGGAGGCGATGAGTTCCAGCAGCTCCAGACAGCCCGATTCCTCAAGCATCTGCAAATCCTGCCTACGAGCCGCTTCAAGCGCCCGCCTTGCAGATACGGCATTCATGGAACTCGTCTTGCTGCCATAACGGATAGACTCTGCCGCCATAAACCCGGCAGCATCGGCCTCATCGGTTGCATTGAAAATAAAACGGGGCTTTATATGACGTTGATTGTATTTTTCAAGCAATGCCAGTTCTGCATAGGTCGCCTCCTCCCCGTTCCGGACCACCCAAAAGATTTCATCTGCACGCTCGACCAGGAGCTCGGAGAAGTAGGCCATCTCGTCATTCAGCATCTCCAAGGCGACCGAATCAATGAACGTTACGTTTTTCAGGAAGTCATGGTTGATATACACTTCAATGTAATCGATATACTCCCGGATCATTCGACTGCCTTCTACATCCGTCGTTGTCAGCAGCTCCATTTTATCCAGGTCGAATGTGGCGACCATGCCATCCAGGAACACCGCCCTGATGCACTCCTGCTCCCCGAATCGGATGAATGTATTCACGCTTGTCGAATGCGCTTTGCTGACGGACAATGCCTCCCGTCCAAGCAGGGCGTTGATGACCGTCGTCTTGCCAACACGTTCCTTGCCAAGCAGCAAAATCGTTATAGGGGTGCTTGCATCATCGATAATGCGCTTCAGACGGTTCGTTGTGTCCTTAATGTATGAATTCTGACTTACCAGGCCATGCAGCGACTTCATTCTCTCGATCAATTGCTGTAATGGAATCAGTGAAGTGATTGATCCGTCTCCTGCATCCTTTACATGTCCTATCATACAATCAACCCCTTTCCTTCTTCATGACCCCATTATAAGGGATGCGCTTACCTTCATAAATATGGAAATGATGCCGGGATGCAATTTGATGCTTGTTGCTCATGGAAAGTCCCAAATTATAGGTATTATCGTTTACGACAAAAGTAATATTATTCCAGCTTGTGAGGTCATTAGATTATCGTTTTTCCACCTCCCCCATTCCCATAAACAATGATATGATAGGATAAGATTTTTCCTAAAGAGGTATTTTCATATGAAAGAATATAAACAACAATGGTTCGGCAATATCCGGGCTGATATTTTAGCAGGACTGGTCGTAGCGCTGGCCCTCATTCCGGAGGCGATCGCCTTCTCCATTCTCGCCGGGGTGGATCCGATGGTCGGCCTGTACGCATCCTTCGTCATTGCGGTGACGATCAGCTTCGTCGGCGGACGGCCTGCCATGATTTCCGCAGCCACCGGGGCGATGGCGCTGGTCATCGTATCCCTTGTCAAGGACCACGGACTGGAGTATTTGCTGGCCGCCACCATCCTGACGGGCGTCATCCAGATCATTTTTGGTGTGTGCAAGGTCGCCCGGCTGATGAAATTCATTCCGAACGCCGTCATGATCGGGTTTGTCAATTCCCTGGCGATTCTCGTATTCATCGCCCAGATGCCGCATTTCATCGGCGGTGATGCGATGACGTGGACGTTCCTTCTTCTGACGATCGGCCTAATCTATGTCATTCCGTTCGTCATCAAGGGCATTCCCGCACCGCTCATTGCGGTCGTCCTATTGTCGGTCGCCGTCGTCTATTTCGGCATCGATTTGAAGACCGTCGGCGATATGGGCTCGATTTCCCAGAGCCTGCCGTCGTTCCTCATCCCGGATGTGCCGTTTACATGGGAAACGCTGTCCATCATCCTGCCGTATTCATTGGCATTGGCCGTTGTGGGCTTGATGGAATCACTGCTGACGGCTGCCATTCTGGATGATATGACGGATTCGGGAAGCGATAAAAATGCAGAGGCGCGCGGCCAGGGCATCGCCAACATCCTGAATGGATTTTTCGGTGGCATGGCCGGCTGCGCCATGATCGGCCAATCGGTCATCAACGTAAAATCAGGGGCGCGCGGCAGGCTGTCGACATTTGTTTCCGGCGCCTTTCTGATGTTCCTGATTCTCGTGCTCGGTGACTATGTAGTCCAGATTCCCATGCCGGTTCTGGCTGGTGTGATGGTGGTCGTCTGCATCACCCAGTTTGACTGGAGTTCGATCAAATACGTTTTCACCGCACCGAAGCAGGACGTCTTTGTCATGCTGCTGACGATCATCGTCGTGCTCTACACGCACAATCTGGCCATCGGGGTCGTTGCCGGGATTTTGGTCAGTGCGATGTTCTTCATCTCCAAGCTGTCGACACTACACATCACAAGGCAGGACAATGTGTACTATGTGAAGGGGCAGCTATTCTTCGCATCGACGGAGAGCCTGCTGAACTATTTCAAAAAGGCGGACGCCGAGGGGCATATCGTCATCGACCTATCGGAAAGCCAGGTGTGGGACGAGTCGGCCATCATGGCGCTCATGAAGGTGAAGGAAATGCTCGCGGCCAAGCATGTCGACGCGCAGTTCCGCGGTATGAACGTGCCGAGCATGAAGCTGCTAGAAAAGATTACAGGACGACAGACAATCTAACACGTACGGTTCCACGGACGCTTCGGCTGCTGTGGGGCCGTTTTTTTATTTCCTCCTCTAGGAAAAGTGACGAAATCGGCATTTTCAATAGTTCCGGTGAATATGTATGTTGTATTGCAGGTCCTCCGGCAGCGGCAAATACATAGCGACATGTTTTTGTACGAACTATGGCACCGATTGGGACAGGACGCCCCCTTCTCTTTGCAATGAAGAACAGGCTTTGAAGGACATCCGGACGGGCTTGCTTTCGGATTCCCTGAATAAAATGATGGAAAGAGGTTGAAAGAATGCAGCATTGCCATGCATGCGGTTACCAGCAGCCACAAGGAAATTTCTGCGGAGGCTGCGGGACTGCCCTGATGATTGATCCGGTACAAGCAGCGGATACATTTCCAGAAGCCCCCTCCCACTCGGATTCTACCGGGCAATACCAGCCGAAAAAACGCTCGAACAGTAAGCCCGCCCAGCGGAATCGGCTTCAGGAGGAAATCCGGGCCTATTTGATATATTTCAAGGAAAAACTGAACAACCCTACGGAATCATTCACAGATTCCATTCCGATAAAGACATTCGCCACCAACCTGCTGCTGCTCGTCGTTTCGGCTTTGCTGGCTATATACGGATTGGCCGGTGACGTGCTGGGCGTCTTCGTGGACACGCGTTCATTCCTTTTGTCCATGGCCCTCCTGTATAGCTTGTTCATGGTCGTCAGCTTCATCGCCACCTATTTGGTGACGTATTTCTTCGCTGAATCGCAGGGGTTGCTCGGCACGTTCAAAACGCTATCCGGCTTCTATCCGGTTGCCATTGTACTGAATATGGCCTCATTCCTCCTTGGCGTAGTAGGTGCAGGGAAACTGGCCCTGTTCTTATTCGGAGCGGCCATCCTGCTTGTCTGCATACTGATCGGTGCCTTCGTGACGGTCGATGCCGTGCGCCAGTGCCCGAAATCAGTCAACGGCTTCTATGCATACGTCGTCTATTTCCTGATTTCCTTTGTCACCCTGTCCTACGTCTTATCCTCCATTGCGCAGTCCATCATCGACGATTTCATCAGGAGCCTGTCTATTTGGTGAGAGGATGGCAGAGCCATGCATCCGGGCATATGGTTTATAAAAAAATGAGAGGGCCGGCCAGAAGTTTACTACTTTCTGACCGGCCCCTTTTTGGCTGAGCTGCCCTGCTAACGGTATACGGGCGGAACCACTGCAGCCTATAGCCTGCGCCCGCCTGAATATCAAAATTCTACAACAAATCGATAAAAACGTTTTCAATGAGCGAAAAACAGCCATGTTCATTTTATCGTCAAAAA
>JBJEFP010000312.1:0-4210 GCA_051874195.1 Lysinibacillus sp. | reverse complement strand
CTGCCGTATCCCCCGGCATTGTAAACCCGGGCAAGCTCGAAATTGCCACAGCATGCGCCCGGCCGATGCCTGCTTCCAGCATGCCTCCGCACCAGACGTCAATCCCCTGCTCTACGCAATAATCGTGAATCTTTTTCGCCTCCGTTATGCCGCCTACACGTGCAATCTTCAAATTGACCACTCTGCAGCTGCCGAGCATGACCGCACGTTTCAGATCTGCAAGGGATGTAATGCTTTCATCCAGACAAATCGGCGTCGACAGTTCCTGCTGCAATAATGCATGCTCCACCAAATCATCGTGTGCGAGCGGCTGTTCAATCATCAATAGATCAAATTCATCCAATGCCTTAAGTAGCGGTAAATCCTCCAATGTATACGCTGAATTGGCATCTGCCATTAATGGCAGATTGCCAAAACGTGTTCTAATGGCCCGAATCAGCTCGATATCACGGCCCGGCTTGATTTTCACCTTCACACGCTTGTAGCCCTGCGCCACATAGTCCTCGATAATCCTGAATAATGCATCGTCCGTCGGCTGCAGACCGACACTGATGCCGACCTCCACTCTGTCCCGGACGCCGCCGATTGCCCGTGCAAGGGGCAGGTTGACCAATTGGGCGTATATATCCCATACGGCCCCTTCTACGGCGGCCTTCGCCATCTGATTGCGGCGTATCGGCTTGAAGAGCTCATTCACTTCAGCCGGATGGGCCAATTCCTTATGTAGCAGCATCGGGATGAGGAAATCCACCAGCATGTGCAGCGTCGTCTTCGCTGTTTCCTCAGTGTAGGAGGGGGCATCGAATGCCACACCCTCTCCCCACCCTACGATGCCTGATCGATCCTTCGCCTTTATCACGAGCACCGTCTTATCCTCGACAGTCCCGAAGCTCGTGACGAAGGGCGTCTTCATTTTCATCTTCAATGTATAAATGGTTACTTCCGTTACGTTCATGATAACTCCTTACAGTGCAAATAGCGTGCGCTTGACGAAAAGATAATGGCCGACATGCTCATTCGTCTGCGCAAGGCAAACGATGATATAGCCTTGTTGGAATAATGTTTGAAATACGGCGCGCGTTTTATAACGCCAGTCCTCGGCAAGTGCCGGACTCTCGATATGGATTTTCATCAGGTTCATCGGGATGGCGATTGTGTAGGCATCCTTCAAATATGAGATGCCCGGGTCGAATTGGCGTTCCATATCCAGTACGGGCAGTCCGACGACATTCAGGGACCATGGCACGATTTCCCCCGCTTCCTCCTGCAGTTCATCGATTTTTGCATCCCAGCGCAAATGGTCATCATCCGCTACATCCCACTCGGCCAGCATCCGGTCTGTCGAGATGCCGGATGACGCTTCCATCTCCGGCTCTCGGTTTTCATAATAGGCAGTCCCGTAAGCGCGTAATTTCGTGAAGTAAAGATGGGCCGCCCGCGCCTCCAGGGGCTCAAACATCCATTTGCATTTTAAATGGCCACGTTCCCCGGCCAGTTCCTTTTGCTTCAGCTTCAAGAGCTCCCCGACGCCCATCTCCCGGTATTCGCGTTTAATGCCTAGCAGATGCGAATATAAGATTCCTTCCTCCGCCTGGTCACCATAGCAAAAGCCGATCAACTCATCCTTCAGGTACGCACCAATTACCAATGTGCGTTCCGCATCCTTTTTCAGCATTTGATGCATTGGCTCATATGTGCCGCGCCAGATTTCCCTCTCCAGTTCAAGCATATTCTCCATTTCTTCAGCTGTCTCCAACTGTTTCACCATCACTAACTCCAACATATCCCACTACCTCCCCATGCTTCACATTCGTAATGCCGCCTTGCAAAAACAGTCCCCCTTGATTCAGGGTTGCATGGTGAAGGTCGCCTTCCCCATTTCTGATACGCTTTCATCAGGAGGCAAATGCCTCCATCCACCTCTCCTCTGCACTTTTCTTTTTTCTTCCAAATATATTATATAATAATTTTATAGAATAATCAGACTTTTATTCCCGTTATTCATTTCCCCTTTCCACCACTAATCAAAACGCATTTGCGTACGTTCGTCCTGCTTTTTTTCGTACGAGTATCGCCCGTCCATTTTCTCCCGGTTCACCTTGCAGGGCCGCATCATTTCTTTTACACGAAAAAAGCCGGGGAGACAAAACGCCCCCCGGCCTAGCTACATACTTATTATTTAATACCGCGCATTGCACGTGAAATCACCGGGCTCATCAGTAAAAGGACAACACCCAAGAAGATAGATAATGCACCAAGTACGCCGAAGTAGGTTGTTTCAGACACCATTTCGTAAATACGTACTAATTGCGCATTGATCGCTTGTGCAGCTGCAGATGCCAAGAACCAAAGAGCCATTGTTTGACCTGCAAATGCCTGTGGCGCTAATTTTGTTGTAGCAGATAAACCTACCGGCGAAAGTAACAGCTCACCAAGTACTACAAGGAAGAATGAAAGAACAACCCACAATGGATTAACCAAACCTGTTCCTGTCAGTACAATCGCGACAACCATGATCAAGAATGACGAACCTGCGAAGAATAGAGAGTAAGCAAACTTTCTCGGCGTTGATGGTCCGCGTTCTCCAAGCTTTATCCACAAAGTTGCAAACACAGGTGCCAGCGCAATGATGAAGAGCGGGTTCAAGGATTGGAACCAAGCCGGACTGATTTTAAAGTTACCAAGTGTCAAATCTGTACGTGTATCTACAAATGTTGCTAAAATCGTTGAAGACTGCTCTTGGATGGCCCAGAACATAACCGCACAGATGAATAATGGAATATAAGCCAGCAGACGGGATTTTTCGTCTGCATTTGTTTTTGGGCTACGGTACATATAGGCAATGAATACCGTAGGAATTAAAATACCTAGTGTCGTAATTAATAATGAGAAGTTCTCAATTGTGAAATTGCCTGTCACCATCGCAATGACACAGGCAATTGCAATGGCGAGGGCCGCTACACCGAAAATAGTGAATGTCTTTTTACGCTCACCTGGAAGCAGCGGGTTTGTCGGCTGCGATCCAGCAAGACCCAGATTCTTTCTTGTAAGCCAGAAGACTACCAACCCGATAAACATACCGACAGCTGCTACACCGAAGCCCATATGGAAGCCCCATTGTTCTTGCGTCCAACCTACAATAAGTGGAGATAGGAACGCACCCATGTTGATTCCCATGTAGAAGATTGTAAAGCCTGAGTCGCGGCGCGCATCGTTATCTGCATATAAGTCACCAACAACTGCAGATACGTTCGGCTTCAGTAGCCCTGTACCGATAATGATCAGTGCCATTGATATGAACAATGGCGTTAATCCGCCAGGAAGCGCCAGCACAATATGCCCGATCATAATCATAATACCGCCATAGAACACAGCCTTCTGTGTACCTAAAATCCGGTCGGCGATCCAGCCACCGATGATACCTGACATATAAATTAACGAACCGTAAATCGACATGATAATGTTCGCTTCTGCACGATCTAATCCTAAACCACCATCTTTTACTGCATAGTACATGTAGAAGATAAGAATGGCCCGCATTCCGTAATATGAGAAACGTTCCCAAAATTCAGTGAAGAATAAAGAGAACAATCCTTTTGGATGCCCAATGAAGCCTTTTTGTGGTACGGATTTGACGATTTCCTCTTTGCTAAGCATGAAAATACCCTCTTCCGTATAATAATATAATATTTCATTTATCTGACAATTCAATTTATAAACAGTTGTCCACGTCAGAAAAATAGCACTTCATTACTTTAAAAGATTTAGAGCAATTTTGCAAGTGTTCATAAAAAGTCAAAAACATTATTATATTCCCTTTTTTCAGTTAATTATTGGCGGTCCTTGAGTTTCTTGAGGTTTTTCCCCTCTTTTCAGGAGGGCAAACCAGGAGGGGGAAAATCACTGCCCTTGCCGTTTCCACCCTCATCTTATACCTATCTCAGTATAACGGATAAACACCCCTCCATAAGATGCAAGCCGCAAGCAAATAAGTAGTTCTTTTACATTATTTTCTATAATATGAATATAGTTCGTAATTCAGTAAGGGGGTTATAAAGTGAGCATTTACAATTATTTGGTCAGGAAGCCGAACGGGGAAGTCCTGTCTATGGAGACGTATCGTGGAAAAACAATGCTGATTGTCAATTCAGCAAGCCAGTGCGGGTTTACCTACCAATACGAGGATTTGCAAAAGATGTACAAAAAATAC
>JBJEFP010000311.1:3107-4228 GCA_051874195.1 Lysinibacillus sp. | reverse complement strand
CTCTATTCACCTTCACAAACAACCTCAATCACATGGCATTCCGGCTTTGCCATCAGTCTTAGTGGCAGCAGCGTCGTGCCGTAGCCGTTACTGATCAGTGTCGGCACGCCTTTTCGGATGGAGAACGAACCGTGCGGATGCATGCCGAGTCCGCCCAGCCGGATTTGGCCGCCGTGCAGGTGTCCACCCATCATCAGAGCCGGCTTGTGAATCGGATACGCCTGATTGAAAACTTGCGGATTATGCGAAATGAACAGCGTCACATCGCCCTCCTTGCATTTTGCCAGCGCATCTTTAAAGCTGTATCTGCGGCGTGATGTATCATTGATGGCGCTGATCCATGTGACATTCGGGCGGTTCGGCAGCTGCACCGCATCGTCCTCCACCACCGTCACGCCGTACTTTTTAAACAAGGCCAGCAGATTGTCTTCCCCTACTTCCCTATCGTTGTTCCCCCATACGAAATAAATCGGGCCAAGTGCCTGCAGCCGTTGCAGATTCATTTCTATCTGTGGAATGGATACCCGCTTGTCAGCAAAATCCCCGCCAATGATGACGGCCTCCACCGGTTCAATTTCCTCTAGCATTTTTTTGTTGATCTTGCGATTATGCACGTCGGCTATGAAAAAGATGGAGAACCGGTCTTTTTTGCCACGCGCATGCACGGTATGTCTGCGTATATTGTTTTCATGCGCTTCCCTTACCATATAGGAGACAAAGAGAAACACAACGAAAAACATTTTGGCAATGGATTTCATCCAACTTCCTCCTAACCATTAGAAAAAGACGTCTCCGCTAAGGTTCCGTCTTTTTTCATTATTATACTTATGCACCTGTTAATTGGTTCACGGCAGAATCAACGTTTGTCCTACCTGGATTGATTCCGAGCTCATGCCGTTCGCCTTTTTGATCTTTTCGACCGCACTTGGATCATTGTAATAATTCATTGCAATACGATAGAGTGTTTCGTTGGATTGGACTGTATGTGTTCTTTTTGGCTTGGCCGCCTCTTCCTTGGCTTTCTGTTCAGCTGCCTTCTTCGCAGCTTCCTCTTTGGCCTTCTGCTCGGCTGCCTTCTTTGCCGCTGCTTCCTGTTGGGCCTTCTGCTCTGCAGCCTTCTT
>JBJEFP010000311.1:0-3007 GCA_051874195.1 Lysinibacillus sp. | reverse complement strand
GCTTCCTCTTGGGCCTTCTGCTCAGCAACCTTTGCCGCTTCAGCAGCCGCTGCCGCCTGTGCCGTAGCCAGTTCCTTTTGCTTCTCCTCGGAAATGTCCTCCGCGCCGTCGGAAGATGCGTCCTGCTCATCCTTGTCTTCCTCGTCATCGCCTACAGCTTCCGCTTTAGGCGTCGGATCGTTCTTCTCGACCTGAACGACCTCGTTATTTTCTTCGACTGTTTCTACCGGACTATCAGGCTCGTAAAAGAAATTAACATACAATAATACCAAAGATGGTATAAAAATGAAGATTACAAGTAAGATAGATATAAGTGGGTTTTTACGTTTCTTTGCTTTTCGTTTTGATCTGGATGCTCTAGACTGGAGACCTTCCATTTCAATTTTCTGACGATCTTCTTCTATCTTTTCGCGATAGTCTTCTTTTGTCATATCATTACCCTCCAAGCTTCGCCATCTATGTTCATATTATGACGAAATTCGCGGAAAATGTAAACCGGTACGTCCACTCAATTGTGCCCAAAAATTATTTTTTTAAGCCGCTCGTCCCAGGTCATTTGTTCCTGTTTCGCCATTTTTCTGCGGGGTTCAATTATCTCATGAATGTCCAGCCCGCATTGGGTACAACATACTTCCTGCTGTTTTGCGAGAGTTTGCCCGAAATATTCCACTAGTTTTGCACGCATGCAGGATGAAGTGTGGATGATGTTCGTCATTTCCCGCACAGCTGCATGCTTGCCTTCCTCCATCTCCATGAGCCGTCGTTTCACGGCTTCTGCGGGCTCCTGCTGCATCCAGTAATCAAGCACGCGGAATGCCGTCTCGGACATTCCTTCCTCATTCAGCATGGCAGCCGGGTTGTGCCGCTGCTGGCGGTACCGGTCGTACGCATCGACATGCATCGTCTTTGGCAGGTCTTCAATGGCGATATAGCGGGCGTAGTGCTCATCGCCTTCCGCATACAGCAAAATGGCCAGCGCATCCTTTCCATCACGCCCGGCACGCCCGATCTCCTGCATATAGTTGGAGACGTTGGCGGGCATGGACTCATGGATCACCTGGCGGATGTCATGCTTATGTACACCCATGCCGAATGCATTCGTCGCCACAATCCATTCCACATCGTTATGGATGAACTGCTGCTGGATGAACTGCCGGTCTTCCGCATCCTTGCCTGCATGATAGCTTGCTGCCCGTATCTTGTTTTCAATGAGCAGTTGGCTGAACTCATCGCAGCGCTTGCGCGATGACATATATACAATACCCGGTCCCTGCGTGTTTTTAACATGCTCAAGAATCCACTGCTGCTTGTCCTCCTTTTTGTCAAATTCATACTTCGCAAGCTTGATATTCTCACGGTTCACGTTATGGATGAACTGGTACGGCTCCCTCATATGAAGGTACTTTTTGATATCGGCCAGCACGGAATCCGTCGCCGTTGCAGTCAGGGCGAGGATCGGTGGCCGCTTTTGCCCCAAAATCTCCCCGATGCGCAAATAATCCGGACGGAAGTCAAACCCCCACTGGGAAATGCAGTGCGCCTCGTCCGCCACGATCAAGGACAGCTCCATCGATTGCAGCCGCTCCCTCACCTGCGGCTGCGTCAGCATCTCAGGCGAGGTGAAAATGAAACGATACTCATGCAGAAAATGCAACGCATACGTCTTTTCATTCGCCGCCAAAAAGGAATTCAGCGCCACGACCCGCTTCTCCCCGCGCTGTTTCAGCTGGTCGACCTGGTCCTGCATGAGCGATAAAAGAGGTGAAACAATAAGCACCGGCTTATCAAATAGATAGCCCGGCAGCTGGTAGCACATCGACTTCCCCATTCCAGTCGGCAGGAGCGCGATGCAGTCGCGTCCTTCCATCAACTGCCCGATGATTTCCTTTTGCCCCGGCCGGAATTCGTTATAGCCAAAGATTTCCTGCAGTTTCTGTTCCATCATACGCTACACCTCCCCCTTTGCCAGCGCGAGCCGGATTTGAAAATACGACAGATGCGGCAGGGCTTCATGCAACACCCTCAGCTTCCTTGTCCCCTGAGCAGCAACCGCCTGATGCACGGCCTGGTGCTGCTCATGCGAAACGAACGGCGCAATGTCAAACGTCGGCTCATTCATCGCCAGCTCCACGATATGGTCCTCGATCGTGCTTCCCTTCAGGCGCCGCATTGCACTGATCTGGTCAAGCGAATAGCCCTGATTGTACAGCTGTGCGGTCTGATAGGCCGACCCGGTCAGCACATTGTCGATGCGGATATTTGCCGCAAGCTTCGATAGGAAGACAAACCGCTCTTTCTGTTGATCGATCGCCTCAAGCCACTGATGCAGGGAGCTGATGAACAGCAGCTGGCAGTCAAGCTCCGGCAGATCATGCTCAAAGCTCAGCTGCTGCCACGGCACCCCGGCTACCCCGACCCCCGTCAGACGCTCGACCAGCAGCTCCTTCTGCAATGTCGAAAGATTTCCCTGCTCCATGCTCGCCTTCATTTCTTCATAGAGCGCCTGTTGAAGCGTCCCTGTGCGAAAGCCGCTTTCTAGCAGAAACTTTCGGCACCACGCCTGGATCTCCTCATTGCGCTGGATCGGCACAAATGCACGGATACCCGACGACTGGTTGGACAGGCTCTGTACGATGAGCGACAGCCGCCCGTAGAAGATGTGCTCATTACCCTGGTAGTGCCAGCCGTCAAAAAACGGCAACGCTAGCTTCTGTGCCTGCTCGACACCGCTTGCCGTCAGTGTAAAATAGCCGGTATCATCCGTCTTGATCCACCCTTCCGCAAGCAGGCTGGCCACCCCGTCCTCAAACGTAGGGCGCGGCAGCTTCCGCAATATGCCGAAATACGGATACAGCTTGAAAATCCCCACATCCTGGATTGTCTGCCCCGACCGCTTGCCCCTGAGCAGATGGTACGCCGCATTGATCGTCCGCTCGTTATTCAACTGATAAAAAATATGTAAAAGAATTTGCCGCAGCATCAAATCAAATCCCTCGTTTTTTGTAGT
>JBJEFP010000310.1:0-4242 GCA_051874195.1 Lysinibacillus sp. | reverse complement strand
AGCATCTGACTTTTAATCAGAGGGTCGAAGGTTCGAGTCCTTCATGGCTCACTTTCATTAAATATACATTTCATCCTTTACTCAGAACGGGTAAAGGATTTTTTATTTGCTAAAGAAATGGTGGGCCGATGTACCCTTGATTGCTGAAGAAAAGAGGTGCGAAGGAGCTAGGCATTCTCAACAATCATCCTCCTACATGAATGCGCAGGTATTTGTATGTACTGCCCATAAGGTGACATATACAAGGCGCCATTGTAAGGAAACCAGTTGCCCAACAACTACGAGACAGCAACCCGCTTCCGGCAACCACAGGGGTGGCAAATACAATTAAAAAGGTCATATCTATTATGGCAAAATGGATTGCAGCATAGCGTATACTTCAAAAAATATGAATGTAAGTTCATTTTATTGAATTCGTATACAGG
Organism: Lysinibacillus sp.; assembly: GCA_051874195.1. Taxonomy (GTDB): domain Bacteria; phylum Bacillota; class Bacilli; order Bacillales_A; family Planococcaceae; genus Lysinibacillus_B. The sequence goes on along the minus strand of JBJEFP010000310.1, from coordinate 3,817 downwards.
AAAATTTTACAATATAATATGAATGAAAATTCAACTTTTGGACGTTTAATAAAAAACATTTTGCTATAATGAAAATGTGAAACTTTAACTGAAATCATTCGTAAAGTATATAGAAGAAGGTGGAGAGGGTAGACAATGGATGCGTTAGTTAACAAGAGGATAAAGCAAGTGCTTAAAGGTGATCAGAACGCATATGCAGACATTGTGAACCTCTATCAGCATAAGCTGTACCAGATATGTTACCGGATGCTCGGTAATAAGCAGGAAGCGGAGGATATTGCCCAGGAAGCCTTTGTGCGGGCCTTTATTAATTTGCATTCCTATGATCAAAAAAGAAAATTTTCGACCTGGCTATACCGGATTGCAACGAACCTTTGCATTGATAGGATTCGGAAAAAGAAACCTGATTACTATCTGGATGCAGAAGTGGCGGGGACAGAGGGGCTGGATATGTACTCTCAAATCGCAGCAGACGAGCAGCTGCCGGAAGAGGCAGTAGAGCAGATGGAGTTGCAGGAACGTGTTCAGTATGAAATTAGTCGATTGCCTGATAAATATCGTTCCGTCATCGTTCTCAAGTACATTGAGGAGCTATCGCTTCAAGAAATCAGTGAAATTCTTGATATGCCGATTGGAACGGTAAAAACCCGGATACATCGCGGTCGGGAAGCGCTGCGAAAACAGTTGAATAAATTATAGGAGGGATTTCGCATGAGTACGTGTCCAAAAAATTATGTAGAATACATGCACAATTACTTGGATGGCGATATTAGTCGTGAGCACGAGCAAGATTTGAAAAAGCACTTGCAGAGCTGCTCTACGTGTCAGCAACATATGCATGAGCTGAGTGATACGGTTGCATTCATCAAAAGTGCTACGCACATTACGGCACCTCCTAGCTTCGAGGAAAATGTAATGAATCGCCTTCCGAAACGGAAAAATACAGTTGGCATCCAGAAATGGCTACGCAAGCATCCCATCTTCATTGCTGCAGCTGTCTTTTTCCTATTCATGAGTGCCACTTTATTAGGAAGCTATCCAAATGACAACCAATTTTCGGTGACGAAGCAGCCGAACCTCATCGTTGATGGCCAGACCGTAACCGTGCCGGCTGGCGAGGTAGTAGAAGGTGACATCGTCGTGAAAAACGGGACGATTATTATCGAAGGAGAAGTGGATGGCAATGTTACAGTGATTAACGGGGAATATATGGCATCCACCGCCGTCGTCAGCGGCCAAATTGAGGAAGTCGATCAAGCCTTTGAATGGCTCTGGTATGAAATGAAGCAGATATTTAACAGTTTTGTTTCACTGTTCGAATCTGACAAGGAATAAATGATGTATGGGAGCTGTCCGGAAAGCCGAGACTTTCTGGACAGCTCTATTTTTATCAATTAATGTCCACTAAGAAACACTGTCCCTGTGAAGGCCGCGTCAACAGCGAGCCTTGTCTAAGAGGAGGCGTCTCAAGATGGCTTTTTAGACGCCTCTTTTTAATGTGAGGAAAAAAGGCAATAACATAGTGGAAACCAAGGAGGGAAGGGGTCTTTCTGAATGCTGAAATCCAGGTTGGGAGGACTGCCATATTACCGGGCGGAGCCTTTCTTATGATAAAGGTACATGCGGGAGGGGGGAACGCTGCCCGTTGCCGTAATACACACCCATGGAACTTTCCTTCCCCGATGACGTCCTATAGAAAATGACCATGTCTACTCGGTTAATGTCATTTTTTCTCTTTGGAAAAGTCAATTGTAACGCAAATATGATATACTTGAGTCGTATATGGATTAGCTAGAAAAGTGGGGGATGCCACGTGCAAATAATCGAGCAATTTACAGATTTGACGCCTGTAAGTGTTATTTTTAACTTCTTGGACGTACTGCTTGTATGGTACGTTGTGTATAAAACTTTAACCCTCATAAAAGGAACGAAAGCGGTTCAATTATTAAAAGGGATATTTGTCATCATCATTGCAAAGATTGTAACCGAAGTGTTCGGGTTGAATACACTCGATTGGCTGTTGGAAGAAATCATCGAGTGGGGTATCCTGGCGATTATTATCATATTCCAGCCGGAAATCCGCCGCGCGCTTGAGCAGATTGGACGAGGGAAGCTGTTCCAGCGGACGACGAGCCAGCAGGATGAGGAGCAGACACGCCTGCTAGAGGCGATGAAGAAGTCCGTGAGCTATATGGCGAAACGCCGTATCGGTGCATTAATTTCGATTGAAAAAGAAACAGGTTTAACTGAGTATATAGAAACGGGTATAAAGATGAATGCGGAAATTTCCTCCGAACTGCTAATCAACATTTTTATTCCTAATACACCATTGCATGATGGTGCGGTTATCATGCAACGAGACAAAATTACGGCGGCGGCGTGCTATCTGCCGCTTTCTGAAAGTGCCTTCATTTCAAAAGAGCTTGGGACGCGGCATCGTGCTGCCCTCGGGCTGAGCGAAGTGACGGATGCGATTGTCGTCATTGTATCGGAGGAGACGGGAGCCATCAGTATTGCGGTGAACGGCAAAATCGACCGGAACCTGACGATTGATGAGTTTACGTTGAAATTGCGCAATTTATGGTTCGGACCAGAGCAAGAGTCCAACTTAGCCTCTAAGCTAAACTGGGGAGGGAAAAAGAATGGATAAATTATTCGATACCCCCTGGGCGCTTAGAAGCATTGCACTTGTGTTGGCACTGGCGTTATTCTTTTATGTGAAGTCGGGAACCGATATGGACCGTGCCGCCAATACCTCCCCTGATGTAGCCGTTTTATATAACGTGCCACTCGAAGTATATTACGATGATGAGAACCTCCTGGTGACGGGCTTGCCCCAGGCGGTGGACGTGACGATCAGCGGCTCATCGCAGCTTATTGCGCAGACGAAGATCACGCAGGATTATAAGGTGTTCGTCGATCTAAATTCCCTAATGATCGGTGAGCATCATGTACCTATCCAGGATGAGGGCTTTTCGGATAAGCTGGATGTATCTATAGAGCCAAAGTCTGTGAACATCGTCATCGAGGAAAGGGTCACAAGGGAATTCAAGGTAGAGCCGGAAATGAGCAAGCGTCTGCTGGCGGAGGACTATGTGCTGAAGGATATGACAGCAAGTCCTTCAAGCGTGATGGTGACCGGTGCAAAAAGCGTCATAGAGTCCATCAGCTATGTAAAGGCAACGGTGGCCGGAGAGCAGGGCCTCAAATCTCCATTTGAGCAGGAGGCCAATGTAAAGGTGCTGAATGCCGAGCTTAGCCGCCTCGATGTAGTGGTCGAGCCGGCGAAGGTGAAGGTGGAAGTGGAGATTGAAGAATATAGTCGTGATTTACCGATTACCATCAAACAAACAGGACAATTGAAGGAAGGCATCTCACTCGAACGGATTTTTGCCGAGCCGGCGAAGGTGAAGGTATATGGGAAAAAAGGTTTGATTGACGAGCTAGAGGAATTAGTCGTAGAATTTGACGTGTCGGACTTGGAAAAGTCCGGGGCGCATGAAGTCACTGTAAAATTGCCGGAAGGGGTGACTTTACAGCAGAAGACGATCACCGTCCATGCAGAGGTCGCGGGAGAGCCGGTTGCCCCTGCAGAGGAAGCGACGGATACGGGAACAGATGGCGCTGAATAGCTTCAGCGGCTATCAAACAGAAAAATTGCGAAACGAAAAATCCTAGAGGACGACATAGACATAAGAGCAAGGGATGTCTAGTATTGAAGGAGAGAGCAAAATGGGTAAATATTTCGGAACAGATGGCGTCCGTGGAGTCGCTAATAGTGAATTGACGCCGGAGTTTGCATTCAGACTTGGACGTG
>JBJEFP010000309.1:0-4253 GCA_051874195.1 Lysinibacillus sp. | reverse complement strand
CCGAGGTGATCCATATGAACATTACGCTCGATACATCCCTTCTTGAAAAAGCGCCTGCTATGAAAATAGGCCTCATCCATTATACCAAAATTACCGTCTCTGACTCCCCTCAAATGATTAAAGGGCGGATGCAGCTTTATCAGGAGAATCTATTTTTCGAGCTTCAGGATACACCTGTCACGGAACGCACCGGCATCAAGGAATGGCGTACGCTGTGGAAGACGCTCGGCGCCGATCCGAACCGCTACCGCCACTCGGCAGAAAGCCTGATGCGGCGCATTGCCAAGCAGCAATACCTCGCACCGTTCCATTCGGCTGTGGACCTGAACAACTTCTTCTCCCTCCAGTATGAGATTCCTGTGGGGATTTATGATATGGCGAACCTGGAAGGAGATATTACAATTGCTTTAGGAGATGAGGAAACAGGCTACGAAGGGCTGAACGGACGCTACATTTCCTTGAAGAGCATGCCCTATTCCAAAGATTCTGCCGGGGCATTCGGCAGCCCATATGTCGATTCCAAGCGTACAGCCGTCTCGGAAAAGACATCAGAGGCCCTGCATATTTTCTATCTCCGCCCTTCCATGGAAGACGCTGAGGCGAGACAACTCCTCACCTCTTCCTGTAAAATGTTTACACAAGTGAATGGCGGAGACTTTGAATTTGCCGTCCTATCCGCTGCAAGGCCAACGACTTCCCTATAAGGAGCGATTGAATGATTTCATTAGCAGAAGCAGTCAAATTAAAGTCAATCTTGAACAAGAAGAAACAGGAGCTGATTTCCGAGATTCATAGCGTCTCCCATGCAATCGTCGAAAAGGGCGAGGAGCCGAAGATTCCGGAGCGGACATTGGACAAAATCGACGCCGAGCTGGACGATATACGCCGTGACGCACGCATCCTTGACCGCCTGATCTACGAGGCGAACATCCAGAACTCTATTACATTCGAAAATGAGGATTATGCATTGGTAGAAGCAATCGAATTGGCAATCCAATTGCGTGCCCAGGCCGCCCTTTATAAAGAACTGGGGCTTTCCGAGAAGGAAACCTTCTTCCATGGTTCGGGGGATACGATTTTCTATCGTGTGGCCCTATATGACCCGAACGAATACCGCGTAAAGGCGAACGAGCTGGAGAAATCCGCACACCGTCTCTCAAACGCAATCAATGCGAAAAACTACCAGGTACAGGTGGACTTCGACGATTCGAAATACTTCTAGCCCGGCGCGGTGAGAGTCCAACCCGGGTTGCTGCGGGTGTCCCTTGTGCATTTTTGCATAGACAATTTAGTTGCCATATGCAAACCGATGACCAATGACCTGTTACTCCGGTTACCTTTAACAAATGACCAACTATTGCTAAAGTTCAACTCAGTAATTTAGATTTTTTTGACATCCGCAGCAAGAAGGGTGTGGCCTTTACCGGCCACACCCTTTTCTTTTTATTCAACGCCCGGCAAAATGCGCAATACCTTTTCATCTGCATCTAAAATGGCCTCCACGCCTAGCGGAATGGCCACGTTCGGTCTGCAGTGGCCGATTTGGAAGCGTGCAAGCACCGGTTTATTCAGCGGGGCCAAGTATTCCCGCATGATATCGAGCACCTCTTCATACGTCTCCCCTTCACCAAGCTCCGTAAAGCTGCCGATGACGAAGCCTGCTGCCTGCTCGAGCTTGCGCGCCTGCCTCAATTGGTTCATCATCCCATCGATATGCTCCAGAGCTTCTTTAATATCTTCCAGTACAATGATTTTCCCTTGCGCGTCAAATTCGAATTTCGTCCCCAGCGTTCTGACGATCCGGTTCAAGTTTCCTCCTGTCAGCTCACCGCGTACGACTCCCCCGGAAATCGTCTCTAGCGGACCAATCATCTCACTATACTGGATTTCCAACGGGGAAAACAGCTGCTGGAACATCTTTGCCGACAGGTCGTCAATTGGGTCCAATCCATTCGACAGCATCGGGCCATGGAATGTCACCAGATTGGAAAACTCATTGACGGCCAAATGCAGGGACGTGACATCCGAAAAGCCCCAGATGATTTTCGGATTGTCCTCCAGCAGCTGATAGTCGATGCGGTCGACAATCCTGGCAAGACCGTATCCGCCACGCACACAGAAAATGGCCTTCACCTCAGGGTCCCTTACCATGTCATGAAGGTCATTCAGACGGTCCTCATCCGTACCGGCAAGCATACCGTCCGGCAGTCCAATCGTTTGTCCAAGCTTATAATGGAGCCCCAGCGATTCGATGAATGCCGTCTTTGCCGCCAGCTGTTCCATCTTCAATGGACTGCTGAGCGCCACCAGTCCCACCGTATCACCCTGCTTCAATCTTTGCGGGCGTATTTTCATCCTTCATTCCCCCTTCTTGTCATCCATGCCATTTTACCATAGGAAGTGCATTGCCATATGGTCCTTTCCATTCCTATAATATATGTAGGTTTTTAAAAACGTTTATTTAGGTGAGATATATGTAGCAACGCCTCTATGACCAACATCATGGTGGCCTGAGGAGGCTTGGCCTCGCCCGCTAAAAAACGTCCTCCCGTAATGGAATGTGCAATCAAACAGATAGAGATTCCATACTAACGCCGAATATTCACCATTTATATCCAATATTTATGAGTGGTATAAACCTTTTCAAACGGTATATCTCCCTTTAAGACCTAAAATATGTACCGTTTTAACCAAATTAACCCATAAGGAAACCCAACCTTACTTTACCTGGTTGTTTTATTTAATCGAATCAATCATTTGGCGTTCTTTCTTCTGCTTTTTACTGATGTTGAAATAACCAATGGCTATGACAACGAGTGCTCCCAAAGCGTCGACAATGAGGTCCTCCATCGTATCTGAAAGAGCTTCATGTCCTGTTAAGACAATCCCCTCAGCAGTGATAAATTTCTGCATGTTTGTTCCCAACACCCCATCAGCCAGGAACTCGTAAATCTCCCAAACCGCTCCACAAGCGACGGCGAAACAAAACGCAAATAGCGACACAAAAAAAGGACTTAATCGAATGGCCAGCTTCTCTGTGTCATTGAAGAATTGAACAATCAAAAACCCTAACGCTCCCAACATCGCCGCACTAAAGCTATGGAGGATCAAATCCCAACAAGGAATCTTGTAATAAAAGTTTCTCACTTCACCAAGGTAGATGGCGCAGAATAAGAAAAGAAAATACATGATTTCCATAATGTCTGGAATGTCAATTTGGAAACGTTGTTCTATCTTCGACGGTAAAAACAGGACGATACAGCCGGTCACACATTGCAAAATCATCAACACATAATCACTTTTCACTCGATCATATTCATTTTGCGCTATTCCAGAAGGCGCCGTTGCCAGCATATAAATGGCATAAAATACCGATAATACAAGTAATATAAAGACGGTCCATAAAATAAGATTCTTGCGCTTTCGGAAATTTTGATATCGCACCTAATCCCCCTTCGCTCTGAATGTTTCCTTCACATGCTAGTACAGAGTAATGCGGCTACTTGCAACTGTAAATTCCCTACCCGTACAGTACATCGCTACTTGATTATTACCTCTCTAGAAGTATTGTTACAGTAGTTGTCCCGCCAAAATACATGGCCATGGATATAAATATAAGTTTCATTCTTCATGTGGTTGACCGATTGCTTCACGCAAGAAAATTTCCTGGCTATTAATCTTCTTGTCACTAGTGTGATTTTCCTTATAATGATATTTCCCATTCCAGTCTTGAATTCGGGCCTTCTGATTATCTTCGAATTGCAGTTGCATAATACGCTTTTTAATGCCTGGCTGCAAATGCGCTTTTATGTAGGGTTTCTCGCGTCGGAAAATCGAAGCACTTTTAAAAGATAGTATTCGTATGATGTGGTTAGCACAAGGTTACGAACCGAGCTACCGCACAATTATCGGAAACGTAAAATCGATGTGGAACCAGTTTTTGGATTCTTGAAGGCTAATTTGCGTTTCACTCGATTTTCGGTTCGTGGAAAATCGAAGGTTGAAAACGAAATGGGCCCCGCATTAATAGGCGTGGACTTAAGAAAATTCACGGTCAATAGCTATGGAACCCAAACAAATAGTATCTAAAATGAAAAAAGTGGAATTTGAGCTGCCTTAAATTCCACTTTCTTATTTTAGAAGCTAGTTATGTCCCAGCCTCATTAAAATTGTAATGAATTAGTAGCAAGTGATTAAGTTAAATTATGCAATTAACCCTTAATAATTGTACCTACTTGCCCTAATAACGCATC
>JBJEFP010000308.1:0-4257 GCA_051874195.1 Lysinibacillus sp. | reverse complement strand
ACAGGAAAATAGGGAAAGCCCAAGGTCATGAACAATCGTGTCTTGGGCTTCTTTCTATGGGAGTTCACCTATAGTCGACAATCATGAGTTTTGTAAATGGTTGGAACAATAGACGGGGTGAAAAACACGTAAGCAGCATCGATTTTCACCGAACTTCCTGAGGGAGAAACCCCACTGCTTTAGCGATGGGAGCGTCAGCCCTTGTATCTCAAAGAGTATTTCTGAGATGCAAGATTATAAGGGAATTATCAATGACAGGCTAATGTTTTCAATTGTATCCCTTCAATTAAATAGGCAGTCTGCAGGCGTCCTTATAGGTTTGAAGGGTATTCGGGGGAGAAATAATAAAAGAAACTTGGAATGAACGGGATGCACGGGGAATAGTGATTGTAAAGTATCAGAAATTGATATTGATTCTCATTTGTTGCTTTCTTATTGAAAAAGGGTACTGAAGGAGCGATTTCCTTCCTATTATATAAAATCACGTTATAATACTGTTTTTAAGGATGGATTTATAGTCATTTAATTAAAATCATTCTAAACTATTTGCAACTCGATTCTATTTCAGTTAAGATTGTTTATGATGAAATAAGCAATGGAAATTCCATTCAATTGAACATATGGAGGGTAACTTATGGCAACTTTAGAAATTAAAGATCTTCACGTTGAAATCGACGGCAAAGAGATTTTAAAAGGTGTAAACCTGACTATTAATACAAACGAAATCCACGCAATCATGGGCCCGAACGGTACTGGTAAATCTACATTGGCCTCTGCAATCATGGGTCACCCGAAATACGAAGTGACACAAGGTGAAGTATTGCTTGATGGTGAGAATGTATTGGAAATGGAAGTGGACGAGCGTGCAAAAGCGGGTCTATTCCTAGCTATGCAGTACCCATCGGAAATCTCTGGTGTTACGAATGCGGACTTCCTACGTTCGGCAATCAACGCCCGTCGTGAAGAGGGCGATGAAATTTCTTTAATGAAATTCATCCGTGAATTGGATAAAACAATGGAATTCTTAGAAATGCCAGAAGAAATGGGTCAACGCTACCTGAACGAAGGCTTCTCTGGCGGTGAGAAAAAACGTAATGAAATCCTACAATTAATGATGATCAAACCTACTTTCGCCATCCTTGACGAAATCGACTCTGGTCTTGATATCGATGCATTGAAAGTCGTTTCAAAAGGGATCAACGAAATGCGCGGCGAAGGCTTCGGCTGCTTAATGATCACGCACTACCAACGTCTATTAAACTATATTACACCAGACCACGTACACGTAATGATGCAGGGACGCGTCGTAAAATCAGGTGGTTCTGAATTAGCTCAACGCCTGGAGGCAGAAGGCTACGAGTGGATCAAACAAGAATTAGGCATCGAAGACGAAACAGTTAATCAAGAAGCATAATTAAGGAGGACGAAAGAGATGACGGTTGAAACTAAATTGGCGTTATCAGCACAAGAAGTACGTTCGTTCTCGCAAAACAACAACGAACCGGCAGCATTTGCTGATTTCCGCGTTGCAGCTCTTGAAAAGGCGGCTGAACTAGCGCTACCAAAGCCAGATAAAACAAATATTACAAAATGGAACTTTACTGAATTCCCTGTTCACACGGTGGAATCGGCGAAGTTTTCATCTTTAGAAGAGCTGCCTGAAGAAATAAAGGCACTAATCGATATCGAAGGCCAGAAAAACCTTTATATTCAACGCAACAATACACCTGCCTTCATCAGAGTGTCAGAGGAGCTGACTGCTAAAGGGGTTATTTTCACGGATATTGAAACGGCAATCCGTGATCATGCTGAATTAGTGGAGAAATACTTCATGACGACTGCCGTGAAAGTAGATGAGCATAAATTAGCTGCTTATCACGCAGCGCTAGTCAACGGTGGGGTATTCGTCTATGTACCACGCAATGTTATCATTGAAGAGCCGCTTCAAGTCGTGTTCCTGAATGATAATGAAGAAGCTTCATTATTCAACCATGTGCTTGTTGTAGCGGAAGAATCTTCAGCTGTTACATACGTAGAAACGTATGTTTCGACAGTAGAAGAGGCGAAAGGACAAGCAAACATCATTGCTGAAGTCATCGTCAAAGATAATGCACAGGTTACGTTCGGTGCTGTCGATGTATTGGCAAAAGGCTATACAACATATGTCAACCGTCGTGCACACCTCACACGCGATGCAAAAATCGACTGGGCTCTTGGTCTAATGAACGATTCAAATACAATTTCCGAAAACATTACACACCTAGTAGGCGATGGCTCTGCCGCCGATGCAAAAACGGTTGTAGTCGGCCGCGGTAATCAAAAGCAAAACTTCACGACGGAAGTTCGCCACTGGGGTAAAAACTCCGATGGCCAAATCCTGACGCATGGTGTAATGAAAGAAGGAGCACAATCCATCTTTAATGGTATCGGTAAAATCGAACATGGTGCGACAAAAGCAAACGCTGAGCAAGAATCACGCGTATTGATGCTTTCTGAAAAAGCACGTGGCGATGCCAACCCGATTCTTCTAATCGATGAAGACGATGTAACAGCAGGACACGCAGCATCTGTTGGACGTGTTGACCCGACTCAACTGTACTACTTGATGAGTCGAGGCATTTCGAAAGCAGAAGCAGAGCGCCTTGTAATTCACGGATTCCTTGCGCCAGTTGTTACTAACCTGCCAATCGAAGGCGTTAAAAAGCAACTGACGGAGGTTATCGAAAGGAAAGTTCGATAATGAATCAAGATATTAAAAGCTATTTCCCAATTTTGAACCAAGAAGTAAACGGGCATCCGCTCGTCTACCTTGATAGTGCGGCGACGTCTCAAAAGCCAATCCAAGTAATCGAAGCGATGAGAAAGTACTATGAGCTCGACAACTCTAACGTGCACCGCGGCGTCCATACGTTAGGGAACCGTGCTACGGACCTTTACGAAGGCGCACGTGAAAAAGTGCGGAAGTTCATCAATGCCAATTCGACGAAGGAAGTCATTTTCACTCGTGGTACGACGACTTCCCTGAACACTGTTGCTGGCGGGTATGCTCGTCAAACACTCCAAGAGGGTGATGAAATCGTGATTTCCTATATGGAACACCATTCAAACATCATCCCTTGGCAGCAGGTTGCAAAGGAAAAAGGTGCGGTATTAAAGTATATTGATCTGGAAGCGGATGGTACGATTTCCCTTGATACGGTCCGTAAGACGATTACACCGAAGACGAAAATCGTGTCTGTCATGATGGTTTCAAATGTCCTTGGTACAATTAATCCAGTAAAAGAAATTGCGAAAATTGCCCATGAAAATGGTGCAATCATGGTCGTCGACGGGGCACAGGCTGCACCGCATATGAAGATCGATGTACAAGACATCGATTGCGACTTTTTCGCATTTTCAGGCCATAAGATGTGTGGTCCGACGGGTATCGGGGTACTGTATGGAAAACAAGCAATCCTAGAAAACATGGAGCCGGTTGAATTTGGCGGTGAAATGATCGACTTTGTCGGCCTTTACGAGTCAACATGGAAGGAGCTTCCGTGGAAGTTCGAAGGCGGTACGCCAATCATTGCGAGTGCAATTGGTCTTGGTGCAGCCATTGATTTCTTGACGGAACTTGGACTTGAGAACATTGAGGCATACGAGCATAAGCTAGCAGCATATGCGATGGATCAGATGGAAACAATCGATGGCCTGACAATTTACGGTCCGCGTGATGCAAACAAGCGTTGCGGCTTAGTGACATTCAATCTGGACGATGTACATCCACATGATGTAGCAACAGTCCTGGATATGAACGGCATTGCCGTACGTGCGGGACATCACTGTGCCCAACCGTTAATGAAATGGCTTCAAGTGACGGCAACAGCTCGTGCAAGCTTCTACATGTACAATGATGAAGCGGATATCGATGCACTTGTTGCAGGATTGCGAGCGGCGAAGGAGTATTTTAACGATGTCTTTTAACAATAACCTTGACCAACTATATCGCTCAGTTATTATGGACCACTATAAAAACCCGCGTAACAAAGGGTCTTTGGAAGATGAAAGCGTGACAATCGATATGAACAACCCGACTTGCGGGGACCGTATCCATTTGACGCTGAAAGTAGAAGACGGGATTGTAAAGGATGCAAAATTCGATGGCGAAGGATGCTCCATCTCCATGTCTTCCGCCTCCATGATGACGCAAATCATCAAGGGCAGAAAGAAAGAAGAAGCACTTGAGCTAGCGGAGATTTTCTCGAAAATGATGCT
>JBJEFP010000307.1:0-4260 GCA_051874195.1 Lysinibacillus sp. | reverse complement strand
ATCAGCCAATGCTATATCGCATCGGCCGGCCTGCCGAATACGACAATGAACGAAATCGCCCCGCGCATCGCAACGAAATACCCGAACATTGCAATGAAGTATTACAAGGGGCTTGGGGAACAGGTGGAAATCATCGAGCTGAACGGCTCGATTGAACTGGCGCCGATGATCGGACTGGCAGACCGCATCGTCGATATCGTCTCTACCGGCCGTACGCTGAAGGAGAATGGCCTGGTCGAGTATGAGCATATTGCAGATGTCTCATCCCGCCTGATTGCCAACCCGGTAAGCTACCGCATGAAGAGCGATCGGATTCAGGATCTAGTATCCCGTCTGAAAAAATGTGTGAATTAGGAGAAGGATGACTATGAATATTACCACATTAACTAGTGATATTTCGCTAAAGCGCCAGCTTGAAGGCGGCAATGAAGAGCAGTTGAAGACCGTACGCCAGGTCATCGTGGATGTACGGGAGCGCGGAGATGAGGCCATCCGGATGTACAGTGAAAAGTGGGATGGCTTTGCACCGGCAAACCTTCGTGTGACGGAGGAAGAGGTGAAGGAGGCTGTCAAAGGCTTCGATGAGCAGCTGTATAAGGACCTTTCGGAAGCTGCGGCTAATATCCGTCATTATCACAGCGCCCAAAAGCGCCACGGCTATGAACTGCCCCTGCAGGACGGCTCCTGGCTTGGACAGCGGATCACGCCCCTTGATGCGGTGGGCCTCTATGTACCGGGCGGATCGGCGGCATATCCATCCTCCGTCTTGATGAACGTCATTCCTGCCCAGGTGGCTGGGGTAAAACGCATTGTCATTGCATCGCCTGCCGGACAGGATGGGAAGCTTCCTCCTGCGGTACTGGTGGCCGCACATATTTTAGGAGTAAAAGAGATTTATAAGGTTGGAGGTGCACAGGCGATCGCAGCGCTTGCCTACGGAACGGAAACGATTGCACCGGTCGATAAAATCACCGGTCCCGGCAATATCTTTGTCGCACTTGCGAAGCGCGAGGTGTTTGGCGAGGTCGCAATCGACATGATTGCAGGGCCTTCCGAAATTTGTGTACTGGCGGATGACACGGCCTATGCCGATGAAATCGCCGCCGATCTGCTGTCACAGGCAGAGCATGATGCACTCGCCTGCGCCATTTTGATTACGACGAGCGATACACTGGCCGAAACGGTGGCTGACGAGGTGGAAAAGCAGCTGCAGAAGCTCCCGCGTGAAGCAATTGCACGCCAGTCGATTGAAAACTTTGGGCATATTTATGTGGCAGAATCACTTGAGGAGGCAATCCGCGCCGTCAATTCATTGGCGCCTGAACATCTGGAGGTCATCACTGATAACGCAGTGGAGGTGGCCGGACGCATCACACATGCAGGAGCGATTTTCATCGGACGCTATAGCTCGGAGCCCGTGGGTGATTATTTTGCGGGAACGAATCACGTGCTTCCGACAAACAGTACGGCCCGTTTTGCGAGCGGCCTGAATGTGGATGACTTCATCAAACGGACGAGCATCGTCTATTACAGCGAAAAGACATGGGCGCAGAATGCACCGAAAATTGCGCGCCTTGCCCGGTTGGAAGGACTGGAAGGGCATGCACGTGCAGTCGAATCACGCGGTTGGGATAAAGGAGAAGAATAAGATGGCACAACGTTTTGCACGAATGGAACGCAATACAAATGAGACGAAAATTCAAGTGGAGCTGAATCTGGACGGCAGCGGCCAGGCGGAAATCAAGACCGGCGTCGGCTTCATGGACCATATGCTCGACCTGTTCATCAAGCACGGGCTGTTTGACGGGAAAATTGTAGCCGATGGTGACATATGGATCGACGACCACCATACGACAGAAGACATCGGCATCGTGCTCGGACAGGTATTCCGTGAAGCACTCGGTGACAAAAAGGGCATCAAGCGTTACGGAAACGCCTTTGTACCGATGGATGATGCACTGGCACAGGTTGTGGTGGACTGTTCGAACCGTCCGCACCTGGAATACCGTGTAGCACCTGAGCTGAATGCAAAGGTAGGAACGTTCGATACGGAGCTTGTGCATGAATTCTTATGGAAATTTGCACTGGAGGCCCGCATCAACCTGCATGTCATCGTTCCCTACGGACGGAATACACACCACATCATCGAGGCCATCTTCAAGGCATTGGCCCGTGCGCTCGATGATGCTGTGCAGATCGACCCTCGCGTAAAGGGAGTACCATCGACGAAAGGACTGTTGACGTGAAAATCGGTGTAATTGACTATGGTATGGGAAACCTGTTCAGCGTGGAGCAGGCATTGAAACGATTGGACGCATCCGTTGTGGTAACGAGTGATCAGGAAGAGCTTGCTGCGGCCGATGCACTTGTCCTCCCAGGGGTGGGTGCATTTCCGGATGCGATGAAGCGCCTTGAGGAAACAGGGCTGATCGACTTTATTAAAGAGAATAAAAAGCCGCTGCTTGGCATCTGCCTTGGCATGCAGCTGATGTTTGAGGAAAGCGAAGAGGTTGCACCGACAAAGGGGCTTGGCATCTTCAAAGGCAGCATCAAGCGCTTTGCGGGTGTATCGCGTGTTCCGCATATGGGTTGGAATGAATTAGAGCTGGCGCAGATACCGGCTTGGCTGGAGGGAAAAGAGCTGCCGGATGACCGTCATGTCTATTTCGTCCATTCCTTCTATGCGACGGACATGGAGGAAGAGGAGCTTGTCGCTTCAGCGGATTACGAAGGCGTCCGCGTCCCGGGCATCGTTGCGTCCGGCAATTTTACAGGCATGCAGTTCCATCCTGAGAAATCAGGCCAGTTCGGCGTGTTCTTACTACGTGAATGGCTACAGGGAGTGAGGGTGGAAGTATGCTGACAAAACGAATTATCCCGTGCCTTGATGTGAAAGAGGGGCGTGTTGTAAAAGGTGTGCAGTTCGTCGAGCTTCGTGATGCGGGCGATCCAGTCGAGCTGGCGAAGTTTTACGATGAACAGGGGGCTGACGAGTTGGTATTCCTGGACATTTCAGCATCCCATGAAGGGCGTGAAACGATGGTCGATGTCGTCCGGCAGACGGCAAGCGCGCTTGCCATTCCGTTTACAGTCGGAGGAGGCATCCGTACCCTGGACGATATGAAGCGCATCCTGCGGGCAGGAGCCGACAAGGTATCGGTGAATACCTCGGCACTTGAACGGCCCGAGCTGATCAAGGAAGGGGCGGACCACTTCGGTGCCCAGTGCATCGTCTGCGCCATCGATGCACGCTATTCAGAAGAGGACGGCACATGGATGGTCTATACACATGGCGGCCGCAATAAAACGTCCTGGAAGGCAATCGATTGGGCAAGGGAGGCCGTACGTCTCGGCGCCGGCGAAATCCTGCTGACAAGCATGAACCAGGACGGCGAAAAATCCGGATTTGATGTCGGTTTGACAAAGGCGGTACGCGAGGCAGTGACCGTTCCCGTTATTGCGAGCGGCGGTGCCGGCAATGCAGAGCACTTCCGTGAAGTCCTGCAGGAGGTCGATGCAGACGCCGCACTGGCAGCGTCCATTTTCCATTATAAAGAAACGAGCGTAGCAGAAGTGAAGAACTATCTTCGAGAAAAAGGAGTATCCGTACGATGAATGTGAAATTTAATGAACAGGGACTAATCCCTGTTGTTGTGCAAGATGCACAATCCAAAGAAGTGCTGACAGTAGCCTATATGAATGAGGAATCGCTGCAAAAAACAATCGAGACAGGCGAGACGTGGTTCTATTCCCGTTCACGTCAGGAGCTTTGGCATAAAGGGGCGACAAGCGGGAATACGCAGAAGGTCGTATCCATCAAAGCGGACTGTGACCAGGATGCATTAGTAGTGGAGGTTGTTCCTGCAGGCCCTGCCTGCCATACCGGTACGACATCGTGCTTTACGGAATCCATCGTTGAAAATGAGCGCCCAGGTTCCGTAGCGATTCTGCCGCAGCTGGTAGAGGTCATCAAGCAGCGTGAAATCGACATGCCAGAAGGGGCGTATACTACATATTTATTTGATAAAGGCATCGATAAAATCTGCAAAAAGGTCGGAGAAGAGGCAACAGAGGTCGTCATCGGAGCGAAAAACCGCGACAAAGAAGAAGTGAAGTGGGAATCAGCGGACCTGCTCTATCACCTGCTTGTCCTCCTTCAGGAACAAAAAGTAGACATTTATGAAGTATTAGATGTACTACAAAAACGCCATGAAGGCAGAAAATAAGCAGACGCTCCCTTTCTTTTCTGCGTCGAAAGGC
>JBJEFP010000306.1:0-4303 GCA_051874195.1 Lysinibacillus sp. | reverse complement strand
TGGTTGGAAAACTGAAATAGTCTGTTGGTGGTGCGGGATGCCTATAAACCAAATATACAATGGTTCTAAGGGGTCTCGAATTACCAATATATTCTGATTGTAGGTATATGTCTTATAGTATAAGATAATTTCGATGGAGAGTAATAAGAGAATGAATGTGAAGGTGAGCCACATGTATTATAAGCAATTGGCGAAAGAGTTCTTTGATTTTATGGTAAAGACAAATGAAGGACCAATGGGACCCCCTGACCCGAAGGAATATTCAAGAGGGGAAATGGGCATTTTAATTTATCTGGCGTTTCAAAAAGACGGCGTACCTTCTGGGCAATTAAGTGAAGCTTTGCATGTGAGTACGGGGCGGGTTGCTAGTGCGCTTAAAAGTCTGGAAAAAAAGCAGTTGATCATGCGCCGTACGGATGGTGCAGATAAACGCAGAGTGAATGTCCATTTAACCGATAAGGGCAAGGAGAGTATTCTGGAAAAGCATGCCGAGGCCATTGAACAGATGGAGAAAAGTCTGCGGAAATTAGGGAAAGAGGATGCAAAAAAATTTGTGGAGCTATCGAAACGTTTCTTTTCTTAGTACATCAAACAAAATAACCTTTGGGTAGCCGAATCTGGCTACTTCATTTTTTTGTCTACTATCTTACAGTAGAAGATAAAAAAGGAGATGCAATATGTTAAAAATCTTTACGCATTTACAAAAGAATGAATGGATTTTTATGCTGGTTAGTTTCATCTTTATTGTTTTTCAGGTTTGGCTGGACTTGAAGCTGCCTGACTATATGGCTGAAATTACAATGCTCATTCAAATGGAAGAAACAACGGTTGCCGACCTGATTACACCAGGTTCCTATATGCTGCTCTGTGCAGTCGGCAGTATGATTGCTGCTGTCATCGTGGGCTTTTTTGCAGCGAAGATTGCTGCAGGCTTGTCAAAACGCCTACGTGGTGAGGTGTTTGATAAAACATTATCCTTTTCGATGGCAGAAATTAACCGTTTTTCAACGGCAAGCTTAATTACGCGTTCAACAAATGATATTACGCAAATTCAATTTTTTGTTGCGATGGGCTTACAGGTTATTATTAAAGCGCCTATTTTAGCGATTTGGGCCATTGTAAAAATCTCGGATAAAAGCTGGCAATGGACAACGGCAACGGGTGTCGCTGTGCTTGTTTTATGTATGATGCTAAGCGTAATTATCGTATTTGTCATACCGAAGTTTAAAATGATTCAGACCCTGACGGACAGCTTGAACCGTGTCACGCGCGAAAATCTGACGGGCATTCGTGTCGTTCGTGCGTATAATGCCGAACACTATCAGCAAGAAAAATTTGAAAAGGCGAATAACGATTTAACGAAGACAAACTTATTTGCCCATCGTCTTATGGCAATCGTCGGCCCGATGATGACATTCATTATGTCGGGTTTAAGTGTTTCGATTTATTGGATTGGTGCTTATTTAATCCATGAGGCGGCGATGATGGACCGAATGACGCTTTTCTCTGATATGGTTGTTTTCACGTCCTACGCTATGCAGGTCGTAATGGCGTTTATGATGGTGAGCATGGTGTTCATCATGCTGCCCCGTGTTTCTGTATCAGCGAAACGGATACTGGAAGTGCTTGAAACAAAAGGTACGATTACAGACGGTGACAAAACAGAAGGGGAGCCGGGGGTTGTGGGAGAGGTTGAATTCAGGAACGTAAGCTTTACGTATCCGGATTCGGAAGAACCAATCCTCCGTCATATCAGTTTCAAGGCGAAAAAGGGAGAAACAGTGGCGTTCATCGGGGCGACTGGCAGCGGGAAATCAAGTGTAGTCAACTTAATTCCCCGTTTCTACGATGCATCAGAGGGTGAGGTATTCGTGGACGGTGTGAATGTAAAGGATTACAAGCAGGAAGCACTGCACGCTAAAATTGGCTATGTTCCGCAAAAGGCTGTGCTATTCAGTGGAACGATCGCTTCGAATGTTTCCTACGGTACAGCTGAACAAACGGAAGACTCTGTACAGGCTGTAAAACGAGCGGTAGAAATTGCACAAGGGAAGGATTTTGTTGAAAACTTTGATGGCCAGTATGCCGGACATATAGCGCAAGGTGGTACAAACGTATCCGGCGGACAAAAGCAACGGCTATCGATTGCGCGTGCCATCTATCGGAAACCCGAGATTTACATTTTCGATGACTCATTCTCTGCTCTGGATTATAAAACAGACCGTGCACTGCGCATGGCATTGAAAAAAGAAACGGAGAATGCCACGACACTGATTGTTGCGCAGCGAATCGGCACGATCAAAGATGCGGATCAGATCATCGTGTTGGAGGATGGAAAAGTCGTTGGAAAAGGAACCCATGAACAATTGATGGATAGCTGCAGGACATATCAAGAAATTGCGTATTCTCAGCTTTCGAAGGAGGAATTGTCTCATGACTAAACATACTGATAAAGTGGGGAATCACAAGGAGAACATGGCACCTCGGGGACCAGCAGGCGGCGGTCATGGTGGTCCACCGATGGGGATGCCCGGACAAAAAGCGAATAACTTCAAAAAGACGATTAAGCAGCTAGTGACATATTGCCATGCCTATGTACCGTTTATTTTAATTGCGTTGGTGCTGGCATTCGCCGGCGCGGCATTGAATGTGTACGGCCCGGATAAATTGAGTGAAATGACAGATATCATACAAGAAGGCCTACTGACTACGATTGACTTGGATGCAATTCAAAAGGTCGGCATCTTTTTAGCTGTATTGTATGGGTTGGGCCTACTATTCAACTATGTACAAGGATTCATCATGGCCACGGTGACACAAAGAATTACGAAAAAAATGCGGACGGATTTATCCGAAAAAATAAACCGCATTCCGTTAAGCTATTTTGATAATACAACCTACGGAAATGTATTGAGCCGTGTAACAAATGATATTGATACCATCGGGCAAACGTTAAATAACAGCCTGGGTCAATTAGTATCGGCTGTAGCAACCTTTATTGGTGCGCTGGTTATGATGTTCTATACGAACTGGATCATGGCGCTGACGGGGATTTTGGCAACCATGATCGGTTTTTCCCTCATGACGGTCATTATGAAGCATTCCCAAAAATACTTCGTTCAGCAGCAAGCTGAATTAGGTGAAATCAATGGGCATATTGAAGAAATGTATGCAGGCCACATTGTTGTGAAGGCTTATAATGGTGAAGAAAAGGCGAAAGATACATTCCACACGATCAATGAGCGCCTATTTGAAAATGCATGGAAATCACAATTCTTTTCAGGGATTATGATGCCGATTATGCAATTCATAGGGAATTTCGGTTATGTAGCTGTCTGTATGGTCGGTGCGTACCTTGTTACAAATGATGTGATTACAATCGGAACAATCGTGGCGTTTATGGTATATATCCGTCTATTTACACAGCCTTTAGCACAGCTTGCGCAGGCAGGGACGAATCTGCAATCCACAGCGGCTGCAAGTGAGCGTGTATTTGAATTCCTGGCAGAACAAGAGCTTGAGGATGAAAGCAAGAAGGCAGTGAAAGTAGAGCATGTCAAAGGTGATGTGGAATTCAACCACGTGACGTTCGGCTATAATGAAGATCATCTGATCATTAAAGATTTCTCCGTCAGTGTGAAGGCGGGGCAAAAGGTTGCCATTGTCGGTCCGACCGGGGCAGGGAAGACGACGTTGGTCAATTTACTAATGCGCTTTTACGAAGTTACTAGCGGGGAAATCACGATTGATGGGGTGCCGATTCGTCAATTGACCCGTGAACAGGTGCATAGCATGTTCTCTATGGTGCTTCAGGATACATGGTTGTTCGAAGGAACGATCCGCGAAAATATCGTATATTCAAAAGACCATGTAACGGACGAAGAAGTCGTTGCTGCATGTAAAGCAGTCGGATTGCACAATACGATTAAGTCTTTACCAAAGGGCTACGATACGGTTTTGAATGATAAGGTGAATTTATCTGCTGGGCAAAAGCAACTTGTGACCATTGCACGTGCGATGATTGAAAATGCGCCGCTTCTCATTTTAGATGAAGCGACAAGCTCGGTCGATACACGCACGGAATTGCAAATTCAGCAAGCGATGGATCAGCTGGCGGTCGGTAAAACAGCGTTTGTCATCGCCCATCGCCTTTCCACAATCAAAAATGCGGATTTGATTTTAGTGATGAAGGACGGCGATATTTTAGAAACAGGAAACCATGAGGAGCTTCTTGCTCAGAACGGCTTCTATGCAGAGCTGTATAACAGTCAGTTTGAAACAGCGTCTTAAAAGAGAGGATAAC
>JBJEFP010000305.1:0-4307 GCA_051874195.1 Lysinibacillus sp. | reverse complement strand
CATTCCCGTAACGAGCAAAATAGAGCCGCCTTTGAAAGTGTTTCGACTTTCAAGGCGGCTTCTTTTCATCTTTTTGACCATATTATTTATTGCTCGGGAATGCAAAGGCTGTTTCCGAATGCTCGGCAGGCGTCAGCCAGCGCTCTGAAATCGTTTTTGTTTTTGTGAAGAAGCGAGCCTGATCTGGACCGAACATATGGCCTTCCCCGAAACGGGAGCCTTTAAAGCCGGCAAAGTTGTAGTAGCCTACCGGAATCGGAATCGGCACATTGACACCGACCATGCCGACATCAATTTCCGTTGTAAATTTGCGTGATGCCTGCCCGTCGTTTGTGAAGATTGTGACACCGTTGGCAAGTTCATGGCTATTAATCAACTGAATGGCTTCATCCAAGGATGCGACGCGCACGACGTTACGTACAGGACCGAATACTTCCTGCTCATAGATTTCCATGCCCGGCTTCACATGGTCGAGCAATGTCGGTGCGAGGAAGAAGCCATTTGATTGCTTCGTAATATCCGCTTCACGTCCGTCGCATACAACGACCGCGCCTTCTGCTTCACCGCGGTTGATTGCCGAAAGCACCTGCTCTTTTGATTGCTGGGAAATGACCGGCCCGAAATCCGTTTCCGGGTCTGTATAGAGGCCGACCTTCAGCGCATTGATTTTTTCTTTCAGAATACCGACGATGCGCTCGGCCGTGTCGTCGCCGACCGCCACTAATGTCGAAATCGCCATGCATCGCTGTGATGCCGCTCCGTAGGCTGCCCCGATAAAGGCATTCGCCACCTGCTCAAGGTCAGCATCAGGCATGACGACCATGTTGTTTTTCCCGCCGCCAAGCGCCGTTACACGCTTGCCGTATTTGGCACCCGTCTCGTAAATATATTTTGCGACCGGTGTGGAGCCGACAAATGAAATCGCCTGGACAGCAGGGTTTTCCAATAATTCATTTACGGCATCCTTATCGCCATTGACGACCGTCCAAATGCCGTCCGGTAGACCGGCCTTCTTCCAAAGCTCGCTGACAAACAACGCTGTCATCGGCACTTTTTCAGATGCCTTCAAAATGACCGCATTACCGACTGCCACTGCCATGCTCGTCTGCGCAAGGGGCACCATGATTGGGAAGTTGAACGGTGAAATGGCCGCCACGACGCCAAGCGGATACTTCGCCGAGTAGGCGTTGATATCTCCGCCGACATTGACCGAATATTCCCCTTTCACTAAATGGGGTGCACCGATTGCCAAATCGACCGATTCCAGGCCGCGCGTGATTTCGCCTTTTGCATCTTCCATTGTTTTGCCGCTTTCCGTACAGATGATGTCGATCAACGCATCTTCATGTTCCGCCAATAGGTTGCGGAATTTCAATAGTACCTGCGCACGCTTCGCAACAGATGTGTCGCGCCAAGCCGGAAAAGCAGCCTGGGCCGTTTCAATGGCGTGCTTCACTTCATCACGTGTCGCGAGCGGTACTTTGGCAATCACCTCTCCTGTTGAAGGATTGTATACA
Source organism: Lysinibacillus sp. (assembly GCA_051874195.1). Classification (GTDB taxonomy): domain Bacteria; phylum Bacillota; class Bacilli; order Bacillales_A; family Planococcaceae; genus Lysinibacillus_B. Next base: position 2,790 of record JBJEFP010000305.1, on the reverse strand, counting down.
TCGCCAAAGCGGTTGCTTGTGCCGGCTGTCGGCTCGCCGTTTATAAAATGCGTCAATTCTTTTACTGTCACCGTGTTCGTCATCGTCATTTCCTCCTATACCGTTACCTTTGTTTGTAATGCACTGTATGGCAAGTCATGGGCAAGTGCGACCTGCTCGTAGACAAGGCTGCCCTGGTACGTGTTCACGCCGAGAGACAGCGGCGGATTTTGCTCAATTGCTCTTTCCACACCTGCATTTGCTAACAATAATGCGTATGGAATCGTGTTATTCGTCAGAGCAATTGTTGATGTTTGCGGCACGGCGCCCGGCATGTTGCCAACTGCATAGTGCACGATGCCATGCTTCACATATATCGGGTTTTCGTGCGTCGTCACGCGGTCGGATGTTTCGAAAATGCCGCCTTGGTCAATCGCCACATCGACAATCACCGAACCAGGCTTCATCGCCCGAACCATTTCCTCCGTGACAAGCTTCGGTGCCTTGGCGCCCGGAATCAGCACCGCCCCGATGACAAGGTCTGCTTCTGCAACCGCATTTGCAATATTGAACGGGTTGGACATCAATGTTTGGATGCTATTGCCGAACTGTGCATCAAGCTCACGTAGACGAGTAGCACTGATATCTAAAATCGTTACTGCCGCCCCCATACCGATGGCAATTCTTGCGGCATTTTCGCCGGCCTGCCCGCCGCCGATAATGACCACCTTGCCGCGCTCGACACCTGGCACACCGCCAAGCAAAATTCCTTTGCCACCGTTGATTTTCTCCAAATATTGCGAGCCGATCTGCGTTGCCATACGTCCTGCAACTTCGCTCATCGGCGACAGGAGCGGCAACGAACGGTCCGGCAGTTGCACTGTTTCATAGGCGATGGCCGTCACCTTTTTCTCAAGCAGCGCCTCTGTCAGCGCACGGTCGGCCGCCAGATGCAGATAGGTGAATAAAATCAGTCCGTCACGGAAGAAGCCGTATTCCTCGGAAGTCGGCTCCTTTACTTTCAGCACCATGTCTACGTCCCATGCTTGCTGCGCTGTTGCGACAATTGTGGCACCTGCTGCAATATATGCCTCATCCTCGAAGCCGGAGCCTGCACCTGCATTCGTTTCGATGACCACTTCATGGCCTGCCGCAGCAAATGCGGCGACGCCACCCGGTGTAATCGCGACTCGATTTTCTAATACTTTCATTTCTTTTGGCACGCCAATACGCATAGCACCGATCCCCCTTATAATTGTTCATCTAGTGCTGATACGACAGCATCGACGATTAGATTCTTTTCTTCAATTGATAATATTAGTGGCGGCGACAGTGTCAACACATTGTTGAAGCCGGCTGTTGTCGTGCCGTTTTTACCGATGATGACACCTCGTTTTTTACACGCAGCGATGACGGCGTTCGTATAGGCAAGGTCCACTGGCTCCTTCGTCTGTTTATCCTTCACAAGCTCGATGCCGATCAGCAAGCCGCGGCCGCGGATGTTGCCGATATGCGGATGCTCGCCAAGACGTGCCTGCAGTTCCCCTAAAAGCAGTGCCCCCATCTCCTCAGACTTGTTGAAGAGCTGCTCCTGCTCCATGATTTCAAGGTTTTTCAGTGCTACGGCACAAGCAGCCGGTGACCCGCCGAATGTATTGACGTGACGGAAAAACTCATAATCTCCTGCTGCCATGAAGGCTTCGTAAATCTCCCGCTTCACCGCTGTCGCAGATAACGGCATATACGCGCTCGTCAAGCCCTTCGCCATCGTAATGATGTCCGGTTTCACATCAGAATGCTGGAAGCCAAACGCTTTGCCAGTACGGCCGAAGCCGCAGATGACTTCATCCACAATCATCAGCGCGCCATGCTTGTCGCATGTTTCACGTACACCACGCAAGTAGTCGTCATGGGGGATTAACACGCCGCCGCCTGTAATGATGGGTTCTAAAATCATCGCCGCAATCGTTTCGGATAATTCCCATGTCATTGTGCGATCGATTTCCTGCACAGATGGCAAGTCGACTGGATTTTCGGCATCTTCCGGTGAGCGGTACATATCCGGCGGCGTCACATGCAGAAAGCCCGGTGCCAGCGCTTCATATTTGAATTTACGCTGCGCCTGCCCCGTAGCTGCCAGGGCCCCGCTCGTATTGCCGTGGTATGCACGATAGCGCGATACAATTTTCGTGCGCTCCGGTTCGTTGTTTTGCTTATGGTACTGGCGTGCAATCTTAAACGCCACTTCATTTGCTTCCGAGCCGCTGTTCGAATAGAAGACAACATAATCGCCGCCGAGCAACTCATTGATTTTTTCGCTTAATAAAATGGCAGGTGTATGTCCAATCGACAATGGCGTATAGCAATTTTGCAGCAGCTGTTCATATGCAGCCCTGGCAATTTCCTCGCGCCCGTAGCCCACATTGACGCACCATAATCCGGCCATTGCATCCAAATAGCGGTTGCCGTCAATATCTGTTAACCAAACACCTTCCGATTTATCGATGATCATCGTATTCTGTGGATTGTATGGGCTCATTGCGTGCCATACAAATTGCTCATCCTTCGTACGCCAGTCTGTTTGTGTGACATGTTTCATTCACGCTGCCTCCTTTATGTTGATATCATTAGTATGCAACAACCGGAAAAGAGCCGCATTGGTCAAAATGTAAAATCATTGATGTAACGAAGCTAACAAAAAGACAAATATCCACTTCGCCGCATGCCGACTGACGCCTCACCTGTCCACCGTTGGACTGCGTGCCGGTAACAGACATAAAAAATAGACAAAACCATTCATCGGCTTTGCCT
>JBJEFP010000304.1:0-4342 GCA_051874195.1 Lysinibacillus sp. | reverse complement strand
TTTTGCTATTTTTTCAAGCGCAGTCTTGCACAGCGCTTTTTCGTTTCCTTGTATAGTTCATCCAGCTGGCGGTAGCAGGCATACTGGCCCGGCCTCATCTTGATGAATTCGAGCCGTTCCTTGCCGTTGATCGGATACAATTCGAAATCGTCTGCCGGTCCGGCATCTTTTGCCGCCGAATCAATCAGCAGCTTTTCGTAATGGGCAATGCCCTGTTCCATCAGGAAGGTAGCTTCTTTCCTTCTTTCGTCATGAGCTGCATGGATTTGTTCCCGCAACTCTTCCCACTCCCTGAACCATTCATCAATGATTTCCTTGGAGATGGCTTCCTGCTTCACTTCAATCATTGCTTGACCAACCCTTTCTTCAGCCGCTTCTGCCCTTCCCTGCAGTCAGATAGCAATGGGCATTCATGGCATTGCGGGTTTTGGGCCTTACAATGGTAACGCCCGAAGAAAATCATCTGATGATGTGCACGGTTCCAGCGTTCTATCGGCGTCTTCTTCATGATTGTCTCTTCCACTTCCAGCACCGAATCTTTCCAGCGGCATAAGCCCAATCGTTTGGCAATACGTTCTACATGCGTATCGACCGCCATGGCGGGTACATCGAACGCCACTGATAACACGACATTTGCCGTTTTACGTCCGACACCTGGTAATGTCATCAACGCTTCCCGGCTTGCCGGAATTTCACCGTTGTACTCATTGATTAGCTTTTGGCAAAGCAGCTGTATATTCTTCGCCTTATTGCGGTAGAGACCGATGGAGCGGATATCATTTTGCAATTCCTCAAGCTCCACATCCAAGTAGTCCTGAGGGGTCTTGTATTTCTGGAACAGCTCTTTCGTGACGCGATTGACGAGTGCATCCGTACATTGCGCCGACAGCAATGTCGCAATTGTCAGCTCAAAGGGATTTTCATGAACAAGCTCACAATGCGCATCTGGAAACATTTCATCCATTACATCCAGAAACTCAAGCCATTTCGCCTTCGTTAGCACTTTATTTCCTCCTATTCACGCTCATCCAGCCAGTTGTAGAACATTCCATTCGTGGCCGCTTGGGCGGGCTGAGACTGGACAGGCTGTATAGAGCGCGAGCGGAATTGCTCCGCATGTTTTTCGATTTGCTGGGTCGATGTAATATTTTTCTTTTTCCATTCAAACAGGATGCGGTCAATATAGCGGAGCGATACCTTGCTGGCTACAACAGCTTCCTTTAAGGCAGCTTTGATGATGGTCGGTGAATGCCCATCCTTGTCGAGCCACATGCCAATCGTTTCCAGCTCCATCGGGGATAGCAGACGGCCGAATTCCTGCTCGAACAGAGAGTAGATTTCACCCTCTTCATTTTTGGCTGCCATTTCACCATTCTTCTGTTCTTTTTGCTCCAGCAATTGAAGGATGCATTCCCATAATGGAAAAAGTGAATACTTTTCGAAGATTTTACCGCCTTCATCGATTCCCTGTGTGATTTCCAGAAAGCCCTTCTGCATGAGGCGCTGCATCTTCAGCGAAATGTCATTTGGCTGAAAATGTGTGCGTACCGCCAAATCCTGCGGTGTCGGAAACTCTATGCCTTCCTCAAGATAGCCTAGGAGATGCATAATTATCAATGCCTCATCATCGGCGATGTTCAGTTCTTTATATAGCTGAAAAAATAAATGCGGCACAGTTACATGCCGTTGCTGTGTCCATGAACGGAGTCGGTTGTAGTCTTTCGTCATTTCAAGTGACTCCTTTCTTTAAGAGAATAGAGAGCGCCCGAAAAAATCGCTCGGACGCTCTCCAATTTTTATAAACTGCTCTGGCAACTGATTGCCGGTATCAGCCGACTTTTATTATGGATATAGACGGTTCAACAGACGTGGGAATGGAATCGTTTCACGGATGTGCTCCGTACCGGAAATCCACGCCACTGTACGCTCGAGGCCTAATCCGAAGCCTGAATGCGGTACAGAACCTTGTTTGCGCAATTCCAAATACCAGGCATAGGCATCCATTGAAAGGTTATGCTCCTCCAGACGGGATTTTAGCAAATCATAGTCATGGATACGCTCGGAGCCACCGATGATTTCTCCATATCCTTCTGGTGCGATTAAGTCTGCACATAGCACCACATCATCACGCTCCGGATGCGGTTGCATATAGAACGGCTTGATGCCTACCGGGTAGCACGTGATGAATACAGGCTTGTCATATGCATTGGCAATGGCTGTTTCATGCGGTGCGCCGAAATCATCGCCCCACTGGATGTCATCAAATCCTTGCTCGTGCAGGAATTTGATGGCGTCATCATAAGAAATGCGCGGGAACGGTGCTTTGATGTTTTCAAGCTTGGACGTATCACGACCAAGGCGCTCTAAATCCAGCTTGCAGTTCTTCAGTACAGACTGAACAATATGTTCAACATACTGCTCCTGCACTTCCAAGTTTTCTTCGAATTCCACGAATGCCATTTCCGGCTCTATCATCCAGAACTCAATCAAATGGCGGCGTGTTTTTGATTTTTCCGCCCGGAATGTCGGTCCGAATGAGAATACTTTTCCTAGCGCCATCGCTGCGGCTTCCATGTACAGCTGGCCAGATTGGGAAAGGTATGCATCTTCATCGAAGTATTTTGTAGCAAATAGCTCCGAAGTGCCTTCAGGGGCAGAGCCTGTCAAAATTGGCGGATCCATCTTTGTGAATCCATTATCGTTGAAGAATTCATACGTTGCACGGATGATTTCGTTACGGATTTTCATGATGGCATGCTGCTTACGTGAACGGAGCCACAGATGGCGGTTGTCCATCAGGAACTCAGTACCATGCTCTTTTGGCGTGATTGGATAGTCTTCTGCAGCATGGATTACTTCGATGCCAGTTACAGCAAGCTCGCAGCCGAATGACGAACGTTCGTCAGCCTTCACTTCACCTGTGATGTACATCGATGTTTCCTGCGTCATGCCCTTTGCCACTGCAAACAGCTCTTCCCCGACTTCTTCCTTCACGACAACGCCCTGGACAAAGCCTGAGCCGTCACGTAATTGCAAGAATGCAATTTTACCACTTGAGCGTTTGTTTGCCAGCCACGCCCCTATTTTGACTGTTTCGCCGATAGACGCTGGCATGTCCTTAATCATAATTTTCTTCATAAAGTCCTCCAAAAATTAGAGAGCAGTCATTAGTCCCGCCATTTTGATTTAACAAATGCATCAATGCGGCGTACTGCTTCCTCTAGTAATTCTAATGATGTTGCATAAGATAGACGAATTGTCGCATCTGCTCCGAAGCCTGAGCCCGGGATGACAGCTACATTCGCTTCTTCTAGCAACGCTTTTGCAAATGCATCTACTGATTCGTAGCCAGTTTTAGCCGCTGCTTCCGATACGTCCGGCAACAAGTAGAATGCTCCTTGTGGCTTTAATACTTTGAAGCCAGGAATTGCAGCTACCTTTGGATAGATTTTCTCAAGACGAGATTCGAACGCCTGACGCATTTCTTCTACGGCCGTCTGTGGACCATTATATGCTTCAACTGTAGCATATTGAGCTGTCGTTGTCGCATTGGAAGTCGAATGCGATGCAAGGTCCGTCATTGCCTTGATGATGGCTGCATCCCCTGCTGCGTATCCGATGCGCCAGCCTGTCATTGAGTGCGATTTCGCTACTCCATTTACCACGATTGTACGAGCTTTGATCTGCTCTGAAAGCTGAGCGATAGAAAAATGTTCCACATTATTGTAAACAAGTTTTTCATAAATTTCATCTGAAACGATTAAAATATCTTTTTCTTCCGCTACTTTCGCCAATGCTTCAAGCTCTTCACGAGAGTAGATCATGCCTGATGGATTCGAAGGGGAATTGATGATGACCGCCTTCGTTTTTTCTGTCACCGCCTCAGCCAACTGCTGTGCCGTGATTTTGTAGCTTTGCTCTGCTGTACCTTCCACATAGACCGGCACGCCGCCAGCCAGTTTCACTTGCTCCGGGTAGGATACCCAGTATGGAATCGGAATGATTACTTCATCGCCTTCATTCAGGATGACCTGGAATAATGTGTATAACACATGTTTCGCGCCAACACCTACCATGATTTCATTTGCTTTGTATGTAAGATGGTTGTCGCGCGCAAGCTTGTCGATGATTGCCTGTTTTAATACCGGCAGTCCCCCTGCTGGCGTATATTTCGTTAAGCCCTTGTTCATCGACTCAACTGCAGCATCTAAAATGTTTTGGGGTGTATTGAAGTCCGGCTCGCCCGCTCCCAGACCGATTACGTCGATGCCCTGCTCTTTCAGTTCCTTGGCCTTTGCCGTAATCGCCAATGTCGAAGATGGTGTTAAAGTTTTTACTCGGT
>JBJEFP010000303.1:0-4371 GCA_051874195.1 Lysinibacillus sp. | reverse complement strand
CATTATATTGAATAATTAGGAATTTTCCATATTTTTTTCACATTTACATTAACTTATTGATGTTTACTATGATTAGACCGATCAATCAGGTATATAGAGCTAATACAATCATTATTTTCAACTTACAGATAAGGGTATATCATACTTTAGAAATGCTAACAACTTATGAGGAAAGGTAATGAAGATGGAAGAAAATCACTTATAAAGAGGGTAGCTTTCATTCTGAGACAGGCGGAATCATACGTTCTACCCATCCATGGGCCCCTTTCCTATAAAAAGGTTTCACGAAACCGGAATAATGGAAATTCATTAGTAAGAGAATAGCACCTCCCCTCCTAATAGATGGGGCTCGGTACGGAGATACTCTTTTACGGGGAGGACTGCTACAAGTCAAAATATCCTGCAAACATCCGTCGAACGGGACGGATTGGAAACGAGGGACAGCAATGACGGACACCATGACGAAAGAACAGAGAAGAAAGACGATGCAGGCCATCAAGGCCATTTCCAAGCTGGAAGGAATCGTCACAAAGGAACTTTGGCACAGGGGTCTGCGCTTCAGGAAAAATGTCAGGTCCTTGAAGGGGACGCCGGACATCGCCATCAAGAAATATAGGGTGGTCATTTTCATCGACTCCTGCTTTTGGCACCATTGTCCCGCCCACGGAAATATGCCGAAAAGCAATGTCGAATTTTGGGAAAAGAAACTGAAACGCAATATGGAGAGGGACCGCGAAGTGGACGATTACTACAAACAAAAAGGATGGACACTGTTCAGGGTATGGGAGCACGAGGTGAGGAAGGATTTCGATGCAACCATCGACAAAATCATCCGGACAATCGAGGGGGCAAAGGCACAAATGGAGAGATGAGCCTTTGCCCCCTCTTTCCACGATTGCTGCAACAGCTTCTCACCCCGGAGATCGCTTGGCGAAGATGGAGAGGTCCTGATTGTTAATCTTAAAGTCGGCACCGCTGTAGATGACGAGCTCCCATGCCCCTTGCCCATCTGTCCTTACATCTCCCACTCCCGCAAAGGTCAGGGCTTCCCCTGCTTCAGCCGCGTTTAAAAGGGAGGAGAATTTATTCAAGTAGCTGCTGTTCAACCGTTCCTTTACAAACTCCTCCGGAAAAACGGCCTTCAACACGGCCCCGTTGGACTGGATATAAAGGTCAGCTACCTCCCCCCGTGGTATAACGTGATGGACATAACCGAGCACAAGGCGCACCTGTCCTGCATCCTTCTGTTTAAGCTCATCTACGAATCTCTTACGGATTACCCCGCCTTTTATGGACATGTCATCCTCCAGCAGATCGCCATCATACAGCGTCATCTGTACATCCTCCTTGCGACCAAGTTTTGATGTTTGCGCTCTCTTCTTCCTTGTGGAAGTTCTTCCTTCCCTACTTTCCTCGTCTTGTCCTGTCTTCATAAACAGCCGGGCAGCCTCCCTAAGGGCATTTTGTCTTCTGTTGCCACTTATCGTGACCGTCTTGTCCTCCAGAAAGCCGGCTTCCATGCCTACGATATCCCGATGCACATTATACATGCAGCCATCGATGTGCTGGCGTTTCCGCCATGTTTTAAAATGCGGCGTCTTCCCCCCATTAAAGGATAAAAGGGCAGGACACCCTTCAGTCGGACAATAGAGCTTTCCCTTGAATCGCCTCTTATATTTATTTCTATCCATTTCACTCAGATGGATAATCCTTTCCGTCCCATCGACGAGATACCTGCCATTTAAAATCTTCATACCATCCCTCCTAGAAATAAAAACGGCAAACAGCCGGCTTTTTTGTATGTATGAAAGTCGTGGAACAGTCTCCTCCACCACTAGCTATCCGCTTCTCTCTTGCGGCCTCGCCCCAAGCTATCATTCTCTATCGATGCCTCTGCCCATCCTTATATACCTGCCTATAATTACGTATGCCGCGGTCATATGGAATATATCTTATCCGCGTGTCAAAATTTCTTCGTCCCTTCATATCGAGTTACCTTCTTCCCTGACAAAAAAAGGACTGCCCGCTTACCGGACAGTCCTTTTACCTAAGAAATATCTATTTAATTCGTCAGCCATTTCTCCGCGCCTTTGCCTGCTCGGCCGCTGCCGTGAAGACAACGTCAGAAGAGGAATTGAGCGCCGTCTCGCATGAATCCTGCACTACGCCGATAATGAAACCGATTGCCACTACCTGCATAGCGATATCGTCCGGGATGCCGAACAGGCTACATGCCACCGGAATCAATAAAAGCGATCCACCCGGCACACCTGAAGCACCTGACGCGGATACAGCTGCAATGACCATCAAAATGACAGCACTCGCGAAGTCTATATTGATATCTAACGTATGGACAGCTGCAAGAGACAGCACGGAAATTGTCACTGCCGCACCGGACATATTGATTGTTGCGCCTAATGGAATCGATACCGAATATGTATTCTTATCCAGTCCTAATTTTTCACATAGCTTGATATTCACCGGAATATTCGCCGCAGAGCTACGTGTGAAGAATGCCGTAATGCCGCTCTCTTTCAAGCATGTCAGAACGAGTGGATATGGATTTTTCCTTGTATATGCAAACACCAATAGCGGATTCACCACAAGTGCGATGAACAGCATGCTCCCCACTAGAACTAACAGCAGTTTTCCGTATTCACCCAGCGCGGACAGTCCGTTTGTTGTAATCGTGTCAAACACGAGCCCCAGAATCCCGAAAGGTGCCAAGCTAATTACCCACTGCACGACTGTGGAAATGGCGTCCGAGACATTTTCAAGCATCGTTTTTGTTGTGTCGCTTGCCTTTTTAAGTGCGACGCCCAACATAAGCGCCCATGCTAAAATTCCAATATAATTCCCTTCCATAATGGCTGTAACAGGGTTCGTCACGATGTTGAAGACCAGCGTCTCGAACACTTCCCCTACCCCGCTTGGCGGAACCACATCCTTCGCCGCTTCTTCAAGCGTCAATGTGACAGGGAACAGATAACTGAATACAACCGCTACAAATCCCGCCAGGAATGTCCCGATGGCATAAAGCCCAATAATTGATTTCATATTTGTTTTATTACCGTTCTTTTGCCCTGCAATTGCATTGATTATAAGGAAGAACACCAATATAGGTGCAACGGCTTTTAACGCGCTGATAAATAGCGATCCGAGAATCGAAATGCCGCTTACCTGCTCAGGAACCGTCAGAGCCAGAATCAGCCCGATGACCACCCCTACGATTATTCTATTAACCAGATTAATCTGGTTCCATGTTGAAACTAACCTTTTCATCATTTCCTCCAAACGCCTCTTATTGTACACTCAAGACGGATATATGTTTTTCTGTGTAATACATAGTAACATAAATATTTAAAATATAATAATTCCCTACTCAAAATCCGCTTTTTACGACTTATTCGAGCAATATGATGCACTAACCGTTCAATTATCACTCAATTGAAGTTTGGCCGCTTTAAAAATACCTTCTTCCTGTTCCAATGGAAGACGCGTTTCCTCCATGAAACATAGCTATGAGCCGGAAAGCTATCGTTCTCCTCTGAAGGTACTCATCCCTTCATCCCCTCTGCCGCCATCTGGATGAACCTGCGATGGCTTCCCACCATCCGTTGAGGAAGCTCTGTATCCTTGCAGTACATCACTTCCAGCGTTTCGTCAGGGTCCAGCTGGAGGGTTCCTTCCACGTCTTCTGTCAGAAAAACGGCTGTAATCAAATAGAATTCATCGCCATTCGATGCTTTCATATAAAATTGTTTCCCAGAACATACATGCATCAGCCGCAAGTTGCGTACCCGCAATCCAATTTCCTCGAATACTTCCCTTTCAGCCACCTCTTCAAAACTCTCTCCAAGATTCATCAATCCACCGGGCAGCCCCCATTTCCCTTCAGGACGCTTTTGCAACAGCACTTCCCCGTTTTCGTTTCGAATGATGACGACGGCGCCAGGTAAAATAAGCGGCTGTGTCCCTACATATTGCCGTACATATTTGTAGTACTCGGTTTGCTTTGACATATTGCACCATCCTTTTCTATAGCCGGAAGTATAGCATCTATTCCGTGTGCTACTTTGAATTATAAAAACATACTATCTTCTATTTTATACGGATGCTCCCAAAAAGGTTACGCTCATGCAAGAATTCTTTCTCGTCCCCTATTCTTTTCAAGAAAGTTCGCCCCTTATTTTTCCTATTATTTCCGCAGAGCGAAGAGAGCAAATTTCCATAGGCTATTCATCCAAGTTATCCATTACGTTCTTTCCAACCCGCTTAACAAGAAAAAACCACCTGAACGAAAGATTCAAGTGGTTTGTGCCGATTGTTTTCATGTATAGGCCGGAAAGAAGCAGCTCCTCCAGCGAGCCG
>JBJEFP010000302.1:0-4378 GCA_051874195.1 Lysinibacillus sp. | reverse complement strand
CAGGATAAACCTTCCTAAACCGTTCACAAACAACCAACATATCTTTTTTGAACTCCAGGTTGTACTGTTCAAACAGCCGACTGAAGAAATTTACATGCGCATCCCACCATTCCTGATAGGTGCCTTCCCCTTCTGCCAATGCAAAGTCTTCCGGTACTTCGTTCAGGGGATACATTTCTACTGATTCCACTTCGATAATCGCTACAGGTGTATTCGCGCTGTTCAGTACAATCGAATATTCGCCAGCTTTCGGAATAAGCTCATTTTCGATTTGATACTCCTGGTAGCTGGAGCAAGTCGCTGTCTTTTTCCCCTCTATCACCAGCTCAGCCAACCAATCTGCCTTTTCGCCGAATTGAAATGCCTCTTTATATTGGATTCCCTCCAGCTTTGCTTTCTGACAAAATTCATCCCAATAATGATCTATCCTATTCATCCCGATTCTCCCTTTGCTTTTCATATGCCCAATTGTAGGGCCCGTTGTGTACGGTAATCGTATGGTCTTCAATCCATGCCACTTTTGAGAAAATCTTTTGCAAAAAGTAGCGGTCGTGGCTGATCCCGATGATGGTTCCGTCAAATTTCTCCAATGTTTCTTCCAGCACTTCTCTTGATTCAATGTCCAAATGGTTGGTCGGCTCATCCAAAATCAAGACATTGCACTGTTGCTGCATCAACTGCGCCAGCCGCAGCCGCATTTTTTCCCCGCCGCTTAAATCGCCGACACGCTTGAAGACATCGTGGCCGTAAAACATGAATTGCGCCAGGACCTGACGTGCTTCCCCTTCCGCTAATGATAGATCTTCCCTGAACGCATCGATTAATCGTGCAGTCGGATTGAATGTATCGAATTGCTGCGCTAAATAGCCGACTTTGACATTGCTGCCTTGGCGGACCTCACCGGAAGTCGGGGTGATCTGCTGGAGCAGGATTTTTAAGAGCGTTGATTTTCCGGTTCCATTGTTTCCGACAATCGCAAGCCGGTCCCTCCAGTAGACGGATAAATTAACATCCATGAACAAAATATCCTCCGCAAAGCCATGCATCACATCACGCAGTTCAAACACTTCCTTGCCAGCCCGGTCCTTCGCCTGCAGCTGCAGATTCATTGCCTTCTCGTTTTTCGGCCTTTTTACAAGCTCCATTCGTTCGAGCATTTTTTCCATGACTTTTGCTTTTCGGTATAAATCCGGATTGGGCGGAGACGCCTCATTGGCCCACTGGCGCAGCCTGCGAATGGATTCCTTGATTTTCTGGATTTTCTTTTGTTGCTCCTGATAGGCCGCAAATTGCTGCTCGACCTTCAATTCCTTGTTGCGCAAGTAGGCGTCATAGTTGCCGATGCTCACCCAGATGTCTCCATCCTCGATTTCAAAAACTTTTTGAGCTACATTATTTACAAACTGGCGGTCATGGGAAATCATCAGGACCGTTCCGTTAAAATAATGGATATAATTCTCCAGCCATTCAATCGCTGCCAAGTCAAGATGATTGGTCGGCTCATCCAACAGTAAAATGCTTGGCTGCTGCAAAATGATATGCGCAAGCATGACCTTCGTTTTTTCTCCCCCGCTCAAACTATCAAAAGGGCTGTTCGTTAACAGATGGATGCCCAATCCATTTGCTACAGAGGAGATTTTCGCATCAATTTCGTAGCCGCCGCGTGTAATAAATTGTTCCTGGAGTTCTCCGTATTGATGGAGTAATTTTTCCGTTACGTCTTTTATCATGTGCTCCTCAAGCACCTGCAGCCGTTTTTGCATTTCGCTGAGTTCCGTAAAGGCACCAACAAGCACCTCATACACCGTTTTGTCCGGGAAGTCCGGAATCTGATGCAAATAGCCGACTTTATCGCCTTTTGCCTTGATGACTCTTCCTTCGTCCGGCTGTTCCATTCCAGCAAGAAGCTGAAAAAGCGTCGTCTTACCGCAGCCGTTGCGCCCAACTACCGCTACCCGCTCCCCTGGCTGCACTTCTATATGGATATTCGTGAAAATTTGATTCCCACCGATTGATTTTGATACATTTTCTGCTTTTAGTTGCATGTTCTACGCCTCCAAGCGCAGCTGAAAAAAGCATACAAAAAAGACTACTCATTAACTGAGCAGTCTTCCACAAGTTGTGAAAAGAATGAAGTTAATCAGCTACGCGTTCTTTTGAATTTGTCTAAAAAAGGGCATACCTATCCCGTTAGCAGCAAAATCAAAAGTTACGACACGTGCAAAATACATCGCTGTATCAACGTTTACACCTGTCACCGCAGCAAAATTCTTCATTCTTTCCACCTCCGTTCATATAAGTTATCTTCATCATACCATATTTTAGGGTATTCGCAATAAATATTTAGGGAATTGCAGATACCTTCTTTGCCGTTTCTGCTAAACGTTCACTTAAGCAGAGTAACCAGCACTCCCTATACAACTTCCAACGTAACCTCAACATTCCCTCTTGTCGCCTTCGAATAAGGGCATACCTGATGTGCTTTTTCCACGAGATCCTTCAATTGGTCGTGCTCGATGTCCGTCCCCTTGACCTGCAGCACAACGGCCAGCTTAAAGCCTTGGTCCTCCTCGTCCTTCAGCAGGCTCACATTGGCCGTTACCTCGGGCGTAAGCTTCACTTGCTCGTTACGTGCCGTCATCTGCAGGGCACTGCCAAAGCAGGCTGCATAGCCGGCAGCGAATAGCTGCTCAGGATTTGTCGCATTCTCCAATTCCTTCGCTCTCGGTGTGCCAGGCATGGCTGTATCAAACTGGACGACGCCATCATCCGACTGCACCTTGCCCTCTCGTCCTCCTACAGCGGTCGCTCTTGCAGTAAATAATTTCTCTGACATGACTTCCAGCTCCTTTTCTTTTTTGCACTCCTCGTTCCTTTACCCTGTTTAGCTCCCTTTTATCGTATTTCAGCTAATTTCTCATACGCTGTACAAGGTTAGATGCATATAATAAAGCAACTTGCCTTAAATAGTGAAAAGCCTTAATGATAAATATATAATAGAAGAAACATAAAAAATTGGACGTGAAATGAATGGAAAAAATTTTTATCCCATTAGATGCCCTTCGCATTATTAGCACCTCCAGTAAAGGCGACCAATCAAAATGGTGTGTTGACGGTAAATGGATTAAACAAAATACGCAGGGATACGAGGGACAGGCGGAAGTATTAGCTTCACTTATTTTAGCTTGCTCTACGTTACAAGAAAAAGAATATGTAAAATACTATCCATGTGAAATTATTTTACCTAACAGAGAAACATCAATAGGCTGTTATTCCCATGATTTCAGGGGCAAACTACAAGAGGTAACGCTTGAGCGTCTATTTGAGGCTAACTTTACATCTACTGACCCAATTTTAAATGACAAATCTTTATCCACAGCTGATAAATTCACACAAATCATGAAACAAGTTGAAGAATTTACCGGCATTGATGTACGACAAGATATTGCACGACTACTTGCTTTTGATGCTCTCATTTTAAACGAAGATCGTCATACAAATAATATTCTTTTTTTATACAATCCTATTGAAAAGACGTGGCAGCTGGCCCCCATTTTTGATAATGGTTTAAGTCTACTATCTGACGAAAAGGACTATCCACCAGGTAAACCGCTAACGATTTTAAAACGTAAAGTAAAAGCAAAGCCCTTCAATTCAAGCTTTTCTAAACAGCTGGCTCTTTATACAGGACCTGCGTTTATCAACAAATCAAAACTTTTACATCAACTTGAAGTAACTGCTTATGATTTTGGACGAGCAGAACAAGTACTGCTCTCCCAGCTAAACGATCCAAATCTTGCTCATCTTTTCTTTGAAGGAAGTGAAACAAATGATTGATTATATGAAGTTTGATGTCATGTGGATGGATGATGTCATTGCAACAGTCGATTTAAAGCCTGCTAATGGTGGAACACCTTATGTCATCAACTATATTGATGACTTTAATAAGCAGTTTTCACCGAACATGAAGGGACATATTTCTACCGAGGAACTTGAGCGTTGGCTAAAATGGCGCACATTCCCCCCAACTCGTGCAAATGCAGATGAGCTGTTAGAAAGCCTTGGCATGCAGGCCTATAACCGTTGGGGCATTGTCAGAAAAACGCATGGTGTGATGGCTGATGATGAGATTTGGCTGCGATTTAAAGGTGAAACACTGACACATAAAGATGTTTGTTTACGAAAAGAGCTATATTATCCGGAGTTAAACTCTACTTCCATTGATTCTATAACCAATTAGGCTCAAATACCGCTCCGCTCTCAGACGATTCGAAGACTTCTCATTAGATACTAATTACCTGAATGGTTTGAGAGCGGCTTAAAATCAAATTCTTTTAAAAAATATATATTTCCAGCAGCGTTTTTCAAAAGTAATTTC
>JBJEFP010000301.1:0-4419 GCA_051874195.1 Lysinibacillus sp. | reverse complement strand
AAGTCGCAAAGTTCGAATGATACATTCCCGACCGCCCTGCATGTAGCAGCCGTACTTGCTGTCGAGGACTACCTACTGCCGAAGCTGAATGTCCTGAAGGCGACGCTGAAGGAAAAATCAGAAGCATTCAACGACATCATCAAAATCGGCCGTACACACTTGCAGGATGCAACTCCGCTTACGCTCGGCCAGGAGATTTCAGGCTGGCACCATATGCTCGTGAAGTCCGAAAAGATGATCCAGGTGACGACGGAGTTCATGAAGGAGCTTGCGATCGGCGGTACAGCTGTAGGTACGGGCATCAACGCCCACCCGAAATTCGGGGAAATGGTGGCGGCGGAAATCGCTGGCATGACGGGCAAGCAGTTCGTAACAGCAGAGAATAAATTCCATGCATTGACATCCCATGATGAAATCACAACGGCACACGGAGCTTTGAAGGCATTGGCGGCAGACCTGATGAAAATCGCCAACGATGTACGCTGGCTGGCTTCCGGGCCACGTTCAGGAATCGGGGAAATTACAATCCCGGAAAACGAGCCGGGCTCTTCCATCATGCCTGGAAAAGTGAACCCGACACAGTCCGAGGCCATGACGATGGTTGCCTGCCAGGTGTTCGGCAATGACGCGGCAATCGGCTTTGCAGCGTCCCAAGGGAACTTCGAACTGAACGTATTCAAGCCGGTCATCATCTACAACTTCCTGCAGTCCGTACGCCTGCTTGCTGATGCGATGCAATCATTCAACGACAACTGTGCTGTTGGCATCGAGCCAAACCAAGAAGTGCTGGATGCAAACTTGCGTAATTCCTTAATGCTTGTCACGGCGCTGAATCCGTATATCGGCTACGAAAATGCGGCTGCCATTGCGAAAAAGGCGCATAAGGAAGGTACGACGCTGAAAGAGGCGGCGATTGCAAGCGGACTACTGACAGAGGAGCAGTTTGATGAATATGTAGACCCTGCAACAATGATCTATCCTAACGCTGAATAAACCCTAAATAGGAAAACCGGTGGAGAATCTCCACCGGTTTTCCTACTTCTAAATGTCATTTGTTAATGGTAGATGTTATTTTGCTTCATTTCGTTTGCCAATAGCACCGTCATTTTCGCCAGTTCCGCATACGTCATTTCCTTCTGCGGATGCGCTTGATTATTCTCCGCTTTCAAAAGTCCCATCGCATACACCAAGGCCACGTAGCCCCGCTTGTCCGGAGCAACTTTCGCAGCATCCGTATATCCTAATTGATAAATATCGCTATACTTAGCGGCAGCCTCAAGCTTCAGCATTCTCACGGCCCATTTCGCCATTTCCTCGCGGGAAAGCTTGGCATCTGCCTTGAGCGCTTTATCCGATTCATCCAAAATCCCCATCGCCACGGCGGCCATCAGCAATGGATACAGCTCGTCGCTAGGCGAAATATTTTCGAAGAAGTTCGATTCCGCCTGCTGTGGATAATAATCATATGCGTACGTCAATGCCTTCATCAGTACCGTCAATGCCTCCGCTTTTGTGATGGCTGCATCCGGATTGAAGTCCCCGTCCACCTTCAAAGTACCTGTTCGAATCAGATGATTCAGCTCTTCTGCCGCTGTAGGATGCTCGATTGTTGGATAGTCCACCTTTTCCTGTCCTGAAAGCCAACTGCCCGTCTTTGCATCAATTACTGCATAACCGCTTCCCTTGAACATCGGCCGGTATACGAGGCTATAGTGCTGGTCATCCCCGATACGCTGAATATTTTCGTATTGCAGCTGCAGCGATAGATTCCCCTTCAACTGCTTCGACGCCTCTTCCTTCGATATCACGCCCGTTGCTGTTGGCCATTTGAGGTTGTGGTAAGAAGAAATGAACAAGCCGAGCAGCTCACCACCCGCCCCTATATTGACATTGATTTGGTCCCCTTCCACCAGCAGACCGTTGACGATGCGCGGGAAGGTGAAGTAATAGCTGTCATTATGTTCAAAATAGTGGGAGCCTGCTAGCGGCATGGCATACTCATTTGCATAGGAAGGCGCCCATTGTTTTACATAGTCGGCCGCCCGTTGCATCGCTTCCTGCTGGGAGAGCGTCCCCTTCTTCTGTTCCGTTTTCAACTGCGACGCCAGTTCCGACTTGATGTCGTAGTACTCAATAATCTCACCGGTTTCCTTATCAATCGACAGCGTCGTGCTCACTGCGCCACCTGCATATTCATACATATATTGAACCATATAGACTTGCCTGCCTGTATGGTTGGTCATTTCATTGATCGACTCTACAGTCAATGTGACGCCGGACAGATCTACTTGAAGAAGCTCAAGCGCCAGCTGTTCAACCTGGGCCTCGGTAATATCCGGCTGTCTTGGCGGCAGTGCCTGCGGGGCAATCGGTGTAACCTTTTGCTCTTTCGGCAAGGTTGCTACAAGCCCGTCCATCGTCACCCAGTCTCCTGATAGGGCATGCACACCGGAGACGATTTGGTTGTCCGGACGGTAGACCAGTTGCACCTCCGCCTCTCCTGTATGGTAATTCGGCGTGACCATGTAGAAGAGCTGCGCTTTGATAGCGTCCTGGACCTTCGTTTGGATGGCAGCCTCATCCTTCTTCTTAGAGGCATCATCATATGTGGACTTCCCCTTCTGTGTCCCTGAGCTGTAGAATGAAATAAGCTGTCCATCCCCCTGCACCGTCAACTCCATATACCTGTCCGCGATTGGAATGTCTCCCTCTGCCTTTTGGTAAGTGAATGTGTAGTGAATCGGCTGTGTCAAATTTCGCTGGGCATATGCATAGTCGTTCGGTACAAGCTTGTAGCCGGATGCTTTATCGAATCGCTTCACGAAACCATCCGCAATGCGCTGTGCCTCTTGTTCGGAAACCTTTGGCGGGAAGAACGCATCCTTGGACTCCGGCGGCTGGTAATAGAAATGCTCAAGCTGCAAATCCTCGCCTGCAAAAATCAGGCTGCCGTATATATAATTGTCCTTTACCTGCTTGGAAAAGCTCAATTCATAACGGACCGTCGAATCCCCCGGATAGGAATAACCCGTATTCATATAAAAATCCTTTTCTGTCAGGCTTGAAAACTCCGTCGGGAACAACTCCTTCATACGGTTCATCAAATCCTTCTTCGTCACCTTCGCATTCGTCTGCGCCACCTGGATGGGGAGCCGGTCCATACGCTCGTCCACTGTCGTTGCACCGGCTGTTGGCGCCAATAAACTTAGGGACAATGCTGTCGCCGATAATAATACACTTGCCTTCTTCATTACAACCATTTCTTCTCCTCCTATTTTTGCAGTTGAAAAACTCCTTTCTCCAACATACGCAAGTAGAAGGCAAAACTTTCTAAAATATTCTATTTTCTTTTTTCACCCATAGATTCTAGCCCTCATAAAGGCACATTCCTTTGCTTGCACATTCTATTTTTCTAATGAGCGTACATGGATGACCGGCAGGCAGTACTATGATGAATACCGGCAGCCTTCATGCACTACCCACTAAACAAATGTCACAAACTCGTTCACCGGTTTTCGGTAGCCACGCAGATTACGGCTTTCCTCTTTTTCTTTCCCGATGGCAATCATCAGGACTATTTCATGAGTCGGCGGCACACGGAGAATTTCACGTATCCGCTGCTGGTCGAACCCTATCATCGGACACGTATCCCAGCCCCGATTTTTCGCTGCAAGCATGAACAGCATGGCCGACAGCGATGCATTGCGGATGGCCTCTTCCTTCATGAATTCCTCACCGCGCTCCTCATAAAACAATGTATTATCCTTCACCATCTGCTCCAGTTGGCAATGATTGATGACGCCGAGATTCTTCAGTCCCTCATTCAGCCTCCCCGTCTGTTTATAAGCATATCTGTCCCCTGTCACGATGAGGACTGCAGAGGCAGAATGAACCTTATACTGGCCGTATGCTGCCTCGTGGAGCTGCTCTTTCACGTCAGGATTCAGGACTGTAATATATTCCGCATGCTGCAGGTTGAATGCTGATGGCGCAAGCTTCACATCAGTAAAAATCGGCTTCAGGTCCTGCTCCGTTATGGCTACCCCCTCTATAAAATTATTGGCTGAGTGCCGCTTTTCTATTAGTTTTCCAAAATCCATCCCCAACACCCCTTTTTATTTACCTCGAAACTATTTATCTTGAATTCAAGATAAATATACCGCCAAGGTTTTATTTTGTCAAATATGTAAAATATTTATAATTAACGCGTTCGACTAGCCTCTACGTAAAAAATGCTGTCATTACAGCGTACCCATCACATTGTTGCCGGCACTTCTTCTCTATTTGCCTGCCTCCGAAAATCACCCTTGTATATGTATAAAAATTTCATGCCCATACAATCTGTCCATCGAAAAATCCCCTAAAAACACATCAAGGCGCTGCTCGTATTACCAATGCTTGAGCAGCGCCTTTAATCAA
>JBJEFP010000300.1:0-4425 GCA_051874195.1 Lysinibacillus sp. | reverse complement strand
AAAATACACCCTAACTCTCGACTAAAGGCGAAAGTGTGCGGGTGCTAATCATCAATCAAGAATGCACCAACAATCGGGACAATCAAGAAGGCTTTACGGGATGGGCCGAATTTGGATACAACGGCTGACATATTGGCCATAGCGTTAGGCGTGGCGCCAAGTCCGTGGCCAAGGAAACCGGATATCATAATTGCGGCATCGTAGTTTTTGCCGAGCAGACGGAATAAGACGAATACGGCAAATAACACGATGAACACTACTTGGGCTAAAACAATGATGAATAATGGCAGTGCCAAATCTGCAATCTCCCATAGTTTGATGCTCATGAGCGCCATTGATAAGAAAATGCCGAGTGAAATATCGCCGATCAGATTGATTTCCTTCATATTGATTAACTCAGTGTTGAAGCGGTCGACGATATTACGGACAATCACCGCTGTGAACATCGCACCGACATACCCTGGTAAAACAAATCCTGTCAACGTAGAGAACCATTCTCCGATATATGTACCAGCAGCCATACAGAAGGTAATCAGGAAGACCTGTACCATGAATGATTTTTCCGTGATTGGGTGTTGTACTTTTTCAACATATTCCTCTGTTTCTTCAGAAGAAGGCTGTAAATTGTATTTTCGAATCAAGTATTGTACAACCGGACCACCGACAAGCCCCCCGGCAACGAGACCGCATGTAGCTGCAGCCATTCCGATTGTGATAGCAGAGGCTACGCCAAGGCTTTCAATCGTTTCCCCATAGGCGGCAGCGGCTCCGTGTCCGCCCTCCATCGAAACGGCGCCCGCCATCACACCGATTAACGGATGGATGTCCATCAGTTGTGCTAATGACACACCAATAGCGTTCTGCATGAGAGCGAGGAAGCCGCAAGCCAGCCAATAAATGATGAGCAGCCTGCCCCCTAATTTCACTAGCTTGAAGCTCGCCCCGAGTCCAATCGTCGTAAAGAATGTAATCATGAAGATGGATTGCAGGGAAGTATCTAATGTAATTTCTACAATACCCAAGCTTTTTAACAATGTGGCCAGCAACGCGAACAGCAATCCGCCGACGACAGGCGCCGGGATGCAGAAACGATACAGTAGGCCGATCCTTTTAACTAAAAATGACCCGATTAAAAATAATGTTACTGCCAAGCATAGTGTTGTAAGTTGATTCACTGCCATAAAAGTCCCCCTTGAACGTTTAATCTACCATGTTCATCACTGCTTCATTGATGAAGTAGGCCCCGAGCTTTGCCGTCCGATTGTCTACATCAAGTAGCGGGTTGACCTCGCAAATGCTGAAGCTTACCGTCTTTTTATGCGAAACCATTCGCCGTAAAATGGCACGCACCTGTACAGCTGACAAACCGAATGGCGATGGAGCACTGACACCGGGTGCCTCGGCGGCATTCAACACATCCATACAAAGTGTCACGAGCAAAATATCGTGGGCATTCATAAAGCCGTCCAATTGATCCGTGAAGGCTGCTGAATCCAGTTCTTCATCTAACAGGTACTGCACCCCATATTGGTCCGCTGTATCGAATAAAGCGGTCGTATTGCCATATTGCTGGATGCCGCATACGAAATAGTGCACATGCGGATCCTCGTCTAAAATCTGTTTGAACATCGTGCCGGATGAGGGCTGCTTGTCATAGGGCCGCATGTCAAAATGGGCATCGATATTGAGTAAACCGATTGAGGCGTCAGGTCCCGCCGCTTTCCGCACGCCCAAATACTGGCCGTATAACGTTTCATGCCCGCCGCCAAGGATAATCGCTTTCCCGTTTGCCAAAATCTCCGCTACCTTGTCCCCAAGCTCCCTTTGAGCACGCTCCAATTCTTCACCTTCACACATGACATCCCCATAATCGACAAGCGACGTATCAGCCTTACGGTGGCGCCACGGTAAAGAAGCGAGCTGCTTACGCAGTGCAAGAGGCGCATCCTTTGCACCGACACGGCCATTGTTGCGCCGTACCCCTTCATCGCAGCTGAATCCAATCAATCCGATGGCGCCTTGTGCAGCAGCCGGTGCCAATTGAACGATTTGGTGATAGCGGAAATAGGAGGGGTCAGCCTCGTGGTCGATTCGTCCCTGCCAAATATTCGAATCTGTTATTTTATACATTGCATCCACCTTCCAGTAGTACGAAAATTTATATTTTCAGTATATTTCTAAAAAAATATTCATACAAATATCAATTTTGTATCTTATAATAGTTTTAAACTATAAATGGTGGTGGAGAAATGGATTTACGGAAAATGGTTTATTTCATTGAAACGGTCAGGCATAAAAATTTTTCGAGGGCAGCCAAAGCCCTGCACATTTCACAGCCTTCCTTAAGCAATGCGATTAAAGCACTCGAGCAGGAAATCAACGCCCCCCTCATCGAACGGACGACGAAGCAGTTTCAATTGACAGAGCTGGGCCACCAGTTTTATGAGCGAGCACAGCGCTTGATTGATCAATTTGACGTAATGGATACGGAGCTCAAGGAGATGGCAAAGGGGGAGGCGCTAGAAATCCGGCTAGGCATGATTGAATCTGCAAACTACTGGTTTTCGCAAGTTATCATGGCGTATCGACAGCACTACCCGCATAATCAAATCACGCTCATCGATACACTGTACAATCAAACGGTGCGCCAGGCACTGCTCGGTTTGCACGTACATGCGGTAATCACGAACCAGCATATTGTGGATACGGAAATAAAAAGCGAATTACTATATAACGAACGATATGTCGTATTGCTCAAAAAAGATCATCCATTTGCGACGAAGGAAACCATTACGCTGGCAGACTTTGCGGAGGAATCGCTCATTATCGGGATGCCGGATTTTCAAACGAGCGCCCAACTACTCAAAGCGTTCGAGCAGGAAGGGGTATTGCCGCATATCCAATACAAAATAGAACGATTCGAGATGATTAAGGTATTGGTCGAGGAGGGGCTGGGGATTGCCTTGCTGCCGGAGCACTATGTCAAGCAGCATTTGCCGCAGAGCCTCATGACACGTCCGGTGCAAAGTGAGTTTCTGCACCGCAACGTCTACTTAAGTACCATGAAGGACCGGACATTTCCGAAAAGTATTATAAAGCTGTTCGAGCTCATAAAGGTGACTCATGGAATAGGGGGAGGGTAGGGATAAATATAGACTATCGTTTTACTCATTGTTTTCTTCCTGTCTACTCATGGAATGAATACCTTCGATAAAGGTATTCATTAAAATGGTTAGGCTTTGATCGATGTCTAGTGGCATGCCGAATCCTCCGATTTGCTCAAGCGAGGTAAAGCCGTGCAAAATGCTGCGTAATCCTCTTACGATGTGAATTGCCATCTCCTCACTCAGCTCATAGGTTTCAAGAATACGTAAAACAAGCAGCAGAATTGCCTGTTGATGATGCTCGAATTCCTCGTTGAGAGAATGGGGAATGCGAGTGGCGGCCATATAGAGTCCAGGATGTGTTCTGACAAATTGCACATAGCCCATGCTGATGGCATGAATTGCTTCATCACCGGATTTTCCAATGCCGGCATGCAGCATAGATTCATAAAGTCCTTTCAATCCTCGGATGGCTAGTAGCTGTTTTAGATCATCCAGGCTACTCACATGATTATATAGGGACGGTGGGCGGATGCCCAATTCCGTTGCCAGCAGGCTGAAGGACAAGTGGTCAGGCCCTTTATCATCAATCATTTCCGTTGCCTTTTGTAAAATAATTTCCATATCAATCTTTGCACGACGGGGCATAGCTATTACACTTCCTATTTTAAATATTTTTCAGCTTCATCTATGGCCTGCTTCATGGCGTGGACAGGCTCTTCTAACATTTTTCCATGCCCCGCAGCAAGTACCTTTGGCTGAAGGGCTACTAACTTTTTGGCGCTGTCAATCGCCTTCTCCTTATTCCATGTAGCCAATGCCGGGAAGGGGAAGGAGGGGACGACCAAGCCAGAAACAGCGACTTTTCCCCTTGTTTGAAACGCATCTCCCACTATTAAACCAGCACTACGCTTATCAAATAATGCAATCGAGCCTGGGGTGTGTCCAGGGGAAGCGATGACTTCCAATGAACCGATACAATCCCCCTCCACTAGTAACCTGTCCGGCTTCGTCAGGATGTTTTTAGGAACGCCTCCTCGGATAGGAGTGGTAGGCTCACCCTCCAACAGCGTTGTATCACCTGCCAGTAAAGAGGCATCACGTGAAGAAATGCTTACCTCAATATCGGGCAACAGCTTTTTTATCGCATCCAAGGCTCCCACATGATCAGAGTGCGCATGGGTAAGGATGAGCCTTGTAATAGGCTTGCCGATTTCCTGTGAGGCACGGATGATCCCCTTTGCACTATAGGGCATGGCGGCGTCAATCAGCGTCAGCTCCTGTTCTTCTTCGATTAAATAACAGTTCACAGGAAATAAAC
>JBJEFP010000299.1:0-4457 GCA_051874195.1 Lysinibacillus sp. | reverse complement strand
AAGCAGGAGGCATTATGATATTAAATATCGATTTTCTAGATGAAACAAATGAAGTGAAGGAGGAGCATATTGCCCTTGTCGAGAAGCTTCTGCAGCATGCCGCAAAAGTGGAGGGGATTGAAGAGGGCTCTGAAGTTTCCATCACGTTCGTGACGAATGAGGCAATCCATGAAATCAACCGGGAGTACCGGGACAAGGATCAACCGACGGATGTCATTTCATTCGCTTTAGAAGAGATGGGAGAAGGGGAAGTGGAAATTATCGGTGAAGGCATCCCCCGTGTGTTGGGTGATATTATCATTTCCACGGACCGAACGCGTGAACAGGCAGAGGAATATGGACATTCCTTCGAGCGTGAGCTGGGGTTCCTGGCGGTGCATGGATTCCTTCATCTTCTAGGCTATGACCACATGAACGAAGCCGATGAGAAGGAAATGTTCGGCAAGCAGGATGAAATTCTTGGATCCTTTGGGCTGCTGCGTGAATAATGGACATTCGCAAGTTCATTAAGTCATTTGGCTACGCAGCAGAGGGGCTCATGACGGCCCGGGGGGAACAAAATCTACGCTTTCATTACACATGCGTCGTTATTGTAGTGATTGCGGGCTTGCTGACGGGTCTTTCTGTAATGGAATGGATGATTCTTGTACTAACGATGGCGCTAGTGATTGGAGCGGAACTCTTCAATACGGCTATAGAATGTGTGGTCGACCTCGCATCCCCTGATATCCACCCGCTTGCGAAGCAGGCCAAGGATATTGCAGCAGCTGCTGTGCTTGTATTTGCCATCGCGAGTGTTATAATCGGAATGCTGATATTTTTACCGAAATGGTTTTGAATAAATTAGAAGGGAGTTGTTCCCTATGAAGATGGAACAATTATTGGAAGAATCGAAAATCGCCCGTGAAAAGGCATATGTACCGTATTCGCAATTCCAGGTCGGCGCTGCGCTGCTGGGTGAAGATGGTACGGTCTATCATGGGTGTAATATTGAAAATGCCGGATATAGCATGACGAACTGTGCGGAGCGAACGGCGTTTTTCAAAGCGGTATCGGAGGGCGTGAAAAAATTCAAGGCGCTGGCCATAGTTGCCGATACAGACCGCCCATGCTCGCCATGCGGGGCGTGCCGTCAAGTGATGACGGAATTCTGCAGTCCTGATATGCCGGTTTATTTAACGAATTTAAAAGGCGACGTACAACAAACAACCGTGGGTGAGCTATTACCGGGCGCATTCACACCGGAGGATTTAGATTATGCAGCAAGTAAACGATAACGGCTTCAAATCGGGCTTCATCTCGATTATCGGCCGACCAAACGTTGGGAAATCAACGTTTTTAAACCGTGTCATCGGGCAAAAAATTGCGATTATGTCGGACAAACCGCAAACGACCCGGAACAAGGTGCAGGGAGTGCTGACGCAAAGCAGCTCCCAGATGATTTTCATCGATACACCGGGCATCCACAAGCCGAAGCACAAGCTCGGCGAATTCATGCTGAAGGTAGCGAAAAATACACTGCGTGAAGTCGATGTCATCATGTTCATGGTAAATGCGGAACAGAAGATTGGAAAGGGCGACGAGTTCATCCTGGAACTGCTGCAAGGCAATAAAACGCCGGTGTTCCTGGTCATCAATAAAATCGACCAGGTGCATCCGGATGAACTGGTGGACATCATTGCATCCTATAAAGATAAATATCCATTCGCGGAGATTGTCCCGATTTCAGCATTGCAGGGAAATAATGTAGAGAACCTTCTTGGTACAATTGAAAAGTATTTGCCGGAAGGACCGCAGTATTATCCTGCTGATCAAATAACGGACCATCCAGAGCGTTTCATCATTTCTGAACTGATTCGGGAAAAGGTACTTCATCTGACACGTGAGGAAATCCCGCATTCAATCGCAGTGGTAATCGACAAAATCAAGCGAGATGAAGAGAATGAGGATAAAATCCGGGTCCAGGCTACCATCATGGTAGAGCGCGATTCCCAAAAGGGCATCGTCATCGGTAAACGGGGAGCCCTTTTGAAGGAAGTCGGCATCCGTGCCCGCAAGGATATCGAAATGCTGCTCGGCTCAAAGGTATACTTGGAGCTATGGGTAAAGGTGCAGAAGGATTGGCGCAATAAACAGACGCATCTTCGCGACTTCGGTTTCCGTGAGGACGAATATTAAAAATGTAGTAATGCAGTTGCAGCTAGAGGGTGTATCGTATTATACGACACTACTAAAGTAAATGAAGATTTGCATGACTGGCCGGCAGGTGGAGCATCAAGGAGATGTTCCACCTGTCTTTTCGTGTATAATGAAAAATAGAAAAGACATTAAGGACGGGTTGTATATGCTGCATAAATGGGAAGGTATCGTCCTCAAATCAAGGGCATACGGAGAATCGAATAAAATTGTAACGTTGTTGACGCGTGAAGCGGGCAAGGTAGCGTGCATGGCACGGGGAGCAAAGAAGCCGACAAGCCGGCTGGCCGGTGTGACGCAACCCTTCATGCATGGCTCTTTTTTAGTGCAGCGAACAAGCGGTATGGGCACCATGCAGCAGGGAGAGCATTTCAACACGATGCGTACTTTACAGACGGATATCATTGCTACAGCCTATGCCAGCTATATCGTCGAACTGGTCGACCGGTTGGTGGAGGAGGGCAAGGAGGAGCCGTACGCCTTTGAGCTGCTGCTGCAGGCATTGACAGCCATTGATGAGGGCTATGATCCGGAAGCCATTACGCTGTTCGTAGACTGGAAGATGCTTCCGTATACAGGGGTGCAGCCGATTCTCCATTGCTGTGCCTCATGCGGAGCAGTAGAGGGGGAATTCGCCTTTTCCTTTACGCAAGGGGGATTCCTCTGCCATAACTGCTTCCATTTGGACCCCTATATCATCAGGCTGTCACCGACACAGCTGAAGCTGATCCGCATGTTTTATTCAGTGCCGATCGACCAGGTTGGAAAATTGGAGCTGAAGCCCCAGACGAAAAGCTTCATCAAAAAAATTGTCACGACCATCTATGAGGAACAGACAGGCATCCGCCTGAAATCACGCTCGTTCATCGAGCAATTGGAACGTACCCCCCTCCTGCAGAAAAGGGCGTCCGACAAGGAGTGACAACGTATGATGGAGGTGCGGTCTCGGTAGGGAAATGTTTCCTGGCGAAGATAGAGGCACCAAGAAAAAGCTGTGCAAAAGGGTGATCCTTCTTGCACAGCTTTTTTTCTTGTATGAATGCACAATGAGGTCTGTTCAGGAAGGAAGAGAACTACGGCACTGTGGAGCACGCGAGCGAGAAGCTTGTCCTCGGTGTGCATGGATTGAGACCTCTTTTACTTGTAACCGCCTTGCCATCTAGGCTGAGCGTTTGCGATGTGTATTTTATCTTGGAAGAAGGTTTGCACTTCCAGTCATTTATTAAGATACAAGTGTTTGGCTTAGTAGCAATCGGATTCGGTTTAAAAGTAGGATGACATTCGCTTTGTAGCAGTCAGGACAGTTTTTCTGAATTTCCCTGAAGAAAAGGTGGAGGACGCGTAATTCGGATACCGAAAGACGTTTCAGATACTTCGTCATGCCCTGCTTGGGAGATAAATCCTGCATAAGATTAGCGAAATGAATATTACGCAGGCTTATATCTTCCAAGCTTAAAATCATACGGATCGCCAATGAACGATGTCTGGTATGAAAGGTTTTTTGAATCAGCGTATTTAGCATTTTATAATTCTTGGCTTGCATTACTATTCACTCCTCTTTACAACAATACAATTACCCTGCTTTTGAAATAATTAATCCTCCTTCTGGATAGGGTGGCCTGGATCACTCCATCTGACAGAGGAGAGGAATGATTTCTTCCTTCAATGCCTCAAAAAAGATATGTTCTTCTTCCTTAGAGAAGCAAAAGGAGCGCCGGGCTTCATATTGCTCATAACAGCATTCAATCACCCTACTGGATAGACGAAAATGGTGGTTGAAGTGTTTCCGCTCCCCTTCATCACATAAATGCATATAGCCCCGGATCAATCGATATAGTTTGTGGTACATGTCGGACATTATCGCATAGCGCTGCTGGTGGAACCTCCCTGTATTCGTCGAAACATCGATGAAGCGGCGGTGCAGTTCCTTTGCCTCCTGGAGAGATTCGAGCTTCATGTTTGCCGTGAATAAGAGGTGATGTCGCGGATTATGGTCAGGCAGCTCCCGTTTCAGGCATTCCGTCACGATTTCTTTCATTTGGTCGTATAAATCCCGTGTTTCAATTGCTTGTTCCTTTGCTTGGAAGAACATTGTGAACACTCCCTTATAAACCCTTTTTAACCATTATAACGGAAATTGACGTGTTTTGTTCATTTTGTTCATTTTTGTTTACTGAAAATTGTAATATTTCAACCTTGTTCTTAAAAGTGGTGGTATAAGGCGGCCGCTGCGCCGCCGTCCTCGTCGCAAATCCGCATGC
>JBJEFP010000298.1:32258-34085 GCA_051874195.1 Lysinibacillus sp. | reverse complement strand
TAATGCGCCATCATCTCATGGGCGATTGCATGGCCATCCATATCGGAGGGGTAATAGGTAGGCCAATTTGCCACTTCCTCCAACAGCGCTTCGCGGTCTTCCCCGCTATACAGATGGTAGTGGCTTGCATCGGTCGGCGAAATGCCATGATCACTGAATTGGATGTACGTTGGAAGGCCCTCAGCAGGTTTCTCCAGTTTAAAGATATATCTTACGCCTCTGTTCCCGGCTTCATATGTAAGGATTTCATATCCATCATACCGATAGTCCCCTTCATATTCTTCTCCGTTTTTGAAAAACGTAATATGATTGCCCTGGATGACAATACGTTCCGTCTCTGTTTTATAGCCTATTTCATAATAGTTTTTATATTGTTCGGCCGTCAT
Organism: Lysinibacillus sp.; assembly: GCA_051874195.1. Lineage (GTDB taxonomy): Bacteria > Bacillota > Bacilli > Bacillales_A > Planococcaceae > Lysinibacillus_B. The sequence goes on along the minus strand of JBJEFP010000298.1, from coordinate 33,699 downwards.
ATCACCTTTATGTTCCGCTTTATGTGCAAATACCTCATCGAGCGTTCCATCCAGCAGATAGGGATAGACAGATTGCCAGTCCCCTTCCCAGTCCGAAAGGGAGCGGTCCTGTACCTGGCTGTCTTCGAAATAGCCTGCATAAATCCGTTCCGCCTCTTCCTCATGTGAATGACTGTGCTGCACGTTTTCATGTGAATGCTGCTCCACGGCCTGTTCTTTCGCAGTAGCTTCACTGCCGGTAACCTCCTCTTTTTCCTCTTGCGAAACCTGGCATCCTGCAAGTAGTACGCTAATCGTTACAAAGCTTCCCCATTTTATTGCTGTCTTTTTCATCATAACACCCTTCCAAATAGTAATTGTTACGCTTTATAATTATACATACACACCCTTCTCAGTCAACTATAATAGTAATAATTACTATTTAAGAACTACCATTATCTCGGGTTTTTATCTTTCACATACAAAATGACCTACTTGTTTCTAGTCGAAAAAGGGGTGTCCCCGCCCTTCCATACGTTGCATCGCCATAAACCCGCCATTCTTTTCCTATGTTTTGCAGCGCCTGCACCGGGAACAGGTACAAAGAAGTCAATTTATGAGGAGGAATCAATATGGGTAAAACAATATTCATAACAGGCGCCGGTAGCGGCTTTGGTCGAGGGACGGCAATTGGCCTGGCAAAAAAGGGGCACCGCTTGATCGCGACGACGGAGACGACTTCCCAGCACACGAGTCTAATGCGTGAAGCGCGGGAGCTGGGACTCGATATGGAAGTGTTCAAACTCGATATTTTGAATCCTCGGGACCGGGCGCAAATCGAGAAGTATGACTTTGATGTATTCGTGGCGAATGCGGCAATCAACGAGGGCGGCCCTTTAGCCGAGGTGCCGATGGATCGGTTCCGAGCACTGTTCGAGGTCAATGTATTTGCGACGCTCGAAACCGTCCAGATCGCTGCACGCAAGCTCGTAGCAAAAGGGAGCGGCAAGATTGTTTTCCTCAGCTCCATTGCAGGTCTGTCCGGGACTCCTTATGTCGGACCATATACAGCGACGAAGCATGCGATTGAAGGCATTGCCAAGACGATGCAGAAGGAGCTGGCCGAGTTTGGTGTACAGGTCGCAACCATCAATCCCGGCCCCTATGATACAGGCTTTAATGACAGAAGCGCTGATGAGAAGTGGAAATGGTTCGATGAAGAAAAGCACTTCACCAACAAAGAGGATATGCTGAAGCAAGAGGAAAGCTTGAAGAACCAATATGACCCTCAAGGGATGATTGAAAAAATGATTGACCTCATCCCGGCAGACCATCACAAATACCGTACCGTCTTCCCGCCGGAAATGGAGGAAAAAATGAAGCAGGATGAAAAGGAACGCTGGGAGCTCGACATCTAGCCTTCGAAAAATCTATAGCCTGCATGCTAGACAGCCACAGAAAC
>JBJEFP010000298.1:29884-32158 GCA_051874195.1 Lysinibacillus sp. | reverse complement strand
TACATCATCTATTTCCATTCATTTTCAGCTAAAAAGCCAGATTGAGCCCTTCGTGCCCAATCTGGCTTTTTTCCTATTAGGATGCATCAACCGGGATATGCTGGAACGCTTCCACATCGAACAGTCCAGTATCCGTCAGCTTCAAGGCAGGGATGACCGGCAGACTTAAAAACGACAGTGTCAAAAAAAGATGGAAATGGCAGGTCGGGTGAATGTTATGAAGTGCTTTATGTACTTCGTGCAGCTGTTGCTCCGCCTGTTGCGCCTCAACATTTGTCATGATCCCCCCCACAGGCAGGGCCATCTGCGCGAGCACTTTCCCAGCTTCGGCCACCACCAGGCCTCCGTTCATCTGTTCAAGCGCACGTAATGCCGTGAGCATATCCTCGTCATTTGTGCCGACGACGATGGCATTGTGGGAATCATGTGCAATAGTTGTAGCAACGGCCCCCGCCTGCAGCCCGAGGCCATGGACAATCGCGATACTTTTCGTACGAAGCAGGTTGTGGCGTTCAAAGACGGCAATCTTCAGGTAATCCTTGTCTACGTTAGGCCGGAAATATCCATCTACTACATCGACATCCGCCAGTAGCTTCTTTGTCACGATTTGATTTGGAATCACTTCGATGATGTTCGCCTTCGTCCCTTTCATCGGCAGAGCCAAATCCGCTGCAGACAATTCCGGCAGTCGTACGGACTGCAAAATGCGGTCTGGTACTTCCACCTTCACAGGACTCTCTGTCAGCATCATTCCTGATTCAGCAACTTTGCGCCCATTCTTCCACACGGCAGCAGGTTTCATCGTCTCCAGTTCTTCCAGCATCACAAAATCCGCTATATACCCGGGAGCGAGAGCCCCTCTGTTATATAGACGATAGCATTCCGCTGCATTCAGGGTTGCGAGCTGGATGGCCTGAAGCGGCTCCATCCCCTCCTGTATGGCCAGTGCGGCTGCATGATTGATCGTGCCCTCCTGGATGATTTCGTCAAGGTGCTTGTCATCCGTACAGAAGGCAAAGCGGCGTGCATTGTGAGTGTTAACTGCCGGCAGCACGTCCTTCAGGTTTTTCGCAGCCGTTCCCTCGCGGATGAGCACATACATGCCCTGCTCTACGCGGTCCAGTGCCTCTTCGGCGTTGATGCACTCATGATCCGTATGGATGCCCGCTGCACGGTAGCCTGTAATCTGGGTCGTCGACAGGCCTGCTCCATGTCCATCGACAATCATCTGATGATCATGACCAAGCTGGATTTTTTCGAGCATGCCCTCCTCCCCTGCCAGTACTGAAGGGTAATCCATCACTTCCGCAATGCCCAGCACACGCTCTTCCCCTATAAAAGGCGCCAGGTCCTCGGCGGTGAGCACTGCACCGGCATGCTCAAAGGCGGTCGCAGGCACACTGGAAGGAAGCATATAATAGATATCCAACTCCGCCTCCTTTGCCGCATCCAGCATGTACTGCAGCCCCTCCGTTCCCGCCACATTGGCTATTTCATGCGGATCCGTCACGACGGCTGTGACCCCGTGCGGCAATAAAATACGGCTGAACTGCTCGGGTGTCAGCATGGAAGATTCAATATGGATATGCGCATCCAGCAATCCTGGAATGACATAGCGCCCGGCCGCATCCTCCTCCTGCTTTGCTGTATACCTGCCGTATGGATCAACCGCCACTATTTGGCCATCCGCCACGACAACATCAGCCTTTCTCCAAGTCAGGGAGAATACATCTGCCACAAGCGCATTCCTCAATATAAAATCGGCCGGCTCCCTATGTTGACTTATAGCGATCAAATCCTTCATCCTGCTTACCTCTTTCCTATGTAATTTTACCAATCATAGCTTTTTTTCCTGACGTTTACGAACATTCTCTCGCGGTAAATTCAGGAAGAAAGCGCTATAGAAGTACGTTCTTTCGTTTTCTACCTTCTCCATAAGCCCTACATCTTCCTGCACAGCATGGTAAAAATACGATACACCCCCGTAGCAAATCCATTTATTTGACTCCATTTCGTCAAAAAATAAGACAGTCACTTTAGAACCACCAAACCGCATTCATCGATTTTGACATACAACTTAACAGAAAATAAGCGCCATTGCGGGTAAAAGGTCCCCGTTTGGCGCTTATCTCAAATTAAGTCGTATATGGATTTCTCCATTCGGCGCCATAAGGGGGCAAAAACGGAACCCATGAAAAGGAGTCCACATCTGTTTCCTATTGGCTAACGGCATCTGCGGGAACCAATGGTAGTACACGGTCATTTTCAGCCTAG
>JBJEFP010000298.1:0-29784 GCA_051874195.1 Lysinibacillus sp. | reverse complement strand
GGCGACGAAGGTAAAAAATGCAATGGATGCAATACGCTTCTCGCCGGTTTTTAAATCTTCGGCATATACCTTGATGCAGATTTCCATCGAACTATTGCCTGTCCAGATGACAAACGATTCAAAGCAGACATAGTCTGTAGGATGAATTGGCTTCAAAAATTCAACCGAATCCGTGGAAACCGTGACGCATTCGCAGCGGCTATGCTTGGCGGCCGAAATAGAGGCCACCTGGTCCATGTCGCTTAATAAGCGACCACCAAATAAAGTATTGTGGTTATTAAAATCATTCGGAAACACACGACTGGCTCGATACACCCTAGATTCTTCACATTTTTTGCTTTGCATACTTTTCCCCCGCTTCCCTCTTCATTAGTTTTACACTTTCATCAGCAAATTGGATGGCGATTTTCATCCCGGAACCCAATACCATTTCTAGCGCCATCCGGTTCTCATCCACCGATATCAATTCCTCGCACACCAAGATATTCATATGCTGTGGCTCGATTGCCTCATCGCATACACGGGATATGCCGAAATTCATCACAGAATTGAAAATGAATTCCAGACATTCCTTTTTATTTTCAACAACCAACCGAATTTCCCTTCTTCCTTCCACCACTTGGGCAAAATCCAAGGACTTCACAGAAAAATTTCGAAGCCTATTGGTTGCAAGCATTATATATAAATCGCTCGGCAGACGTCCTTCTAGCCTTTTTAGATTTTCATAATAGAGGTGGCCCTTTCTCTGCCAAACTTCCTCCAGTGCAAACAATGCGGTTGAGTCGAGTGTCTCATTGCATACTTCCTTTATAAGCGTCCCTGTAAAATACCCCATTTTCAGCCCTCCCTATCATTAGGATTAAGAAAAACCTCACCTTAAACAATGTCAAGATGAGGCATTTTTTGATGGTGGCATTCAATCTAAAAAGAGGCTTCCTCAATAAACTCATGGGGGGGAAGTTACTATTAGAGATTCAAGTTTTCTATGATTGCAGAAATGCCCATTCCGCCCCCGATACACAGTGTCACCAGGCCATACCGTTCTTTTCTGCGTTCAAGCTCGTATAATAGTTTCGTCGTCAAAATTGCACCTGTTGCTCCGAGGGGGTGCCCTAAAGCAATCGCACCTCCATTAACATTTACCTTATCGAGAGGAATATTCCATTCCCGCAATACAGCTATGGCTTGGCCTGCAAAAGCCTCGTTCAATTCAATCAGCCCAATATCCTCCATACGCAATCCGGCCATCTCTAATGCTCTTTTTGTAGCAGGAACAGGGCCAATACCCATGATTTCAGGAGAAACACCTACTGCTGCTTGGGCAATCACCTTTGCACGAGGCTTCAAATCCAATTCTTGAGCCTTTTCTTCCGACATAATCAGCAAGGCAGATGCCGCATCATTACGCCCGCTACTATTCCCAGCTGTGACTGTACCTTCCTGTTTAAAAACAGGTTTCAATCCCGCCAGCTTTTCAATAGATGTCTCCCTTGGATATTCATCCTTTTCAAATACAATCGTGCGCTTTCTTGACTTCACCTCATATGGGACAATCTGAGAGTCGAAAACTCCACCTTGTATTGCTTTAATAGCTAACTGCTGGCTTCTTAGGGCGAATTCGTCCTGCTCCTCACGAGAAATATCGTATTTTTCAACCAAGTTCTCCGCCGTATAGCCCATGGTGAAGGTGCCGTATTTTTCTTGTGGTTGCGATCTGGGCTGGCTTTCTGTATTCGGATCAAGCAGCTGACCATTTCCAGCACCTAGGCCATACCGTACATTTCGTAAGTAATAAGGGGCTGTGCTCATGCTTTCTGCCCCACCGGCAATAATGACATCGCTCCAACCACATTGGATTTGCTTAACGGCATCCAAAATGGCCTGCAATCCCGACCCGCATTGACGGTGTACTGTATAACCCGCCACCTCGACCGGCAGTTCCGTCCTCAGTAAGGCTAGACGTGCTAGATTAGGAGAATCCGTACTTTGCTTAGCCTGCCCAAGAATAACCTCATTGACAAGGCCAGCATCAATTCCTGTACGTTCTACCAATGCATCAATTACCCTTGCCGCCAGAAAATCTACTTCTATGTCTTTTAGCGTTCCACCCATTGTTCCAATTGGAGTGCGGACCGCATCAATAATAACTGCCTGCTTCATCTCGTTCTCCCTCTATTCATAATTGTAGAAGCCAGCGCCTGATTTTTTCCCTAGACGTCCTGCTTTTACATATTTAATAAGTAATGGACAGGGCCGATATTTCTCACCCAATGTTTTGTACAAGTACTCCATATTCTTCAGCCTGGTATCGAGTCCTACTAGATCGGCCAATTCTAATGGCCCCATCGGATGGTTTAGCCCTAATTTCAATGCCTTATCGATATCTTCAGCGGAGGCTACTCCTTCCATCAGCATATTCATTGCCTCATTGCCAATCAAACAGTTCATACGGCTGGTAACGAAGCCTGGAAATTCATTCACTTCCACCGTTTCCTTTCCCATTTTTTCACCGACTGCCTGTGCAAAGGCCACTGTTTCGTCGCTTGTTTCCAATCCCCGCACAATTTCGATTAGCTTCATCTTATGCGCTGGATTGAAGAAGTGCATAGCTATGCATTTTTCTGGCCGGCTCGTTTGCGCGGCAATTTCCGTCGGGCTCATCGTCGATGTATTTGTCGCTAATACAGCTGTATCTCTGCAGTACTGATCCAGCTGTTTAAATATTTCTATCTTCAATTCAATCATTTCAGGGACAGCTTCAATCACAAGGTCGGCCTCCCCCACGCATTCCTGCAAATTCACGAATGGATGAATGCGATCCAGTGTCTCCCCCACTTCATGCGCGGCAATAATTTCCCGCTCGGCCGCCTTTTCCAATTCCTCTTTCATATACGCCTTCGCTTTCTGTAGAGCCACTTCCTCAATATCATACAAATGGACTGTCATCTGGTGCTGCGCCGCAGATAGCGCAATGCCCCTTCCCATCAGGCCACTTCCTATCACTGCGATTGTCGTCATCATAAGTCCTCCTGCTTCATTGCCTGTTTAGCATATTGCTATAGTCAACCAAATACTTCATCACGCTTACTATCTTTTCTGGATTAGGATAGACGGTGAACTTTTTGCTGTGATAGTATGCCATCCCTCTCGGCGCAATTGCTGCCGATCCCAGTCGTCCTAGAACAATCGGCTTGTTAGATTTTTCAAAGACATCCGTAATTGCCTTTGCAATCACTTCGGCCCCTGGGTCTGCATTTGTCGTCATCATGACAAGAACGCCATCGATTCCTTCATCTTCTATTACAGCCTCTAATATTTTCTTGAACATCTCCGGTTTGCCAATGATTTCCGCTGTGACATCAATCGGATTATGGGGTGAACCAAAGGAAGGAACTAGTTCCTTTATTTTCCCAGCACTATTTGTGAAGGATGCCACCTCTAGTCCTGCGTTCGAGCATAGGTCAGCTAGAATACTGCAAGCCCCTCCTGAAGCTGTAATAATGCCGATCCGATTTCCTTTCGGTAATGGTTGGATTTCAAAAGCGGCAGCGATATCGATTAATTCCTCCACTTGCTCGACTCGAAGGACATTGAATTTTTTGAAGGCCGCCTCATAGACCGCATCGTCTCCCGCCATGGAGCCCGTATGCGATTGCACCGCTTTCTTGCCTGCATCTGTACGTCCTGTTTTATAGACAAGGACAGGCTTTTTATTATGGAAGGCCAATCCAGCTGCCCGCTCAAACGCCTCTACATCCTTCATCCCTTCCATAAAGATGGAGATTACCTTGGTGATTTCATCCTCTGCCAATACTTCCATAAAGTCCGAGATGCTCAAATCCGCCTCGTTGGCGACACTGATCCAGCGGCTGAAGCCTATATTGTTCTCCCATGCCCTGCTCAGTAGTGCACTTCCCATCGCCCCACTTTGAGAGATGAATCCTATACCGCCCGCTACTTTATGCTCCGTCTCTAACGCGGAACCAAATGCCGTATAAATCTGTTTTGAAGGACTAGCCAGACCAATTGTATTTGGTCCAAGAATACGGATATTACCCTTACTAGCTATTGCCAGAACCTCCTCTTGTATCCTTCTTCCATCTTCCCCCGTTTCCGCAAATCCAGAAGAATAAATCATCACATTCTTTATGCCTTTTTCCAGACAATCGAGCATCACCTTCGGAACAAGCTTTGCTGCTACGACAATGCATGCCAAGTCAACAGGAAATGGGACATCTGCTAATGATGGATACGCCCTATAGCCCCTAATCTCTTCTGCTTTTGGATTGACCGGATAAACCTCGCCTGGGAAACCGTTATCCACTAAATATTTCAACAGTCGTCCCCCTGTTTTCTTCACATCCTGGGAAGCGCCGATAACCGCAATAGAAGCTGGATCAATCATTTTTTCGATACCTTCCAGTGGCCGCTTTACTTTCACTTCGTTAAGAAGAGGCCTTTTCAATACACGCACATCGCAAATATAGGCCTCACTTCCCGCAAAAATGATAGGATTCAAATCCAGCTCTTCGATTTCCGGCATCTGCTCAACTAGCTGGTTGACGCTTAGGCAAATATCCTTCAATTTTTCGACATTGATTCCTGCATCACCCCGATATCCTTTTAAGATAGGAGCTGTTTTCAATTCATCAATCATTTGCTCCACCTCTTGTCCGGATACAGGAAGCATACGCATCGAGAAGTCCTTCATTATTTCTACTAAGGTACCTCCATATCCGATGACTAGCTGGTGGCCAAAAATATTGTCCCTTTTGATTCCGACGATCAATTCGATTCCCTTCGGTGCCATCCTTTGAACGAGCACTCCAGCCAAAAGGGCCTTGTCATCATATGCCCTTACATTACTTATAATTTTCCGGAAGGCTTCCCGTAGCTCTTGCTCATTGGTCATATTTACCTTCACTATGCCTGCTTCGGTCTTATGCGTAATTTCACGCGACATCCCTTTTAAAACAACCGGATAGCCAATCTCTTCAGCAGCCCTCACTGCTTCTTCTTCCGTCTGCACTAATAGTGATGCTGCAACTGGTAGATTGAACTGCTGAAGCAATTCTGCTCCTTCATGCTCCATCAGAAACCTTCCCGTCTCTACAATTGCCTGTTCTTCTATCACCCTCATGAAAGCACCTCACTTTGCTTCACTTTCGGGGGGCGTTGGCTGAATCGCATATCGAATACTTCTTCGGCAATTTTATTCTTCAACATCTCCGGTGTACCGCCTGCAATCATCCATCCACGGATGCGACGGAAAATGTATTCAAGCGGATAATCCGTTGAGTAGCCGTATCCGCCGAAAATTTGTACAGCCTCATGTGCCACCTCGAATGCAGCCGTGTTGATATAGCATTTGGCAATCGATGCTTCCAGTGGACTTGGTGCCCCCTTGTCGGCATTCGTCGCTGCCTTATAGAGTAGCAGACGCCCCGCTTCAAGCTTCATTTTCATTTCCGCTACCTTCCATTGAATTCCTTGGAACTCGGCAAGAGTGCGGCCGAATTGCTTGCGCTCTTTTGCATGCTCTACCGCCATGTCAAATGCAGCTTGGGCTAGCGCTAACGAACGTGATGTGTTCCCCATCCGTTCAATATTGAACATCGTAAATAATTTTTTGAATCCATTCTCCGGCACTAAAATATTTTCCACAGGCACTTCACAGTCTTCGAAAAACAGTGCGCAATGCTCTTCGCCCGACATGTGGGTTTCTGTTTTTCCAAGCACAAATCCTGGCATATCACGCTCAATCAAAATGGCTCCCGAGCTTTTTACATCTTCTCCGAAACGCACCCATACAACGTAGTACTGGTTATGAGGGCCATGTGTATTAAACACTTTCGAGCCATTGACGATGACCTTATCTCCTTCGATGCGGGCACGCGTCTCCAAATCTGTTGTGGCAGATCCTGCATTGGGCTCACTCATGGCAACGGAAATCAATTTTTCACCTGCTAGAATCTCAGGGAGTACACGCTCCTTTAATTCCTTTGATCCGTACGCCGCTAGTTGACGGATGGCACCGAAGTTCCCTACCTGGAACATATCCGCTGTGCTCGGGCACACTTTAGCAATTTCCTCCATAACAATAATAGCTTCCATCAATGTCATTCCTTGGCCGCCATCTTCTTCCGGCAATGTCATGCCCATTAATCCATGATCCGCTAAAATACGTGCATTTTCCCACGGTACCTCTTTATTTTTCACCCATGTATACGCCTTCTCAGAGAACTTTTCTTTAGCGAGGTCTCTCGCCCATTTTTTCAAGTCTTCTTGTTCTTTTGTTAAAGTGAAATCCATTTTATCTACACTCCTTCTGTTTTTTTAGGAAAAACGCTGCTGAAGCGCCTCTATTTACTTAATAAGCAATTTACATGCCAACGAGGGAATTTCGGAGAAAAGTTTTTTATTATGCCTTATAACGGTGTTTTGCTGAAAAATCTATTGGAGCAAAACAAAAAAGCGTTAACTATTTGAACAGCTCCGTTCAAATAATTAACGCATCATTTAATGGCCTTTATATACGGGTGTCCGTTTTTCAATAAACGCCTCGGTCCCTTCTTTCTTGTCTTCTGTTGTAAACAACAAAGTCTGTGCCAACTTCTCCAATGTCAGCGCACTCGACAGATTCATGTCGCTCCCCTCATTCACCACCAGTTTTGCCAGTCGGACGGCGAGGGGGCCCTTCGTTAAAATCTTCCTCGATTTGCTCAGCACCGTCTCCCACAGTTCTTCCTGCGATGTCACCTCCGACACGATGCCCAATTCCAAAGCACGACCTGCCGGGATTGTATCCCCCGTCAAAATATAATCAAGCGCAAGTCCTTTTCCGATCAAGCGGACCAGGCGCTGCGTTCCCCCACCGCCTGGAATGATGCCGAGATTCAGTTCAGGTAATCCGAACTTGGCATTTTCGGAGGCGATGCGCAGGTCGCAGGACAGAGCAAGTTCAAATCCACCGCCGAAAGCATAGCCATTTACCGCAGCGATTGTAATTTTGCTGCAAGCCTCTATTCTCCTGCAAAGAATCGACAGATCTGCTTCAAGCCCCTGTATGAGTGTTTTTTGGTGCAGTTGATTGATATCCGCACCTGCAATGAATGACTTCTCGCCCGCACCTTTAAAGACGATGATGTACACCCCGTCATGCTGCTCCCATTTTGCCAATGCGTGCCCGATTTCTTGGATTGCTTGTTTATTAAGCGCGTTATGGACTTCTGGGCGATTCACTTTAATAATGCCTAATGCCCCGTCTTTATAGACTTCCAAGTATTCATAGTTCATTTCTTCATCCCCTTCTCTTACAGTTTGAGTAGTTCATCCAAACGGATTGGTTCATGCATGATGCTGTCGAGCACTTCTAACGCCTGGTCTTTACCTAAGATAGGCTCGCAATTGGATAGGAACTTATCCTTCATTTGATCATCCGTTAGTGGTGTCGTCGGTTCTCCTGCCGGATTATCTGCAAAATACTCTAGTACCTGCTGATCATGCATCATAATCTGCACCCGGCCTGCACGATACGTTGGGTATAGCCGATTGGATTTTTCATCTATATAAATGTTCATTTTATGAATCAACCGCTGAGTTTCTGCTGATGCATTAGCTGGATCAAACAGATCGACATGAAGACTGTCATGGCATAATGCCAATGCTACCGCATACGGCATACTCATCTGTGCGTCCAGCAAGGTTTTGCATTCACTATGGTTGTGCATGGCGGCAATTTGATTTACACCGATATTGATTGTGCTAATTTGGCTGGTGTCAAATTGATAACGCTTCTTCATTTCATACACTATATCTATCACTACATGCAGGTGGCGGCAACATGGATAAGGCTTGAAATAAATATTATGAATTTCATATTTTTCCCCTAGGTTTTCCATAAAGCGTTGCTCATTTATTTCTCCTGCAAAGGCTTGGAAAAAGCCGTTATTTCCTTCTAATACATTGTCCGGTCCCTTCAATCCCGACATTGATAATTTCACTGCATGAATGCCATCTCTCGCCGCCTGCCCAGGATGAATCCGCTTCACCTCGGAACCTGTCCCTAAAAAGGCAAATAGCCCTCCTGCAAAGCTCGCCGCCACTCCCAATGCACTCTCGATTTCTTTCGCTTCTAGTTCATACAAATAACCAACCGCTGCCGCAGCTCCGAATATTCCAGCAATCGGTGTATTATGGAACCCCCTTTTCCGGGAGTTTGGGTGCACAGCCGCGGCAATTCGTAAGCATACCTCATAGCCGACGATAATCGCTCTTATTACATCTTCTTCTGCTGCTGCTATGTCTTCGGCTACAGCCATGACCGCTGGAATAATGGGCGCCGCCGGATGGACGGAGCCGTGTGTATGGCCATCATCAAAATCTAGACAGTGCGCACTCGTTCCATTGACAAAAGCTGCATTCGCTACAGACAATCGGATATCAGAGCCGATTACCTTCGCCTTTCCCATCCCTTCCGCCTCCATTAAATACTTCAAAACGAGCTGGCTTGTTTCCGTTTTAGAGCCTGTAATGGCTGCACAGTAATAATCCAATAAAATTTGTGCGACTTTTTTGCGGTCCTCCTCCACCAGTTCCTGTTCTCTGAAAGATGCCGCGAAATTCGCCAGTTCATATGTTGCCTTCAATTTAATATCATTCATTCTACAACCTCCCGCCTTTCTTCAATGCTTTTCGAATTCCATGCGGTAAAGGACACCAATAGTGCCTTCAACCAAAAAATCGTACCCAAACCCCATAAAGTGCTCATGTTGGCAAAGACAAAGGGAAGCAGGGTTTGTGCTAAACGGTTGGAAGCCAGGCGAATACCCAACACTTCCGCCGTCTGGTTTTTAGGTGCCAGATTATAAGTCAAAATGACCGAAATCGGCTGTGTTACGCCTAGACAACAGCCAATTACCACTACATATAAGAGCAATAAATAAAATTGGCTTGTGAAGCCTACCAATGCATAGGCAACCGCCCCAATAAACATGCATAGCGATAATGCCTTAACACGCCCGAGATGCTTCAACAACACCTCGATATAAAACCTGGCCACCATATTGGCCCCAGCCATCACCGCTAGCAGAAAACCGATTTTCGAGGCCGATAATCCAATCGACTCTCCATATAGCGGAAAATAGACATAAAAGATGTCCAATGCCGAAAGGATGATCATGCCGGCCAATATCGTATTGCGAATATTCCGTTGTCTGATCAAAAGACTGAAGGGTACCTTTGTTTCCTCCGCTACCTTGCCCATTGTTCCCTTTTCGTCTTTCATAAATATCGCCAATACCACACCCAGCAGCGGAGCAATGGCCAAAACAACAAAGGCAGCCGCATAGCTTACATAATCAGCTACCCCTCCTGAAATCAATGGACCAATAAGCATGCCGCTGGAGGAAAATAAACTAAACAGTCCGATTGCTTTATCCCGGTTATCCGCACTGGCAGCACTACCAACCCCGTTTTGTAATGCAACAATCGCAAAAATCTGACTCATGCCTAACAAAAATTGAGATAGGAACAAGGCCCATACGCTTGCCCAAAGAAAGGGAAGGAATGTGGCAAGCAGCAATCCGGCCGTGCCAAATAGGATAGGCCCCTTTTCACCATACATATCAACATAACGGCCAATATGAACGGCAATCAATAATGGGCCAATAGAATAACAGAGCGTGATGAAGCTAATCTGCCACATGGATGCGCCCAGCAAATTGGCATATAGAGAAGTCAATGGACGCACACCAAACACCGTGATAAATACAAGGGATGTGATTATATAAAGTATTTTTAGATTCATCTATAGCCTCCCAAATGGGAGAAACGGGACGAATACGTGCGAAGCATCCATCCCGTCTTTCCGTTTATTCCGCTACCTTTACTTTAAGTACCGACTCTTCCTGTTCATTTTTACGAGTTGCATATATTAGCACCATTAAGGCGGCAAACAGCCCCATTCCAATGAAGTCTGTCTTCAAGTCGGCACTTATTAATAAAATAGCCGTCACCAGGGCGATCCCCCTCTCATACCACGTGAGATTACGCTTGCACCAGCCAGTCATCGACATCGCCAAAACAAACACCCCTAGGCAAGCCATGATAAAAGTCCAGCCAATTTCCATCACTGTCCCTTGTGCCAAAAGAGGCGGCCCAAAGATGAACATATATGGAATGATGAAAGCAACCAACCCGATTTTCGCTGAAGTAAAGCTCGTCTTCAGGGGATCGCTACCGGCTATTCCCGCGGCAGTGAAGGAAGCCAGGGCTACTGGTGGCGTAATTGGCGCTAAACAGGAGAAGTAAAACACGAACATATGCGCATATAATGGCTCAATGCCCAGCTTGATCAAGGAAGGTGCCGTCAGTACGCCCAGTAGAATATACGCAGCTGTTGGAGGCAGCCCCATCCCCATGATGATGCAGGCAACCATCGTTACAATTAGAGTCAGAATAATAGACGTCCCGCCGATGTTCACCATTAATGTTGTCAGCGTCACGCCGATTCCCGTCAGGTTGACGACACCAACCACGATGCCGGCCGTCGCACAGGCTACAGTCGTCAGCAGCATGCCCTTCGCTCCATCTACAAGCGCGTCGGGAAGGAATCGCCAATCGATTTCCTTGAAGTACAGGCTGACATACGACACAACCAGGGCTACAATGGACCAGAATGCCGAGAACATCGGTGAAGACTGGTTGAATACGAGCAAGTAAATCAGCACGCCAAGTCCTATATATAAATGGAAGCCTGCCATAAAGGTTTTTTTGAAGTCCGGCAACTCCGCTTTCGACAAGCCTTTCAGATTGTCTTTCGCCGCTTCCAAATCGACATAAAAATAGATGGACAAGTAATAAAGAATAGCCGGAATGGCGGCTGCTATAATGATTTCCCCATAAGGAATGCCCGTCATCTCTGCCATGACAAAGGCCCCGGCCCCCATAATCGGTGGCATGATGGACCCGCCAGTGGAAGCAACGGCTTCAATAGAACCGGCTACTTTTGGTTTATAGCCAATTTTCTTCATTAGGGGAATCGTGAACTGGCCGGTTGACGAGACATTAGCCACCGGGCTCCCTGAAACTGTCCCCATCAAGGCACTCGATACAACAGCAACCTTCGCCGGCCCGCCTCGATAGCGTCCACCAAAGAAATAGGCCAAATCAATAAAGACTTTCCCAGCACCCGTTGCATTTAAAAATGCACCGAAAATGACAAACAGGGCCACAAAGGTAGCGGCAATCGCTAGTGTACTGCCCCAAATTCCTTCACTCGATAGGAATACAAGTGAAACAAAACGATTCGTCGACATATTAGATGATTGGAACACGCCCGGAAAATACGCACCGAAATATGAATAGAAGATGAAGGCTGCCCCGATTGCCGCCAAAACCCACCCCGTTACACGCCTAGTAGCCTCTAGAACAAGGACCACAGTCGCAATGCCAAACAGGACATCAAGCATACTTGTATCTCCAATACGATGCAGCAATGTCTCATACGTCGTAAATATATAGATGGCCGACCCGATAGTCAAAACAATGGCAAGGTAGTCAAACACCCTCCCACCCTTTTTCGTAGCCAGCGGATACATGAGGAACACTAGGATCAAAACCAGGTATAGATGGACACTTCGCTGAAGCATCGGTGTCAGTAGTCCAAATCCACCCGTATACAATTGAAATAGTGATAGAAAAATAGCAATGGTAAAGATCACTTTTTTAACGATGGCCCCTTGTGGTTCACGTGCCTCTTTCTCCATAAAAATCCCCCCTTTAATCGTGTTTACTTTCCAGCAGTTGCCCTTACCTCGTCATAATATTTTTTTGCCCCTGGATGAATTTCTACAATTTCCTTATCTGCTTTCTCCAATGAAATTTCATTTAATGATTCATGCGCTACTTGGATCTCCTCCAAATTTTCAAAGAAACCTTTCATAAATGTATATACTAAATCATCTGGTATATCTGCCCGTGTGACAATCTGTGTATTAATAGCCAGTGTAAGAAAATCCTCTTTCTCCTGCTTATACAATCCACCCTTGATGACATGGCCGAAGATGGAAGGATTAGTCTCGGAAACTTTTTCCACTTCCTCTTCCGTGAAATGGATTAGCTTGATATCACGGGCACTTCCCAATTCCTGGACAGCCGGTGCCGGGACACCTGCCCAAATGAAAGCAGCATCAATTTGATTGTCCTTCATTCCTTCTACCGCATCAGCGAAGGAGAGGTACTGTTGTTTGACTCCTGTGTCGTACGGTAGGCCAAGCACTTCCAGCACTTCGCGACTCTTCAGTTCAGAACCGCTACCTGGCGCACCTACCGCTACACGCTTCCCCTTTAAATCACTAAATGATTCTATTCCCGATTTCTCTAGGACAACGAGCGATAATGGCTGGGAATACATCCCTAGGACACCCCTGATCATGTCATTTTTCGGATCCCCCTCAAATTCATGCGTGCCATTATACGCTCCGGTCGCACTATCACCACCAACAATGGCAAAATGCACTTCCTGACGGTCCAATAAACGGATGTTTTCAACCGACCCTCCTGAGGCCTGATTTGTTATTTGGATTCCTTCTGCATTATTGTTCAGGTTTTGTGCAATGGCCGCTCCTACAGCATAAAAGGTTCCACTTGTTCCTGCAGTGGTCATAATAATATTGTAATCACCATTTTTATCCTTCTCTGTTGAAGCAGCCGAAGAGCCACAAGCAGATAAGATAAGGCAAGACAAGACAGACACTACCAACCATGCTTTCCACTTCATTTGCCATCCCCCCTTATAAAGCGTTTTCATTTTATGTTTTGACTGTCTTATTTCTTAAAAATTGCTGTAGACATCGATGGTGCTCTTCTCCTCCACGTAGCAACACCTGATGCATCGTCTCAGTGGACATGACCTGCTCCAGCCGGTCCTCTTCCAAATCATTCAGTAGTCTCTTCGAAACCTTAAAAGCCTCTATAGGACCGCTCAATAACGCCTCCGCCAGCTCCATCGCATGTGCCATACCCTGTGCATCTTCCACTACATGATTGACAAAGCCGTAATCAAGCGCTTCCTCAGCTGTAATCGTTTTTCCGTTAAAAATCCATTCCTTTGCCTTCCTGCTTCCTACTGCCTTTTCGAGATAACGATGCAGGCCTAGATCCGGAATGAGCCCTACATTTTTAAAGGCAATGATGAATTTGACCCTCTGTTCCGCTATTGCCAGGTCGGTTGACAAGGCCAGGCTAAAGCCCGCACCTGCAGCGAATCCATTTACTGCACTGATTGTGATTTGATCTAAAGAGCGCATTTTTTTTATGATGTCCGTCGATAATTCCATGCCACGCTTTATTTCTGCTGCATCATAAGGTTCCTGCATGGCATGAATGTCTCCTCCAGCGCAAAAGCCTTTTCCATTTCCGGTCAGAATCAGGATTTTGATTGCATCCTTTCGTTTGATGTCCTCAAGCAGCTGTAGAAGTTCCGCCTTCAGACTCATCGAAAGTGCATTCATCTTTTCAGGCTCATTTAAATAAATGACACCCACTTCTCCCTTTTGTTCAAACTTAACGCTTTGCCCTCCTAGCATGTCTCTCCTCCTTCAACATTTCCTTCATAAGCTAAACAAGCAATTCCCGTGCCAACGTTAAGTCCTTTGCAATCCAAACGAAAAATAGGTTTAGTGAACAGAAAGTGAACACTCGATAAAACCACGTTCATTTTTTAAACGAATGGAGGCATATGCCCTCCATTTAGCTGCGGCTAGTATGAAGCTTCCTCGAACAGCACGCCCCTGTCTCACGATAAATTTCGAAGCAAATAGTAAATAGAAGTAGACCATGCCTTTTGTTCTCCATGTGTTTTTATCATCTCCTCAACTACGAAAAAAGGTAGCCGGTTAGCTACCTTTCCATCGTTTCAGATATTTTTTTCCACAATGTTGTTCGGCTGATACCCAATAAATCTGCCACAGCCGACTTATTATCGTTGTGTTCCTCCAGCATTTTCAAAATCACCTGTCTGTTGATTTCCTCAAGGGTTCCCTTGTTCACCACCAATTCCCCTTGTTCAATTTCCTGTGGAGCTTTGTCCCCCATTTCATTCATAATGTCTTCGATGAATAGACGATCTTCTCTCGTTTTTTTTGTGTAGAGGAGATAACGTTCCACTACATTCTCAAGCTGACGGATATTTCCCGGCCATTTGTAATTTCTAAAGAATGCCTGGATGACAACGGGCATGTCCTCGAAAGTCAATTGGGTTTCCGATGTTTCCAAAAACCTATTAATCAGCAATGGAATGTCATTCTGCCTTTGATGCAATGGCGGAATCTCAAGGTGCAAAATGCTCAACCTGAAATATAAATCCAGGCGGAATTTGCCTTCCTCTACCAATGTCCATAATTTTTTATTTGTTGCGGCGATTACCCTTATATCTACAGGAATGACATTTTCCGCCCCCAGTCGCATCACTTCCTTCTCCTGCAATACGCGTAAAAGCCTCGTCTGAATATGAAGGGGAATCTCGCCGATTTCATCCAAAAAAATAGTCCCTTGATGCGCCAATTCAAAAACCCCTTGACGGCCCCCTTTTACAGCACCAGTAAATGCACCGTCCGCATACCCGAACAATTCACTTTCCAAAAGGTTCTCCGGCAAAGCGGCACAATTGACCGCTACGAAAGGGCCTCCCGCACGATTGCTATGGTTGTGAATACCCTGGGCAAACAACTCTTTTCCCGTTCCGCTTTCCCCTATGATTAACACGGTGGAATCTGTCCTTGCATATTCCTTTGCCAGTTCAACCACTTCCATCATCTTTGGCTCTCCATGAATAATGTCTTCAAATGTAAACTTGGCTACAAGCCCCTTCGCATGCAAATCTCTACGTATTTTGTGCTCGAGCTTTTGGATGCGGCTTATTTCACGGCAGTTGATGAATGTCCCTATACGCACTTCTTCTACAATTACCGGACTATAGGATACATTGATTTTGCCTCTTGTGAAGTTTCCTTCCTCCTGGTGCTTAATGCTTTGCATAAAAATCTTTTTCAATTCCGGCGAATCGATTTCATGAATGCTTTTCCCTACTACTCGGCTACAAGAAATGTTGAAGATTTTTTCTGCGGCAGGATTGCATGCCTCCACAACATGATTGGTATTGACGAAAAGTATGCCTTCCTCCGATACATTGATGACAGCGTTTAGCTGCTTTATTTTTTCTTTGATGACCAACCGATCCTTGGCAACCTGTTCCGCCAAAATCAAGGCACGTTTGATTGTTCTCCTGTTGGGCTGTATATACATGCTTTTTATGCCATAGCTCGATGCGAGGTTCGCTGTCCTTACGCCACCACCGACAATGACATCCATCCCGTCCTCCTTGGCCTTTTTTACCTGTTGTACAAGCTCATCATATGTTTGATAAGGATACAGGTTCACTTCAAAGCCTATCACCTCATTGATTTTCTCAAAGTTGAATAAAAATCCAGATTCCGGATATGTAATAAAACAAACCTTTTCCCCCATTTTTCTGGCCTCCAAAAAGCTTGCCAGAAAGTCGAAATGGTCCGAATCCGAATAAACGATCGGCAAATCCACGCACTTTCGGATGGAGGCGGCCGTCCCCGCACGGCTTATGACCACCTCATAGCCGCCCTGATTCACCAGCTTCTTTACCTCTAAAGCAGCTTCCTCCAATATCCCCTCCACCACAGTAACATCTAATTTTAATTCACTGGCTATTTCCTTTATGGTCTGAGCCATTTCAGGGTAGCCCGCTGTCATAACAATTTTATAACTCATCTTTCCACCCCTTTTTTCTACATACTATTCTTTTAAACCAAGTATAATATTATCCCAACTGAAATATATATATATTTCAGTAAATTAACGGTATTTAGTGTTCTTCTTACCATAAACGAACATAGAAAAGGGGAAATAGCCCTATCAAACGGATAATATGACTCAATTTTAAGAATTTATAGAAAATATTTTTATTATAGAATATAATTACTCAAAATAGAAATAGGGAGGTTTTTCGATGATTTTACATCTACAGCATATACAAAAACAACAATTTCACTTAACGACTGAAATGAAACATTCACTCCATATCCTCCAGCTTCCCATTATCGACTTGATGGACTATATTCAGGAGAAAAGCACAGAAAACCCGTGCATTCAACTCGATTACAATCGTTTTTCCAATAATCATATTACCACCCGGAAACATTCTGCTTTCGATAATTTGATGGAACGGTTGCCTAGCCCGGAACCCTTTAATCTGTCTCAACTCTTACTTGAACAAATGCCTATAAATTTATTATCAGAACCTACTATTTCAAAGGCCTGTAAAACCCTGATTTCCCATATCGATGAAAGAGGTTACTTGCCTGTGTCTTTAGAAGATATCAGTTTCCACTCTGGTTTATGTATGAATAAGTTGGAACGGGCTCTCTCTATCATTCAATCGCTAGAACCCGCCGGAATCGGTGCACGCAACTTGAAGGAATGCCTGCTTTTGCAGCTCGGTCGAAACTTTGACATGCATCAGACTCCTTATCATTTGGTTGAAGAATGTTTTGATGAAATGATAAATCAAGACCAAAATGCTATCTTAAAAAAATTTAAAATAGATTCAACTGAATTGGACCATGCGCTAGATGTCATTAAAAATCTTCATATCAACCCTTTAGCCCCCTTTTCCGATATGGAAAACGCCTATATCATTCCAGACATCACCATCGAAAAGAGAGGGAAGCAATTGCATATAAAAGTAAATAATGAGCTTTTACCAGCAATCGTCATCAATACAGAGTATTATGAAATGCTGTCCCACTCCAATGAAGATACGGAGATTTTTCTAAGGGAGCATATGAAAGAGGCTTATCATATAATAAAATCCATTAAACAAAGAAACCGAACCCTTTTAAAACTTGTTCAAAAATTAATAGAATTGCAGCTCCCTTTCTTTCTTGAAGGGCCTAAAGCTCTTAAGCCTATGGGCCTGAAAGAAATGGTAGCCCATATGGGTATTCATGAATCTACCATCAGCCGTGCCGTTAACGGTAAATATATTCAAACCCCGTTCGGTCTGTTCCGGCTACATCAGCTATTTGCCAAAGGATTAGACAATGCCAAAGGTGGAAAAATGACGATTGAACAGATAAAATCCACCATTCAGGCCTTAGTCAAAGAAGAAGATAAGTTCTCCCCCTATTCGGATCAAGAGCTATGTCATCTATTGACGAAGGAAGGTATACAGATTTCCAGAAGGACGATAGCAAAATATAGAGAAGAGCTCAATATTCCCTCTTCTGTGAAACGTTCTAGAAAGCCGTCCAAAAGATAGATCACCTAGAATTCCATCTAAGCGCTCCAGAGTGAAGACAAAGTCGTTTTATACTTTATCTTCACTTATTTTTAGATAATATTATAAAAAGAAGTTTTACTCAGACTGTCTTGAAAACACTTGCTTGACATACGTGGTTTTGTGACGAAAGCCTTGATCAACAATAGGCTGAAACAAGGTCATTGTCCCCTATAACACCACCGGCACAACAATCCCGGAGATATTTATAAGGCTGTTCAGGAATTGCCGATACTTGCAGGCCTTCCATCACCTCATAATAGGTGACTTCGTATTTTCCTCTCTCTACCTTTATTTTGTATCGCTTTTGCTTCTTCAAATAGGAGAAGGTTTGTTCCAGCATGCCTTTTTCCTCATGCATGGCTGTAGGGCAGAGCGTACTCCGTCCTCATTTCTTCAGAGATTTCAGCCGTATATCCCCCTCCTTCAAAAGTCAAAAAGCCGGCACCTTTTCCCGGTACCGGCCTTTCCTTATTTGATTCGTACACGCTGCAGGCGCAATGCGTTCAGCACGACGGAGACCGAGCTGAAGGCCATTGCCGCCCCTGCCACCCACGGAGCAAGGAACCCCGCCGCGGCAATCGGGATGCCCAATGCATTGTAGGCAAAGGCCCAGAACAGGTTCTGCTTAATATTCCGCATCGTTTTCCTGCTCATGACGATGGCGTCTGCTATCCCATTCAAATCACCGCGGATCAGTGTGATGTCGGCCGCTTCCATTGCAATATCCGTTCCCGTCCCGATGGCCATGCCGATATCTGCGACGGCAAGCGCCGGTGCATCGTTGATTCCGTCACCGACCATCGCCACTTTTTTACCGGCAGCCTGCAGCTTCTTCACTTCCGCTGACTTTTCTTCAGGCAATACTTCTGCGATAAAGTGCTGTATGCCTACCTGGCCCGCTATCGCCTGTGCCGTCCGTTCATTATCGCCCGTCAGCATGATGACGTCGATGTTCATTTCCTGCAGTCGCCGGATCGCCTGTTTGGACGTTTCCTTGATTGTGTCCGCCACTGCAACCAGGCCCGCGTAACGGCCGTTGATGCTTGCAGCCATCACTGTTTTGCCCTCTGTTTCAAGCCGCTCCATCTGTGGCAGGATGGAGGCGATATCGACTTGATGCTGAGCCATCAGCTTGCGCGTTCCTACCAGCACCTCATTGCCTTCAATACCAGCTTTTATGCCATAGCCCGGAACCGCTTCGAACTTTTCCGCTCCCGCCAATGGAATGCCCCGTTTTTCCACCCCCTGCACAATCGCCTCCGCCAATGGATGTTCGGACTGCTTCTCCGCCGAACCTACAAGGGATAGGAACCGCTGCTCATCCATACCTTCACCTACGATCACATCCGTCAGGACAGGCTTTCCGTTTGTCACTGTACCCGTTTTATCCAGCACGACCGTATCGATATGGTGGGTGCTTTCCAGGTGCTCCCCGCCTTTGAAAAGGATGCCGAGCTCTGCTGCACGGCCGGACCCTGCCATGATGGACGTTGGTGTTGCAAGGCCAAGCGCGCACGGACATGCAATGACGAGTACGGCAATCAGCACTTCTAAAGAGGACGCAAAATCGCCCGGTGTAATGAATGCAAACCAGATGATGAAGGCTACAATGGCAATGCCGATGACGATCGGCACAAAAATGCCCGAAATTTTATCAGCCAGCCTTTGGATCGGCGCCTTTGAACCTTGTGCATCCTCGACCGCTTTGATGATACGTGCCAGCGCTGTATCGCGCCCCACCTTTGTCGCATGCATGCGGATGAAGCCGTTCTTGTTGATGGTGGAGCCATAGACAAGGTCCCCCGCCTTCTTGTCTACCGGCATGCTTTCGCCCGTCAGCATCGATTCATCGACAACGGTATTCCCCTCGACCACTTCGCCGTCAACCGGGATTTTCTCGCCCGGCTTTACAAGGACCGCATCCCCAATGACCACTTGTTCTAACGGAACAGCGATTTCCTGGCCGTCCCTGATGACGGTTGCGTTCTTCGCCTGCAGCCCCATCAGTTTTTTGATGGCTTCAGAGGAACGCCCTTTCGCCTTCGCTTCGAAAAGCTTTCCTAGAAGAATCAATGTAATGAGTACGGCACTCGTTTCAAAATATAGATCCGGATGATGACCATGGCCCGTTGAAACAATGGCCTGGTAAACACTATAGAAATACGCGGCGGACGTCCCCATGACGACGAGTACATCCATATTGGCACTTTTGTTGCGCAGCGCTTTATAGGCGCTGACATAAAAATGGCGCCCAATGATGAACTGGACAGGTGTCGCCAGTAAAAACTGGACCCACGGATTCATCAGAATATCCGGTACATACAGGAAGGATGTAAAGGAAAAGTGCCCCACCATCGTCCATAGGAGCGGCAAGGATAGAATGGCGGAAACTATGAATTTCCGCTGTTGCTTTTCGATTGCCTGTTCCCGGTGGTCGGATCCTTGCTGGTCATCTTCCTTCACGTGGGCTCCGTATCCCAGCTTTTCAACTGCCTGGATGATGTCGGCAGCCGACACTTCGAGCGGGTTGTATTCGACCGTCGCATTTTCCAGGGCAAGGTTGACGTTCGCTGCGGCTATACCCTGCTTTTTGTTCAGCACCTTCTCAATCCTTGCCGAACAGGCCGCACATGTCATGCCTGTCACCGTAAATTCCTTCTTCTCCTTCACGACTTCGTAGCCAAGGTCCCGGATTTTCTGTTCCACATCTTTCTCTGTGATTGTTTGCGGATCGTATTTGACAACAGACTTTTCAAGCGCCAAATTGACACTTGCCTCTTTTACACCTTCTAGCCTATTCAGTCCTTTTTCGATTCTTGTGGCACAGGCCGCACATGTCATCCCTGTAATTTGAAGAGTCGTTTCCTTACTGGAACTGCTCATCTTCATCCTGCTCCTTCACATACCTAATGAGGGTATATATTTTTTTAAAAAAGAGAGTGCTGCAACAGCACTCATCTTTTGCTATTCCACTACATCGTATCCCTGGTCCTCAATTGCCGCCTTCATTTGGTCAATCGTCACCTGGTCGTCTTTATAGGCAACCGCTACAGTGCCCGCATCCAGCTGGACAGCTACCTGTTCCACGCCTTCAAGCTGACCTAGGCCTCCTTCGACCGCCTTTACACAATGTCCGCACGACATGCCCTTTACTTGAAATGTTACATTTTCCATTTTCCATCGCTCCTTTTTTGGCTGTAAATACTTTCGCTTATTTTCTCATCAGCTTCTGAATCGTCACCAGAAGCTCATCCAATACTTCCTCGTCACCCTCGGCCAGACGGTCCACGACGCACCCTTTCAGATGCCCCTGCAGAAGAACCTTCGCTACGCTGTTCAAGGCGGATTGGATCGCCGAAAGCTGTGTGATGACATCATCGCAGTAGACGTCCTTTTCAATCATTCCCTTAATGCCCCGCACCTGCCCTTCAATGCGGTTCAGGCGGCTCGTCAAGTCCTTTTTGACATGATCGGGATGATGGCTCTTCCTGCATGATTCCTCCGTATGACAAGTTGCATCCAGCTGTTCGTTCATTTCTTTCTCCACTCCATCTTCCTCCTCCAGCTGCTTCTCGAGGTACCCCTTGCAGGTATATATTTCTTATCCTTTACTATATGGTACCCCAAAAGGGTATGTCAATACATATGTTTCACTTTCATTCCATCGCCCATTTTTCATCAAAATACATCCACTCATCCGATATGCTCAAGCCCATAATAGGCACTTTGCAGCTGCTTGAGCTGGTCGTTCACTATTTTCAGGCGGTTCTTCAATTCCTTGGCCTTTTCCTTGGCCGCCGTTGCCGATGCGTCATGGATAAGGGCCTTCTCCCGCTGCTCCGCCGCATTCATACGGTGGGACAGTAGGCGTTCACGTTCTTCCTGCAGAAAGGAGCCTTCAATCGTGAGAAATTCCTCCACAAGTTCATCACGCTTTTCCTCGATCTCTTTCTGCAGCTGTTTCTTCCTGACGCTCAGCTTTGTATTATCAATTGTGGCGCTAATTGTCCGCCATAATCCCTTCCGTGCGCGATTTCCTTCCTTCTGCCGCTCCAGGGACTCCATTTCCTCCGCTTTGAACGTGATGGCATCGATGCCTGCCTGGATGGCGTATGTCCTCTCCTCCACCGGCATGGTCGTAATGTGCCTGCCGATGAACAATTTATACACCAGCGCCTTTTCCTGTTCCGCTTCCCTCATTTGCACATGGCTTTCACGGCGCTCCTCATGATGTTTCCTTTCAGCCTCTTTGGCGAGGATCGCTTCTTCATGCTGGTTGCGTTTCTCCACAAGTTCCCGGTAGCGCGCCTCTTGTTTTTTCCAGTGTGCAATGAATGGGGCGAAATCCACTTCCCCAATTCGGGGCCGCACGAACAGCGGCAGGATGAGCTGCAGGATTCCCACCGGAAGGAGCTTTTTCTTCATACTTTTCGTTGGAGGCTTCAACAGCAATCCACCGCCTCCCAAGGCAAGCGGAATGAGTACAAACGGGCTGATGAGCAGGGAAAAGAGAGGGGCCTCGAAGCCCGCAACCTCCACGATGGCCGAAAACACGACCACCGCCCCCTGCGTCACTATAGCCGTACGAATGACTTCCGCCGTCAGTTCATCAATGCCCAGCCTGCCTTTTAGTTCTTGCTGCTGTTCTTCCGGCAGATCCATTAGAAAGCCCTGCATCTGCTTCGTAAAATCGGTCGCCTTCTTTTCATCAAGCTCACGGAACTTGCTGTCGAAAATAGAGAACACCTTCTGCATTTGATGGTGGATGATCAGCTGGTATATCTCGCGGTCTTCCGCAGACGATACAAACGTTTCATAGTCTTTGTCATCCTTCAGCATGCCTGCATGGACAGCCTGTATGATCGCCTCCGCCTGCATTTCAATTTCAAGCGGCGAGTCGTAGCGGACCCCTGGAAGATCGAGTATCTTTGTCATTTCCGTAAAAAGCTTCACCTGGAGCTCTTCATCCGAAAAGCGCTCCAGCTTCTTCATCTCCGCCTTCAGCGCCTCATTCGAATGGTCGCTCTCCTTCGAGAAGAAATCCTTCGTCTTCGTTGCCATCATACCGATTATGTTCGTTTTAAGCACCAGGGCATATGCCATACGAAGCTCCTCGCCCCTCGTCTGTAGCAAGGCCTGGGCCAACATTTTACCATTCATCATTCAATCCCTCTTTCGCCGTTTCTACCTTTCATACTAATCCCTTTCGGATAAGCATGCATCTATTCCTTTTCATATTACGACGGTTATAATAGAAGTATCCATAGATAAGAAAGGAATGTTTTTCATGAACCTCACACTTAAGGAAAAAGGTGAAGTATTGGCGACCATCACAGGCAAGGAAGTGGCCTACAACGACAAAAAGGTGGGGGAATGCCTGCAGGCGCTGATCGCCAACCATGAGCTGAATACCTTCCCTCCGCACATCGACAGGGACCAGATGCTAGAGGATATTATCAGAGCTTTTGCCCGTGTGAACAACTACGAGGTGGAATGATGAACCATGCGGGAAATTTTGTGGAACAAAGAAAGTACATGCTATAATAGCAAACAAAATTAAGGGAGATGAACCTAGCTATGTTGAAGGATCAAGTTTTTACACAATTGAAGGTGGCCATGAAGGAGAAGGATGCCCTATCGAAGGGTGTATTGACCCTGTTGAAATCCGCTCTTGATGCGGCTGAAAAAGAAAAGGGAGGAGCGTTGACGGAACTTGAAGAAATCGCCATCGTAAACCGTGAAGTCAAACAGACGAACCAGGCATTGGAGGGGGCCCAGTCGGCTGGACGCAGCGACCTCATTGAAAAAGAGGAAGCGAAATTGGCCTTGCTGAAAGGCTTCCTGCCAAAGCAGCTATCCGAAGAGGAATTAATTGCGGAGCTGCAGGCAGCAGGCATTGGTCCGGGCATGAACATGGGAGACGCCATGAAAATAGCGAAGCCGCTGCTTGCCGGCAAGGCAGAGGGCGCCGCCATTTCCAAGGCGGTTAAATCGCTCATTTCTTAAACAGGGATGCGCCATTCCTCTTGCCTAAAATGGAAAGCGCATATCTGCCGATTCCCTTTCAAGAAAGATTCAGGGGACCGGCATGGAGCCGTACTTATTCAGGCACATAGCTGAGGGGGCGCTCAATTCACAGACCGTCCCCAGTGCCGTCTCATATCTACCGGCAGCTTAATACCTGTACCATCGACCTCACGGCAAAAGAGATTTCTCAAATGAATTTCCATACGGCCCTTTATTACCATAGCTCTGGCTTCACAACCATCAGCCAAAGCATGGCGAGCATGATGGCGATATACGCGCCGGCTGCCTTCTGCATGACGGGGATGAACTGCTCTTTTTGGAATACTTCTGCCTCGGCGATGCGCCATGCAGGTTTGAAAGCCTTCGCCAGGAACAAAAGCGAGGCGACAAGTAGAATGATTGTGGCAAGCACCCATGGCGTCTTCCATGACCAGCCCCCCAGCCATATCAGGACGATTCCGCTCGGCACAAGCACATGCCCCGCCAGACTGACTGCACGTACGACACCGCGTAGCCCCTCCACAGCCCCCCTAGCCTCCTTTTCATCTATCTTTTCCATACGTTTCAAAATCGGGAAAATGGAAAACAACGGACCAATCGCCACTATTGCACTCAATACATGTATGTAAACAACTACTTCATACCACATTTGTCCGGTCCCTTTCTTCTTTTATTCTTCTCCATTTTAACGGAATATTGCTAGGTTGACGCCTAAAACTTCTACAATCCCCTTTGACAGAATGTTATGATTAATCCACAAGGGGGTTGTTATATGAATCGACGTCACGCTGGGGTATTATTCGGGGGGATTTTATTACTCGTCGTCGCAATGGGCATCAGCCGGTTCGCCTTCACACCGCTGCTTCCATTCATGCGGACAGGGGAAAATTTGACATTCCAGGCCGGTGGATGGCTGGCCTCAAGTAATTATATAGGCTATTTTGTAGGAGCATTAGGTGCAGGTTTCATTTACAAGGGGAAGAAGGGTTTTTTATTGGGAAACGTTTTGGCAAATGTCGTGTCCATCATCGGCATGGGACTGACGCATTCCTATGAAATATGGATTGTGCTGCGTTTCATTTCTGGCGTGACAAGCGGATTCATCTTTGTCTTGACCTCGAGCATCATTATGGACTATCTGGCCAAGAACGTGCTCACGCGCTGGTCCGGCTACATATTCAGTGGCATCGGCATCGGTATCGCCATATCCGGCCTTTTCGTGCCATTTTTGGAAGCCCGGTTTCAATGGGAAGGGACATGGGTGGGGCTCGGAGTATTGTCTGCATTGCTTTTGGCTGCCACGCTCGTCCTCTGGCGAAGCATCCATATCCAGGATGGGGAAAAGGTGGAGAAGACAGCGGATACGAACATTTGGCGCGGCTTCATGCCCTGGCTCATCCTCGCTTATGGACTAGAAGGGCTAGGCTACATCATCACCGGGACATTCTTGGTCGATATCGTCTATAATATTGAAAATCTACGGCAGTATGCAAGCTATTCATGGGTCGTCGTCGGCATTGCCGCTGCACCGTCTGCTCCTTTCTGGATGGCAATGATGTCCCGCTTCAAGCCCGTATCGGTCATGTTCGCAGCGTACATACTGCAGGTGTTCGGCATCATTCTTCCTGTACTGGCGCAAACAGCATGGAGTGTCATGCTGTCGGCATTTCTATTCGGCTGTACATTCGTCGGACTTGTCACACTGTCTACCGGATACGGAAGGCAGCTGTTCCCGAGTCAGAGCGGCTTCATCGTTTCCGTCCTTACGACCGCCTATGCAATCGGCCAAATCATCGGCCCGCTAATCGCCAGCAGGCTGGAGGGCCACTTCAACAGTTTCAAGGCGCCGCTCCTTTTTGCGGGTAGCGTCGTTTTCTGCGCACTCGCCATTCTCATGGTCGGACGCTTCCTTTCACAGCGGTCCACCATGCCAAACAAGCCAGCTCAGGAGTCATCCTGAGCTGGCATTTTTCATTTCTCCCCGGAAGATTGTGCAATAGCCATAAAGGAAGGGATGAATTCCATGTTCATAAGCACCCGCACTATATTCCCATCAATTGCTATCGGTGGCACTCTGTTCAACCTCGATGCAAACTATCACCCTATTCCGCTTTAGCCATCCCGCCTTCAGGCATCATTCTTGTTATATTCTTAAAAAGCACAGAAAGCGATCAAGAAAAAAAGTGGACTTACCGTCTGCTCTTTTTCCCGCCTTTCCGTTATGATGGTAATAAAAGGAGGATGGATATATGAGCAATAGCAAGGAAATCATTATGCATACAGAGCAGTTCGGCGCAAATAACTATCACCCACTGCCGATTGTCATCTCAGAAGCTTCCGGGGTATGGGTGTATGACCCGGAAGGCAATAAATACCTGGATATGCTGTCTGCCTACTCGGCAGTCAACCAGGGTCACTGCAATCCGCGGATCATCGGCGCCTTGAAGGAACAGGCCGATCGAGTAACGCTCACATCACGTGCGTTCCATTCAGACCAGCTCGGTCCATGGTATGAAAAAGTGGCGAACCTTACAAGCAAAGAGATGGTGCTGCCGATGAATACGGGTGCCGAAGCAGTGGAGACTGCTATAAAAGCGGCGCGAAAATGGGCTTACGAGGTAAAAGGCATAAAGGGGGATGCCGATATCGTCTGCTGTACCGGCAACTTCCACGGCCGGACGATGGCAGCTATTTCCATGTCATCGGAAAAGGCTTACCAGCAAGGATTCGCCCCTCTTTTGCCTGGTTTTACGCTTGTTCCATACGGAGATCCACTCTCCATCCGAGAGGCCATTACAGAAGATACGGCTGCCGTCATATTGGAACCGATTCAGGGCGAGGCCGGCATCGTGATTCCGCCGGATGGCTTTTTGCAGGAAGTGCAGGCTGTATGCCGCGAAAAGAACGTGCTGTTTATCGCGGATGAGATTCAGACAGGACTTGCCCGTACAGGGCGCATGTTCGCATGTGACTGGGAGGACGTAGAGCCGGATATGTATATCCTCGGCAAGGCGTTGGGCGGCGGTGTGATGCCGATTTCCTGTGTTGCGGCAAACCGTGATGTTTTGGGGGTATTCACTCCCGGTTCCCACGGCTCTACATTTGGTGGGAATCCACTAGCCTGTGCCGTGTCGATTGCCGCGCTTGATGTCATCATCGATGAAAATCTTGTGAAGCGTTCCGCAGAGCTCGGCACCTACTTCATGGAGAAATTGCGTGAACTCAACAATCCTGTCATTAGGGAAGTACGGGGACGCGGATTGTTCATCGGCATGGAGCTATATGAACCCGCGCGTCCTTACTGTGAAAAACTGATGGCGCTTGGCCTGTTATGCAAGGAGACGCATGACACAGTCATCCGTTTCGCTCCCCCTCTCATCATCTCCAGAGAAGAGCTGGACTGGGCTATTGAGCAGATAAGACAGGCATTTGCGGAATAGAATAATAGAGGAGGTATCCTCATTCAAGCTATACGAAGCTCTGGGAAGTCCAGAGCTTCTTTTGTTCGATGCCCCGCTGTTTTCCGTTAGTGCCGAAGTAGGTTAGAATGATGGAGAGCAAGAGAAAGGAGATTTCCGATGAAGACGCTTTATGTAACAGGATACCGTGCGCATGAGCTGGGCATCTTCAACGACAAGCACCCCGGCATCCCCGTCATCAAAAAGGCCCTTTACGACCGCCTCTACCCCCTTTGTGATGAAGGTCTTGAATGGGTCGTCATCAGCGGGCAGCTCGGCGTGGAAAGCTGGGCGGCGGAGACGGTGCTGGAATTGAAACAGCATTTCCCCGATTTGAAATACTCTGTCATCACCCCCTTCTTGGAGCAGGAGAAAAACTGGAACGAACACAAGCAGGCGCAATATGCACGCATCGTGGGAAATGCCGATTTCGTCACAAGTGTAACGAAACGGCCATACGAAGCCCCCTGGCAATTCATCGAGAAGGACAAGTTCATCATCAGCAACACGGACGGCATGCTCCTCCTATATGACGAGGATAATGAAGCATCGCCAAAATATGTGCTAAACCTGGCCATGAAATATAAGGAAAACCATGAATATGAACTGCTGCGCATCAATGCCTACGACCTGCAGGTGGTGGCAGAAGAAATGCAACGGGAAGAGTGGTAGCATTGCTTTTTTTCAGTTCTAAAAAGCAAAATTTTCGAAACATTTAATTTCCCTTGTACTTCTATCCTTTCTAAATTGCTATAATCTACTCGTATCAGGCTATCTTTCCTACCACATAAGAGGGGGTTGACGTTAATGATTAGAATTGAAATGATTACCGAGCCAAAACCAATCAACATTTCCCATCATACGTACAAACGAGAATGCCGCTATACCCGAGGCCTGCACGTCCCGCTTGAGGATTTCCGGGATATTGTCAACAACATGTGCCCAGACACAAGAATGTATTTCGACTTCCATAATACGGCCAAGGAACTGGAGCGAGGCGAGTATTTCAACGGCCACGCAGGCCTCGCCCGCCAGATTGACCATTATTACAGGACAGAAAAAGATACGGAAATTATCGGCATAGATAATGGACGCGATTTCTATGTTAAAATCGTTTAGGAAAAAGGGCTGCCAAAAAGTCTTGTGAGACGCGCCTTTCGCAAAAAAGGTGCTCGTATTTTGATGCAATCGCTGTATAAAATACTTCTTCAGTAGATATTTATCATAAAAATGGAGCTTCCCGGAAAGTTTTGGCTTTCCGGAAAGCTCCTTCTGCATTCCATGATTTAGTTTTTCTTGATTGTAATTGTCCAGGCTGCTTCGCCGACCTGTTCGAAGTTCGTCACTTCGTGTCCTGCTTCCGCCGCCCAACGTGGAATTGACTCTGTACCTTGTGTGCAGTCGAATGCTACTACAAGCTCATCACCCTTGTTGATTTCCTCGATTGCTTGTTTTGCTTCTACTAATGGGAATGGGCAAACCATGCCCATTACTTCTAATTTTTTTTGCATATTCAATCTCTCCTTCAATTCATTAAGCCGTTACTGCTTCTGAACGAACAGCCTGCGCTTTTTTTCTTGGACGTACGAATACAAAATAGGAAGCCGTCCATGTACCTAAAATCATAAATACAAGGGAAATCCAGCCGGACCAAGTCATCATAGCTGTCATGACAAGACCGTTCCCGATTGAACAGCCTCCTGCCAGACTTGCACCGAAGCCCATCATCAAACCACCTGAAAAACTGTTGATTCCCGTTTTTACATCCGGCATACGGAAGCGGAACTCCCCGGACATTTTTGCTGCAAACAGCGAGCCAAGGAAGATACCTAGTACAAGGAAGACACCCCAGTTTATGAAGCTCAAATCGCCTGTTATAAAGAACTGCAGGATATTCGCGGAAGGTGTTGTAATGCCCAGACCGCCCATGCGCCCTGTTGCTACCGATAATGGCCATGCCATTGTAGCGATCAGACCAATCACTGCAGCCGTAACGAACGGATTCCAGCGTTTTTCAAAAAGAATATGAGCCAAACCGGACTTCTTCGGCTTCAGGGAAGGGATTTTCACTTTCGGCTTTTTCAGCTCGCGGTAGACGATGAAGGCCACAGTCGCTACTAAAATCGCAATCAGCACCCATGGACTTACTCCGAATGTTGCCGCCATCGAGTTGTTGCCAACCGCATAGGATTTAAGCCCGGCATCAACCGGCGCTAATGGGCCTGTTCGCAT
This sequence comes from Lysinibacillus sp., assembly GCA_051874195.1. Taxonomy (GTDB): domain Bacteria; phylum Bacillota; class Bacilli; order Bacillales_A; family Planococcaceae; genus Lysinibacillus_B. The sequence goes on along the minus strand of JBJEFP010000298.1, from coordinate 693 downwards.
CATGGCTGCGACCAGCATATAGCCGGCAAGTGCAATCCAGCTGCCGATCAAACCTTCTCCAGCACGATACCACGTGCCTGTCGCACAGCCCCCGGCAAAGATGATGCCAATACCGAAAATAAATGAACCGGCAATGACTGCAAGCAACGAAATGGCACCCGTCGTAAATTCAAATACACCTAGACTGATTAATGTATATACACCAACGCTTTGAACGGCAATTGCAATCAAAAGCGCATAGAACATGCGATTATCCTTTGCAATGTACATGTCGCGGAAGCCGCCTGTTAAGCAGAAGCGGCCGCGCTGCATAACAAACCCCAATAAAGCGCCACATAACAAACCTGTTAATAGACCAAATGACATTGTCATGTAACCTCCAATTATTCCGTAGTAATTTTATAGGATTATAATATATTAAGAAAACGTTTTTGGCAATTCATTTGTTTACCCATTTATTTACTAGGTTTATTTTCTCAAGAAAAGCTGTCTGAATAGGTATTCAAGATTATTTTCTTTCGGCAAGACGGCCGGCATCTGGCTCCTTGAGGCGAAAATAAAGGGCCTGCACGGCAAGTGCAGACCCTTCATCCCCCTATTTTGGAACAGACCCCTATAGGTTCACATCATAGTCCATTCCGAAATACTTCGGAATCATCGTTTCATATACTTGTCCATCGATTTCATGACGGA
>JBJEFP010000297.1:0-4520 GCA_051874195.1 Lysinibacillus sp. | reverse complement strand
AAATGATGGTCTCGACAGGGTTCGAACCTGCGACCCCCACCTTGTCGAGGTGGTGCTCTCCCAGCTGAGCTACAAGACCGTATATTAAGCGCTTGCATAGCTATCATAACACAACCTGCGCGGCTTGTGTATACTTAAAATCACAATATTTCATATTCGCAATTTTCCGAAATACGAAACTGTCCTCCATCACATGTAAAACAAAACGGCAGGCAGTGTAAATCCGATAAGATTCCACCGCCCGCTTCCTTATACGCCAAGACATATCATTTCAAATAAAACAGCCCGCCGTTGATGATGTCGACCTTGATTTTCGGCGTGTACTGCTCCTCCAGCGCCTTCTTTTCGAGCTCGTAGCACTCTGGCTTCTGCTCTACATCCATATAGAAATATTCCAGCACTTCAAGGTCCTTTTCCCATCTCGCCTCTGCATCCTCCGCCCAGGTATGGTCGTCCTGGAGGATTTCCTCTTCGATGATGCCGTCCAGACGTTCCAGCGCCCGTACAGGTGTGATGATGTAGGGCAGGCAGTAGACGCCCGCCGGCACTTCCGCGGCCAGCTCCCGCTCGCGCAGCTGTTCCTGGAAGCCTTCGACCACCTGGCCCGTCATGAGGTTGAGGCCGAGCGAATGGAGCATCTCCTTCGTCTGGTCGCAGTAGTAGGACACCTTGTAATTGACGCCGAGCCAGGGAGTCAGCACCTGATTCGCGGCACGTTCCAGATATTCATACATCTGCACGAAGGCGCCCATTTCCTGCGTCGCCCGGAACAGCATGCTGAGCCTTGGCGAACCGAAGTGCACCATCTCCCCGCGGATGTCCGCTCCGAGGCTCGTGCGGTCGGTGATCAAGGTGAGCTGTGCCGGCGCCGGTTCTGCACCGAAGCTCTCGACGTACTGCCAGTAGAAGGGCCTGTTCATGATTTTTTTGTCGATGTCGATCGTCAGCTGGACCGTCATGTAATGGGGATGCTCCGTCAGTACCGGACAGTTCGTCTCCTGGAAGAATGTTTGCAAATAGCTGTGCACCTGCTGTGGATACATGTCGCCCCCTCCTTTCTAGATGGACTTTTTATAGCTGGCGAGGATGTCGTCCAGCTCCCCTACCACCTTTTCAAATACATCGATTTTTTCATATAGCAGGTCCAGGATATGCTGCTCGATCGTATCCTGGATGGCCAGATTGTAGATATGCACGTCATGCTCCTGGCCGAGGCGGTGCACGCGTCCGATCCGCTGCTCAAGCTTCATCGGGTTCCACGGCAGGTCGTAGTTGATGACATGGTGGCAGAATTGAAGGTTGATCCCCTCGCCGCCGGACTCCGTAGCAATCAGCACCTGCGCCTTGTCCCTGAACAGCTGCTGCATCCAATCCCGCTTGCTCCGTTTGAACTTGCCGTTGAAAAGCACGCTGGAAATGCCCTTTTTGCCCAAATACCACTGCAAGTAGATCTGGCTGGCGCGGTATTCCGTAAAGATGATGACCTTATCATTCGCCTTCTCGATGATCTCATACGCCTTCTCCGCCTTCGAATTGACCTCGAGATTCATAAGCTTCTCCATCACCCTTTCCACATGGGCGATTTCCTCCTGGCCGGTGCACTTGGCAAGCAAATTGGTCAATGTCAGGCAGGTCGCCTCCTTGCTGCTGCACATTTCCCGCTGCAGGGTGATCATCGAGAATGCCCCGGCAAAGACGGGGGACACTTCCTTCAGCCCGGTAAGCAGGTCATATGCTTCCTGCTCCTCTTTTGTGAATTGGATTGGAATGATTTCTACCTTCCGCGTCGTCCACTCGATGCCCGTATCCTGCCTTCTATTGCGGACCATCACCTGATTCACCAGCTCCTTCAGGAATTCCTCATGCTCCACCGTCCGCTTGCTGGCGGAGAAGGATTCCTGGAATGCCTCGAAGTTCCCGAGATGTCCCGGCTTCAGGAGGGAGACGAGGTAAAACAGCTCGAATACATCATTCTGCACCGGCGTCGCCGTCAGCAGCAGGCAGAACTTCTTCTTCAGCCCCTGCACGAATTCATACACCTTTGTTTTATGGTTCTTCAGCTTGTGCGCCTCGTCGATGATGATCATGTCGTAATCCTGCTCGTAGATCTGTTCCTTATGCGGGCTTTTCTTCGCCGTATCCATGCTCATTACAATGATGTCGGCCTGGTCGATCCCGTATTTTTTCCGATAGGCGACGGCGGGAATGAAGAACTTGCTATTCAGCTCCTCCACCCATTGGCTGATCAAGGATGCCGGTGCCAGGATGAGCGCCTTCTTCACCAATCCGCGGATCATATATTCCTTCAGCACGAGGCCCGCCTCGATCGTCTTCCCGAGCCCTACCTCGTCGGCCAGGATCGCCTTGCCGTTCATCCGTTCGATGACGGTCTGCGCAGCCTCCAGCTGATGGGCAAGCGGCGTGATGTGCGGCAGGTACTTCGGCGCCTGGAGACCGGTAAATTCAGTGATTAGATTATGTTCCGCCATGTCATAGCTCATATTATAAAGAGCCCAATTATCCCACGGCCCGTTATTTTCCAAACGTTGTAGAAAGCCTTCCTTCCATTCCGACGACCTTTCAATCAACATAACAATACACCTCACGGGATTTCGTTTCCCTTAGATTGCCCGAAAACGGCAGGTATATGAGAATGGATATTGTTTTGTAGGATGTATTATTTGACAATCGTTTTTAGGGCGTCTCATAGAACCAACGAACGGGCATCCGCTACCCAAAAACATATGTATGATTTATATTGGTCGCCAAAAGGCTGTTCCATCCATTTCTATTGTCCATCAACTATTGTATGATATATACAACCAATAAATAAGGAGAGATCATATGCCCTTCCAACTCACGTTGACAGATAAAAAGAATTCAAAAATCTTCCGTACGCTCATCGTCCCGGACCGGAGCACCTTCGCCGATTTTGAAGACCTCATCTTCATCGCCTTTGATAATTCACATATGGAATCCGCCTTCTTTACAATCACCAAGTCACAGGGAAAAACCATCAGACCTGTATTTATAGGAGCTGATATGGATGGGGATTTATCGACCATAGCGGATGAATTACTGGATGACGAAGAGGAGCTGCTGAACGATTGGTTCAAGCAGGAAGGGGACGTGGCCACTTATGAGGTGCCTAGCTTAGGTATGGCATTATCTATGACAGTCGATAAAATCCTGCCGAATGTCCTCTCACAGCCCTGCCCGTCCTGCATTGCCGGCAAGGGAAATCTTCATTCAGGAAAGCCAGCTTTCATCGACCTGCATGAAATTACAGAGGAGATGCAGATGATGAATGCCTTGGATGCCGAGGTATTTGAGGAGTTGCTGAACGATGAAGACTTATTGGAATTGTTGAAAGAGGGCGGGGATATCGGGGAGCTGCTTGACCTATTCGAGGATGAACCCGACTATGAAGGCTTGCTCGAAGTGGCCACTGCACTAAAAAATGCGAAGCCATGGCAATATATGAATGATAACGAGATTTTCGTGATTGAAGACCCTGCCACACAGGATTTGATTTTCGTGTCGGTTCTCGGTGCTGCCGGCCAGGAATTCGGTCTGGCCCTTTATCTAAACGAACAGGGCTATAAGACACTGGACGCCATGCTATCCGAGGCAATTCCGTCTAAAGAATTTTTTTATAACCTAGAGAGCTTGACCATCTCTTTTGTCGACCGGGACGAGCTGTCAAAAGAGGATTACCGAATCATAAAGGACGCCGGCTTTTCCTACCGCGGGAAGAAGAACTGGATTCAGTTCCGTACATACGATCCAGGGCAATTCCCATGGCTCCCTGATGAAGATGGGACAGAAACATTAAAGCTCGCCGCAGCCATAACGCTGGAGCACATTGAACTCATCAAGAACGGCTGGACTTACCCGAACTTGCCGGAAAATCACTTCCCCTTTTATAAAGCGGATGTGCAAAAGGGCGAATGGGAGCTGAAAATCATCGAAATCCCGCCTGTTCAAAAGAATCGGACGCATGAGATATATCTCGATTTGCCAAAAGGCTTGGTGCAAAAGCTCCGCACAACAAAAAAAGCGGCGCACGAAATCGAGTTCGACCTCGTCTATCTCGATAGAGCCATTCAGGAATCGCCAGACGAACGGCCGTTTTATCCGCTACTGGCAATTGCGGTGGACAAAAAGACAGGCATGGTCATCTTCCACGACATGATTCCCTACCCGAAGGAACCTGGACTTGCCCAGGCCGCCTTTGTCCAATTGCTTGATACCATCCCTTTCAAGCCGAAAGCCATTCACGTCACAAAAGAAATGGCCGATTACCTGAAGCCGGTCGCGCAGCTGACAGGCAATACTTTGAAAACATCCACGCTGCCGGCTATCCGCCATTTCCAGCAGGAATTTGACAATGGGCCGTTTTGATAGATGACCATAATTCCAACCGGGATTACCCCAGACCGGTTGGGGGTCATGGCATTCAAAGCACCTGTGAATGCTTGGAGGGCACTGAAAAAGTCGATTCACACTAAAATTTTTAG
>JBJEFP010000296.1:2102-4531 GCA_051874195.1 Lysinibacillus sp. | reverse complement strand
GAGTCCATCTGAAAAGATGGGCTTTTTTTGTTTCATAGGTTGTCCCCGGCACTTTAACGTGGTAAATTGATTTAATAATCGATTCATTACAAATGTTTCGTTAATTAACACTAGTAGAAAGAGTGATTGTATGACTGAACGCAAATTGGAGACAAAACTTGTACAGCTGGGGAATGCGAGTGATGCAAAAACCGGTGCGGTAAACCCGCCCGTCTACTTTTCGACCGCCTATAAACATGCAGGAATCGGCGAATCGACGGGCTATGACTATACACGTACGAAAAATCCGACTAGAACGATACTTGAAGAAGGAATTGCTGCGCTAGAAGGCGGGGATGCCGGCTTTGCATGCAGCTCGGGCATGGCGGCTGTCCAGCTCGTATTATCCCTGTTCGCCCCTGGTGATGAACTGATCGTGCCGGATGATCTATACGGCGGTACATATCGCCTGTTCAAGGTATACGGCGATACATACAACATCAAGCCGGTCTACTCGCCATTTGCTTCCGTTGAAGAAGTGGAAGCATTGATCAATGACCACACGAAGGCGCTGTTCATCGAAACGCCGACAAATCCGCTCATGCAGGAAATCGACCTAATCGCCTATAATGAGCTTGCGAAAAAGCACAATCTTCTATTGATTGTCGACAATACGTTCTATACACCGTACTTCCAGCGCCCGATCGAGCTTGGCGCGGATATCGTCGTGCATAGTGCAACGAAGTACATCGGTGGACATAATGACGTCCTTGCAGGGCTTGTGGTTGCAAAAGGTTCAGAACTTTGCGAAAAACTGGCCTATATCCACAACGGTGCTGGTGCCGTCCTCTCTCCGATGGATGCCTGGCTGATCATCCGCGGGCTGAAGACGCTACACCTTCGTCTGAAAGCTCATGATGCGAACGCGAAAAAGGTGGCGGCCTATTTGGAGGCAGAGGAGCTCGTGACGGACGTGCTGTATACAGGAAAAGGCGGCATGCTGTCATTCCGCGTGAAGGATGCAAGCCTTGTCGACCCATTCCTGCGTGGCATGAAGCTCATTACCTTTGCGGAGAGCCTCGGCGGTGTGGAGAGCTTCATCACCTACCCTGCCACACAAACGCATGCCGACATGCCGTATGAGGAACGTGTGGCACGCGGCGTATGCGACCGCCTGCTGCGCTTTTCTGTCGGCGTTGAGGAAGCGGACGACATCATTGCAGATTTGAAGCAGGTATTCGACTCGCTTCGGGCGGGGGTGTAGCACATGGGCCGCATTGAAACAGCACTGATCCACGGTGCCATCCGTGAAGGCTATGCCGATAAAAAAGGCGCAGTCAACGTCCCGATGTACCTGTCCTCCACGTTCCATCAGGAGTCGATGGATGAGTTCGGCGAATTTGACTACGCCCGTTCCGGCAACCCGACACGTGCCGCACTGGAGAAGGCGATCGCCGAGCTGGAGGGTGGACACCGCGGATTTGCGTTCGCTACCGGCATGGCTGCCGTATCCGCCTGCTTCATGATGCTATCGAAGGGCGACCATATCGTCATTACGGAGGATGTGTACGGCGGTACATACCGCTTCGTCACGAAGGTGCTGCCGCGCTTCGGCATTTCCCATACATTCGTGGACTTCACCGACCTGGAGGCAGTCCGGGCTGCCGTGACGCCCGATACGAAGCTTCTGTATATGGAGACGCCTTCCAATCCGACGCTCGGCATCACGGATATCGCCGGTGTCGTGGCGATTGCGAAGGAGTCAGGTGCACTGACGTTCCTCGACAACACCTTCATGACGCCGATCCATCAGCGCCCGCTCGACCTGGGCGTGGATGTTGTCATCCACAGTGCGACGAAGTTTCTTTCGGGGCATTCCGATATCGTGGCGGGTCTTGTCGTGGCGAAGGATCCTGCGGTAAGCGAGCAGGTGTACTTTATCCAGAATTCCTTCGGGTCATGCCTCGGCGTGCAGGATGCCTATACACTGATCCAGAACATGAAGACGACGGCTGTGCGCTTCAATGAATCGGCCCGTGTCGCTGGTGTGCTGGCTGAGTTCCTGGACCGTCACCCGCTCGTCGAAAAAGTTTATTATCCAGGATTGGCGAGCCATCCAGGTTCAGCTATTCATGCGAAACAGGCCACTTCTGCCGGTGCTGTATTCTCCTTCAGCCTGCCATCCTATGAGGTGGCGAAAAGGTTCGTTGAAGCGATGCAGATTCCCGTATTCGCCGTCAGCCTCGGCGGTGTGGAATCGATCCTGTCCTATCCTGCGAAGATGAGCCACGCCGCCATGGAGCCGCAAGAACGTGAAAAGCGCGGCATCACGGACGGTCTGCTGCGCTTCTCGGTCGGACTGGAAAATGAATTTGATTTGCTGGAAGACTTTAAACAGGCTTTGGAGAAAGCCTCGTTATCATAATGTGAGACGGCCGCCTGTGAAAGGG
>JBJEFP010000296.1:0-2002 GCA_051874195.1 Lysinibacillus sp. | reverse complement strand
CTATTGCGCGAATTGTGACCTTCTGCCCATAAAAAAAGGCCGCCACCAAAGTGACAGCCTTCCATTCCCTTACTGTGAACCTTCTTCAATCAGGGTTTTCATATCAATGGCGATTGTGTCGTAGGAGATTTCCTCCCCGTCCATCGTAGCGCCCGTATAGTTTTTCACGGCTACCCCGTTTTCATCGACCAAAAAGAAAAGACTCTGGTGTAGAACTTGATCATCTGTCGGGTCAGTCGGCATTTTCACCAGTGTTTTAAAGGAATTCAATGCGAATTGCTCGATGAACGTCTGATCATAGTCGGTGACGAGGTTCCATTTCGACTCATCCGGCACATCGTAGCGCGCCAGATACTCCGCCATCACTTCCGGCTTGTCCGTTGCAGGGTCGACCGAGAATGCGACGATGTTATAATCCTCCACGCCCCGCTCGATCAATTCGTTCTGCACTTCCGTCATATTGTGCGTCATCGGTGTACAGATTGTCGTACAGTTCGTGAAGATGAACATGGCCAGCCACGGCTTACCCTTGAAGTCCTCCAGCTCGACCTCTTCCCCGCGGTGGTTCGTTACATGAAAATCTTCCACTTCATAATGTGTTGTCGCCTTGAATTTATAATTGCTGCATGCGCTCACCATTACGGCGACGACAAGCAGCACGGCCACTAGTGCATAGTTTTTTTTCATCTATCTCTCTCCACTTCTACCAACATGTCTACATCTTATCGAATTGTGTAGTAGATTACAATACTTCCAGTCGTGAAGTATTTTGGTCAAATATGTGAACCCTTACTTCACAACTATGGTCTATGGTCTAGCAGTGCGGTATGAATCGCGTCGAGCTTGTTTTCAATCCTGTACAGTAAATAGAACGATACGACGATTGGAAAACCAATTTCCTGGACGAGTGCAATCCACTGCTCCATCTCTTTTCACCTGCCTTTAAAAAGCCGGCGGGACTCCTCCCACCGGCTCATGTGTTAATTGATTTTAAACTCCGTCACTCCGCGCTCCACGATGCGTGCGCCTTTTTTCGCTGTGATGGCCGCGCCTTCACGCACAAAGACGTTGGACGTCACGATGGTCTGCATGGCAGCATTGATTTCATTGTCTGTCAGATTCGCCTTCGGATTCGGAATCGAAAGCGTCAGCGACTTGCCATTCGCCAGCTCGAACACCAGCTCCAATAGTTGGGTCATTGTCTCACCCCCTCCCTTCCCTTACCTGTTTTAGATGATGATCTGCTTTTCTGACTTCTCCACATTGACAACTGAATTGCTTGTCAATCCGTCGATTGCCAAGGCAATGTTGTGCAGCTGCTCGGCGGCCGCATGCTCGGCCACATGGCGGTACGTCATCTTCTTGTACACCGGGTCCCCTTTCGCATCGACCCCCGCCAGGCAGTTCAATACGAGTGCAGCCTGCTGGAATTGGAATTCTGGCATCCTTCATCCCCCCTTTCAAACACTATTATCGAAATTCGTCATAGAAAAAGGGACAATGCTGATGAAAAAAGTGGTAAAAACTCTTATAATAGTTAATAGAGATAGTAAAGAGGTGAATGCAGTAATGTTAACTGGCTGGTTTTTATGGTTTATTTTGTTTTGGGTTGTCATCCTGATCACCTTGATGGGCATCGGCGGCTTCTTCATGTTCCGGAAGTTCCTGAAGGCCTTGCCGAAAGCGGACGGAAAATCCGACCTGGACTGGCAGGAGTTCTATTTGGACAAGACCATCCACTTGTGGAACGATGATTCCAAGGCGATGCTTGCAGAGCTGACATCACCCGTACCGGAGCTGTTCCGCCAGGTGGCAAAGGAAAAGATTGCGGGGAAAATCGGGGAGCTGGCGCTCGAGGAGAAGGCTACGGCGATTACACAGGACTTGATCATCCGCGGGTACATACAAGCGACACCGAAGCGGGATCATAAATTTCTGCGAAAAAAATTGGATCAGATGCAGATCGATGTTTCGCCATATGAGCATTTGTTTGAATAAGATG
>JBJEFP010000295.1:0-4535 GCA_051874195.1 Lysinibacillus sp. | reverse complement strand
TCGTCGCCTGGGAAGTCATATTCAGATAGTAGGTCACGGATTTCCATTTCTACTAATTCTAATAATTCTTCGTCGTCAACCATATCACATTTGTTCATGAATACTACTAGGTAAGGTACACCTACTTGACGAGATAAAAGGATGTGCTCACGAGTTTGTGGCATTGGGCCGTCAGCAGCAGATACTACTAGGATACCGCCGTCCATTTGAGCAGCACCAGTGATCATGTTTTTAACATAGTCAGCGTGTCCTGGGCAGTCAACGTGTGCATAGTGACGTTTGTCAGTTTCATACTCTACGTGAGAAGTATTGATTGTGATACCACGCTCTTTTTCTTCTGGAGCGTTGTCGATGTCAGCGTAAGATTTAGCTTCGCCACCCATTTTTTTAGAAAGAACTGTTGCGATAGCAGCAGTTAAAGTTGTTTTACCATGGTCAACGTGTCCGATTGTACCAATGTTAGCATGCGTTTTCGAACGGTCAAATTTTTCCTTAGCCATTAGAGAAAGCCTCCTAAATGTATGTTTTAATTTTTTTTATGTTATAATTGCTGGCTGATAAGGGCCCTTACCAGCCATGCAATCATAGCTTACAAGTTATTTATACTGGATACAAGATGAAATTTCAATTATTCACCTTTATTTTTTTTGATGATGTCTTCTGCAATTGATTTCGGTACTTCTTCATAGTGATCGAACACCATTGAGAATACACCGCGACCTTGAGTTGCAGAACGTAGAGTCGTTGCATATCCGAACATTTCAGATAGTGGAACCATTGCGCGTACTACTTGTGAGTTACCACGAGCTTCCATACCCTCTACGCGACCGCGACGAGCAGTAATGTTACCCATAATATCACCAAGGTACTCTTCTGGAATTACAACTTCTACTTTCATCATTGGCTCTAAGATAACTGGGTTACACTTAGAAGCAGCGGCTTTTAAGGCCATAGAAGCAGCGATTTTGAACGCCATTTCGTTGGAGTCAACGTCATGGTATGAACCATCGAATAATTTAGCTTTGATGTCGATTAACGGGTAACCCGCAACAACACCGCGGTCTAAAGAATCACGAAGTCCAGCTTCTACTGCTGGGATGTATTCACGAGGAACTACACCACCAACGATAGCGTTTTCGAATTCAAAACCTGCGCCCTCTTCATTTGGAGAGAACTCGATCCATACGTCACCGTATTGACCACGACCACCAGATTGACGAGTGAATTTACCTTGAACTTGAGCAGAGCCACGGAATGTCTCACGGTAAGATACCATTGGAGCACCAACGTTGGCTTCTACTTTAAATTCACGCTTCATACGGTCAACTAGGATGTCAAGGTGAAGCTCACCCATACCAGAGATGATTGTTTGACCAGTCTCTTGGTCTGTATGTGCACGGAATGTTGGATCTTCTTCTTGAAGTTTTTGTAAAGCTTGACCCATTTTATCTTGGTCAGCTTTTGATTTTGGTTCTACAGATAAAGAGATAACTGGCTCTGGGAATTCCATAGACTCTAGAATCACAAGGTTTTTCTCGTCACATAGAGTGTCACCAGTAGTAGTATCTTTAAGACCTACAGCAGCAGCGATGTCACCAGCGAATACTTTTGAAATTTCTTCACGGCTGTTCGCGTGCATTTGAAGGATACGACCTACACGTTCACGTTTACCTTTTGTAGAGTTTTGTACGTATGAACCTGAATCAAGTGTTCCAGAGTACACACGGAAGAATGTTAATTTACCTACGAATGGGTCAGTCATAACTTTGAATGCAAGAGCTGCGAATGGCTCTTCATCAGAAGAATGACGTACTAGCTCTTCGTCTCCATCAACGTCAGTACCTTTGATTGCAGGTACATCTACTGGAGATGGCAGGTAGTCGATAACTGCGTCAAGCATTTTACGAACACCTTTGTGTTTGAATGCTGTACCACAGATTACTGGGTAGAATTCTACTGCGATTGTCGCTTTACGGATTGCCGCTTTAAGCTCTTCCTTCGTAATTTCTTCACCAGCGAAGTATTTCTCCATGATATCTTCATTAACTTCAGCGATTGCTTCGATTAATTTTTCACGGTATTCTTCAGCCTGTGCTTGGTATTCTTCAGGAATTGGTTGGCCTTCGCGTAATGCTGTACCTTCTTCGTTGTCGTAGTAAGTTACATCCATTTCCACTAGGTCGATGATTGCTTTGAATTCGTCTTCAGCACCGATTGGTAATTGGATTGGGTGAGCATTTGCTTGCAGACGCTCATGTAGAGTACCTACAGAATATAGGAAGTCTGCACCCATTTTATCCATTTTGTTGATGAATACGATACGTGGTACGCCGTAAGTTGTAGCTTGGCGCCATACAGTTTCAGTTTGAGGCTCAACACCTGATTGAGCATCAAGTACTGTTACCGCTCCATCAAGTACACGTAATGAACGTTCTACTTCTACAGTGAAGTCTACGTGTCCTGGAGTATCGATGATGTTTACGCGGTGCCCTTTCCATTGAGCTGTTGTCGCAGCAGAAGTGATTGTAATACCACGTTCTTGCTCTTGCTCCATCCAGTCCATTTGAGAAGCGCCTTCGTGAGTTTCACCGATTTTATGAATCTTACCAGTGTAATAAAGGATACGCTCAGTTGTTGTTGTTTTACCAGCATCAATGTGAGCCATGATCCCAATATTACGTGTATTCTCTAGTGAGAATTCGCGTTTCATAGGAAATTTCTCCTTCCATATTGGGGTAGAACGGTTAAGTATAACGCATGCTCTAGCAAGCTAGAGCATGGGTGATATTACCAGCGGTAGTGAGCGAATGCTTTGTTCGCTTCTGCCATTTTGTGCATGTCTTCACGTTTCTTAACTGAAGCACCTGTGTTGTTAGATGCATCAAGGATTTCGTTAGCTAAACGCTCTTCCATCGTTTTTTCTCCACGAAGACGAGCGTAGTTAACTAGGTAACGAAGACCTAAAGTAGTACGGCGTTCTGGACGTACTTCAACCGGTACTTGGTAGTTAGAACCACCAACACGGCGAGCGCGTACTTCAAGAACTGGCATTACATTGTTCAATGCAGCTTCAAATACTTCTAGTGGATCTTGGCCAGAACGTTCTTTTACAAGTTCGAACGCACCGTATAAAATCTTTTGAGAAGTACCTCTTTTACCATCAATCATCATTTTATTGATTAAACGAGTTACTAGTTTTGAATTGTAAAGTGGATCTGGTAACACGTCACGTTTGGAAACAGGACCTTTACGAGGCATGTGTTTTCCTCCTTTCAGATGAATATCTATTTAGAGTATTTTCGTTTTAATTATTTCTTTTCTTTAGGGCGTTTTGTACCGTATAGAGAACGTGATTGCATACGGCCGTTTACACCAGCAGTATCAAGAGCACCACGTACGATATGGTAACGAACACCCGGTAAGTCTTTTACACGACCGCCACGGATAAGAACAACACTGTGCTCTTGTAAGTTGTGGCCTTCACCAGGAATGTACGCTGTAACCTCGATTTGGTTAGTTAAACGTACACGAGCGTATTTACGTAACGCTGAGTTAGGTTTTTTAGGCGTCATAGTACCTACACGAGTACAAACACCACGTTTTTGTGGAGATTTAACATCAGTTAAAGATTTTTTAAATGAGTTATATCCTTTATTTAACGCTGGTGAAGTTGATTTCGTGATTTTAGATTTACGAGGCTTACGTACCAATTGGTTAATTGTAGGCATCGATTTTTCCTCCCTTCGTTGAGTCCTTTTAATACCACACATCCAGGTGGTTCATTTTTTGGGTAAAAACAAAGTCTTTGTGTACAACTACACAAAAACTACATCGCAGTAATCGCAACAATTGCAGCTCCAACATGAATGCCGCAAGCTTTTCCAAGTTCTTTTTTTGACTCGACGAGATGAACTGGTATCCCGATTTCTTTCGCGAGAAGAATGGCCGGATCGGTTACCCAACTGTCTGCATCAAGTGCGACAAAAACTTCGAGTACTTGTCCAGCACGCATTGCTTTCACTGCCTGCTTTGTACCTATGATTGTTTGACTGGCCTGTTTTACTTTAGCATAAGACATTTGCATATCCTCCAAAAGTACAGACAGTTAACTATCAACCTTGAATATATTATCATTCCTAATTCCAACTGTCAACTGATATCTTCGGAAAAAGCATCCCTCGGTCTTCGTAAGACCGAGGCGATACATTTCCTTTTGCAGACGATGCGGCAGCATCCATTAGAAGCTCCCTACCATCCATGAATCCAAACGCAGGCTCAGGAATTGAACGGCATGCCGTTCAATTCCCGTGCATTTTATTCGAATGAAGTTAGTTCTGCTTCCGTTGCCGGCTCGTCATCTGCGATACGAATCTGACGGTAGCGCTGCATACCAGTACCTGCAGGAACAAGTTTACCGATAATTACGTTTTCCTTCAGACCAAGAAGTTCGTCACGCTTACCTTTGATTGCAGCATCCGTCAACACACGAGTTGTTTCTTGGAATGATGCAGCAGATAAGAACGATTCTGTTTCAA
>JBJEFP010000294.1:0-4544 GCA_051874195.1 Lysinibacillus sp. | reverse complement strand
GGAGTCCTTTTTGGCATTTATTTTATTATATGTTGTATATGAATTTTGCCATTTTGGGTGACCCGAATCTGAAAAAGCGGATAAGACGCGGTGCATGTCCGCTTTTGGTGCAGGATAGTCCGCCGGAACAGGCCATTTATATAGCATGAAATTGTCGTTACGACAGGGAAAAAGGGAACGTCTTGAAGGATTTTTCAGACGCTCCCTTTTCTAATAGAACTCAGATTCCAAATCTACATTCTTTTCGTTACTGTGGTAATTGCGGTATGACACGATCAGCGTATCCAGATGCTCCAGATTTTCCTCGTAATCCAAAATCCGCGATAAAATATAGAGCAAATGATAGCTTGAAAACGTCTCCTCCTCCTCGAGCTCCTGAGCCAGGGCAATCTGCTTGATGAAAATCTCCATCACTTCATTCCGCTGCAAATATTCCTCATGCTGTGACCATTCGGAAAGCTCGGGTTTCAGCTTGCCTGTATATTTAAGCAGCAGCTGCTCGTGGTACGTCAGCAGGAAATCAAGCCGCTCCTGAATCATGAGGCGGAACTGCTCAGGCAGGTTTGAAACCTCGTTTTCGTGCTGATGCAGACGCTGCAGAAGCTCCAGGCTCTTTTTGGAGGTCAAAATCATCTGGCGGTATATCACCAGCTTCCGCGCCCTTACATATTTCCTGTCACGGAAATAGTTCCGCTCCTCTTCATAGAAGCCATACAGACTTTCTACCTCCTGCATGCGGCTCTTCAGCTTTTTAAGTGCCATCTTTGTCGAGGTATGCTCGCTTGCCTGTCTGACGGCAAGGCGCGTCCAACGGATAATGTCATCTTGGAGGGAGTTGATGTTCTTGAATAATTTCACCTCATAGCGCGGTGGAATGAATACGAGGTTGACAAGAAATGCTGCAAAGACACCAATCATGACGGTGGAAAAGCGAATCAGTCCAAACATCAAGAAGTCATCGTTTTGGACCTCCATGATGGCTACCACCGTCACGAGTGCTAATGAAAGTGACTTCTCCAGCTTGAATTTGATCATCAGCGCAATCACAATAATTGCGGCAATCCCTACGGCTACAATATGATGACCGAATAACAGGGCGAAGATGACGGCGACAGTCGCCCCAATCAAATTCCCCTGTATCTGTTCTAAAATCGTCAAATAGGATCGGTAGATGGAAGGCTGGATGGCGAAAATCGCTGCAATTCCTGCAAATACCGGCGAAGGCAGATTGAGTAACTCGGCTAAAAATAATGCAAATACAATAGCGACACCAGTTTTTAAGACACGGGCACCTAACTGCATAAAAAATGAAGCCCTCTCTTTCTTTACGTAATCGATGAAGACGCTTCGCCGGTAGATGGCCTACAGCTGTGAAAATGCGTACTCAACCGCAGCGATCGTCTCCATAATATCTTCTTCTGTATGTTCCGTTGTCAGAAACCAGGCTTCATATTTAGAAGGTGCCAGGTTTACTCCTTGTGAAAGCATCAGTTTGAAGAAGCGACCAAAAATTTCCCCATTAGAGTTTTCGGCCTGCTCGTAGTTTTCTACTTTCTCATCTGTGAAGTAAATTGTCAATGCACCTTTTAAGCGGTTCACTGTAACAGTTATATTATACTTCTCTGCGGCCTCTAAAATACCCTTTTCTAGCATCGCGCCAAGGCGGTCCATTTCATCGTACACACCGGGCTGTGCCAGCACTTCCAGGCAAGCGATGCCGGCAAGCATGGATGCCGGGTTGCCAGCCATTGTCCCAGCCTGATAAGCAGGGCCGAGTGGTGCAACTGTTTCCATTACTTCCTTGCGTCCGCCATAAGCACCAATTGGCAGGCCGCCGCCAATCACTTTCCCCATTGCCACCAAATCAGGTGTAAGACCTAGCATTGTATGCGCTGCGCCGTAATGGAAGCGGAATGCAGTGATGACTTCATCGTGGATTGTCAGTGCACCATATTCTTTGGCGAGGGCGTGTACATGTTCCAGGAAGCCGGGGTTTGGCTCCACGATGCCGAAGTTGCCGACGATTGGTTCGATTAGAATGCCGGCCACCTGGCTGCCCCAATGCTCCATAGCCAACGTGAATTCTTCCTTGTTGTTGAAAGGAACTGTGATGACCTCAGTTGCTACAGATTCGGGCACGCCTGCCGAGTCCGGAGAGCCGAGTGTAGCTGGTCCTGAGCCCGCCGCTACTAGCACCTGGTCGAAGTGGCCGTGGTAGCAGCCGGCGAACTTGATGATTTTATTGCGCCCTGTATAGGCACGGGCGATGCGCACCGTCGTCATGACGGCTTCTGTCCCTGAGTTGTTGAAGCGGACTTTGTCCAATGTAGGAATGGCCTCTTTCAGCATTTTTGCAAACTTCACTTCATGCTCGGTCGGTGTTCCATACAGTACACCTGTTTCGGCCGCATGGGCGATTGCCTTTGCAATATGAGGGTGGCCGTGGCCTGTCACAATCGGACCATATGCTGCAAGATAATCAATATAGCGGTTGCCGTCTACATCCCAAAAATAAGCGCCTTTCCCGCGGGCCATGACGACCGGTGCGCCTCCACCTACTGCCTTATAAGAACGGGATGGGCTGTTGACGCCCCCTACGATATGTTCGCATGCCTCTTTGTATAGTTGCTCTGAGTTTGTATGATTCATTATTTTACCTCCAAATCCTATGTGTATGCTCTATTGTAGTCCGAATTGCATCCGAACGCCAAAGAAATTGAAAGAAGTGCGAGGATTCGGTACGATAGAGGAAAATGGAGGGATTTTATGACATTATTGAATGAAAAGGCGCCGGAGTTCACATTGGAGAATGAAAAGGGGGAACAGGTCAGCCTTTCTGATTTTAAAGGGAAGAATGTAGTACTGTACTTTTATCCGAAAGATATGACGCCAGGCTGCACGACGGAAGCGTGTGATTTCCGTGATGCGCATGAAGACTTTGCTTCTTTGAATGCCGTCATCCTCGGTGTAAGCATGGACGATGCAAGCAAGCATGCGAAGTTCATTGAAAAGCATGGCCTGCCTTTTTCGTTGCTTGTCGATACGGACCATGAAGTAGCGGAAAAGTACGGCGTATGGGTGCTGAAGAAGATGTACGGCCGTGAATATATGGGAATCGAGCGCTCCACTTTCTTGATCAATGAAGAAGGCGTTGTTGTGGCGGAATGGCGCAAGGTGAAGGTAAAGAACCATATCGAGCAGGTGCTATCACATTTAAAAGGGGAATGACGATGAACATTTATTTTACATTCGAGCCAAGAGAAGATTTGCGCAAGCCGCTACTGGAAGAGTTCCCACATGTAGATTTTGTCTTTGAGCAAGGGATTACGGAGGAGGCGCTAAAGGAGGCGGAAATTCTCGTGACCTATGGAGAGGATTTGGACGAGGAAAAGATCGCCGTGGCGGAGAAGTTGGAATGGATTTTTGTCGCCTCGGCGGGGGTTGAAAAAATGCCGGCACAAGCAATCGCCGACCGGGGGATTTATGTATCCAACGTGCGGGGAATTCATAAAAAGCCAATGGCCGAATCGATTCTGGCCCATATTTTATCTTTGAAGCGGGGGCTTCCGAGCATTTATGAGCAGCAGGCCGGTGGAGTATGGAATAAGCGGATCCGACTGACGGAGCTGAATGGCAGCACAGCATTGATACTGGGACCGGGAGCAATCGGTCGGGAAATTGGCCGGATTCTGCAGGCGTTCGAAGTACATACGATCGGCATCAACAGCTCAGGCGAAATGGCGGACTATATGAATGAAACATATGCTATGCGCGACTTGATGAAGCATTTGCCTAAGGCGGATATCGTCATTTCCATGCTCCCGAGCACACCGAAGACCCAGGAGCTTCTTATGCGTGAACATTTTGAGGCGATGAAGGACAGTGCAATCTTCATGAACTTCGGGCGCGGCGATTTGGTCGATGAAGCCGTCTTGGTTGAAGCACTTGAGGGAGAGCTGATTGCCCATGCCGTCCTTGACGTATATATGAAAGAACCGCTCCCGGCCGATAGTCCTTTATGGAAAATGAAGAATGTCACGCTGTCTCCTCACCTATCCAGCCATTCCTCACGCTATGTCGAGCGCAGCCTGGATATTTTTAAGCCGAGTTTGCAAAAATGGCTGGCAGGTGAAAGGAAGCTTGAGAACGAGATAGATATCTTGAGAGGGTATTGATGCAGTGTAAATTGGTGGAATGGCGACTTCTTTCTCAGTTATAAAAGTTAATTGAGAATATCTTTCCTTAATAGCTATATCCCTTTATGATAAATCACTTATCCAAACAAGGGATTGTTGACAAACTGTGAACAAATTCGATACACTATTTGTAACAATTATAAATTAATAATATGAGTGAAAGAGGTGCATGGCGATGTCTGATGAAATGCATTTAAAAGACGCGTTAGACACGTTAAAGACTACTGGTGTAAGAATTACTCCGCAGCGTCATGCTATTTTGGAATATCTAATTAACTCAATGATCCATCCTACAGCTGATGATATATATAAAGCTCTGGAAGATAAGTTTCCAAATATGAGTGTCGC
>JBJEFP010000293.1:0-4547 GCA_051874195.1 Lysinibacillus sp. | reverse complement strand
CATCCAAGCCGCCCGCAATGCATACAACGCCCTCCCGAAAGAGGAGCAAAAACTCGTCACAAACCTGAAAACATTAACGGATCTTGAAAAGATGGTCAAGCAGCCGGCAGCTGTTACCAAGTCAATCGAGGAAGTGGACCCGGAAGCGAAAACATTCGCCAGCAAAGCGAAATCTGCTGTGACTGCGTACGAGAAATTAACGGGATCACAAAAATCTTTCATCTCTACGGAAAACAAAAACCTCGTGACGGATTTCCAAACCTACCTGAAATTCGTGGACCAGGTGAAGGCGTTGAAGTCGAGTGACCCGGGCTTCCAGGACGCCTACAAAAAGGCCAAGGAACAGTATGAGAAATTAATAAAAGCAGATGCATGGGAGACTGGGGATGCTGAATACAGGGGTAGCATCATCGAAGTCATCAAAACATACAAACCCACATTAGACGCCCTCGACCAGGCAATCGAAACAGGCAACGGACTGGTCAAAGCCATCGAAGACCTCGGGCTATTAAACGGCCGGGCATTTTTGAATGAGGTGGAGCGCATCAAAGCTGCCTATGCAGTTCTTTCGCCTGACGGGAAGAAGCAGGTGAGGAACTACAAGGAGTTCCAGCGGTTAGAGAAGGACGGCACAGCCGCCTTGAAGGTGGTCGACCTGATCAACGACCCGATCATCAAAAATAGGGACGTGGCAAACAGGAACTATGCCAAAAAAGTCGATTCGGCGTTAAAGGCGTATGAAAAGCTTTCATCCAGTCAAAAATCATATGTATATAACTACACAAGCGGGCTGCAGCCATACTTGAAGATTTATCAAGTAGTGGAGGCTGCCGATAAGCTAAAGCCTACCGCCAAAACATATATCGAGGATGTAGCGGCGGTCCGGGCGATGTATGACCGTTTGACAACGATTGAAAAGAACTACCTTGCGCCGCTCCTGGATAAAATCGAAGGTGCGGAGACCGGGCTTGTGACGGTCAATGAAGTAATGGATATGATTGACGGGGCGCGTCCGGGCGTCGAGGACTATGTACAAAAATTAGTGGCGGCGCGGGAGGCGTATGATAAGCTGGCGCGCATCAATTCCTCCTACCAGAAGCTTGTGCTGAACTACAAGACGCTGCAGGAGCGGGAGAAGGCGCTGAAGCCTGTCACGACATCCATCCACCAAATCATCGAGCTGGAGGAGATGCTGGCGCGTCCGTTCAACCAGGCATCGGACTTTGTGAAAAAGTACAATACGGCGGTCAAGGCATATGAAAGCATCCCGTATGAAAGCCGCGAGCTTGTCTATAATCGGGAAGCGCTGCTGTCAAAGATCTCTCCGGTAGGGAAGACGATGGAGGCCATCCTGAACATCAAGCAGACGAGCAAGACATTCGGCGAAGACGTAGCGAAGGCGCGCTTCCTGTATGACGCATTGTCGGCGGCGGATAAGGCGCTCATCACCAATTACCGCGACCTGCAGGCATTCGAGGATACGGTATCCGGCGGCTCTGCGGTGGATGACCTGATCCGCCAAATCCCTCAAACGGGGCCGACTGGGTATATGCAGGCAATCAAGGACGCGCGGGCTGCCTATGACATGCTGATGCCGGCAGAAAAAAAGGCGGTCATCCTTTATAAGGAGCTTCAAAACTACGAAAAAGGGGTAAAGAATGTACAAGCAGCGATCGATGCAATCGATAATGTGCAATTCGCCAGTAATCTTGTGTCCGCCTATGACAAGGCGACAAAGGCGTTGGACAAGCTGACGGCCGAGCAGCGGCAGATGGTGCCGAACCTCAGCAAATTGCAGAGTGTCGGGCCGGCGATTGAAGTGTACAGATTGATCGCCGCCTTGAAGCCGTCGAGCGCCAATTATGCCGGCAGCGTGCAGGCTGCCTATGCGGCATACAATATGCTGTCCAGTGCGGAAAAGCAGTATGTGACGAATTTTGCCGCACTCCAGGAGGCCAAGAACAACGTCGATATCGTGCAGGAGGTCATCTCGAAAATTGCGGGGCTTTCTTCCGCGGCCGGCAACTATGCCAAACAGGTGGAGGAAGCGATGGCGCTGTATAATTCATTGCCTTCATCCGTGCGCAAGCTTGTCACGAACTATGACGTACTGAAGGCGGCGGAGAAGGAGTCGGATGCAGTGGACAAGGTCCGTTCGATGATTTCGGAAATCAATCCGAATGTAAGTAACTTCTCCTCAAAGGTGAAGGCGGCCCGTTCGGCATACGATAAGCTGTCGACGCAGCAAAAGCGGCTTGTCACGAACTACTTCCTGTTGGAGGACTATGAATCCCAAATTGACGATTCTACGTTATTTTTCTAAATATATTGTTTTTTGAATGAAATTTGATACCATAAGTAAATAAACGGCGCCTTTCATAGCGGTTGAAAGGCGAGTTTTTATATGGGAACGGGAGGCGGGCAAGTTGAATAAACGAGGAATCGTCATCATTTCTTTTCTAATTATCTTCCAATTACTATCTTCATCGGTATCACACGCTAAGGGTGTCCAGCCGAATGACCTGAAAAATGCACAGTGGGCCGCAGCTCCCATTGGCGAAATGCTGAATAACGGATATATGCATCTCTCTCCGGCCGGCAACTTCTATCCTAATAGGGCAGCCACACGTGCAGAGGTGGCGGGGACCATTGTCGCTGCATTGAAATTACCGCTGAATGCTTCCGTTGAGCTGGCGGCGACAGACCTTCCAACTTCCCACCCGCAGTACAAGGCCATTCATAAGCTGGTGGAGCTAGGCGTAATGGACAACCGTCCTTTAGTGAATCCGGAGGGGAAGGTGACACGTGCACAAATCGCCAAAATGATATCCCTTGCTTTTGAGGTGGTGGTCGACGATAAAAACGAGGCGAAATTCAGCGACTGCGGACCGTCCCATTGGGCGAAGAATTACATCGAATCGCTTGCAGACGCAGGTATTGTATATGGAAAGCCTAATCAGAAGTACGATCCGAACGGCCAGGTGACACGTGCACAGCTGGCGGCGATGGTCTCTCGCGGGCTGCATTTCAAAGCACAGCTTGCCAAGTTGGAAATTGCCTATGATTATTTAGGAAAAACATATATTTTGACGTTTAGCGAAAACACAGCGTGGGTAAATGAAACTATAACAATGGTGAATGCAGAACGTAAAAAGCAGGGGCTCCCTGCATTGGTGCACGATCCTTACTTGGACCAACTGGCGGTCATCAAAGTCCAGGATATGTTCGAGTACAATTATTTTGCCCATAAATCTCCCTATTACGGACAGCCATGGGATATGGCGACGCTGTATGGATATGAATTTGCAAGCTTCGGCGAAAATATCGCAAGGTACAGTTCTTCTCCGAAGGAAGCGGTGAAGGCATGGATGGCGTCTCCACCCCATAGAGGCAATATATTGAAATCCACCTACACCCACATTGGCGTCTCGGTGAAAAAGGACGATTACGGAAGATTTTACTGGGTGCAGCTTTTTTCTAGCAAATAATCTGACAAATACTGGCCTGTAATATTACAGTAATATTACGAGGCTATGCCTTGATGTGTAAAAATCTCTTAATAAAGTACTGAAAATCTAGCTTTTGCTGGATTTTCAGTACTTTTTGTTTTTTGGCGGACTGTTACACAAGTGAAAAATTACGAAGCAGTATTCTGTGTTAGTCTTTATGTAGAGAAAAAAACCAAGGATTTTGAAGGGAGTATTAATTACTTATCATGAAGAAATGGTTATTACCGGTTTTTGCATCATTTATGATTTTTGCAGGGGCTGGTACAGATACAGCAGAAGCAGCAACACAACAAGAACTAACAACAGCAGCATATAAATATATCGGTGTTCCATACTTATACGGGGGCACAACAACAAAAGGATTGGATTGTTCGGGCTATACGCAACTTGTGTACAAGAATCTAGGCATTTCCATTAACCGTACATCCTCGGCTCAATACCAGCAAGGCAAGGCGGTTTCCAAAAGCAACTTGCAAATCGGGGATCTTGTATTCTTCAATACATCTGGTAAAGGCGTATCGCACGTAGGAATCTACGTAGGGAACAACAAATTCACACATGCAGGTACAAGCACAGGGGTAACGACAGCGAGCCTAGGTACATCCTATTGGGCACAGCGTTACATTGGAGCAAAACGCATTACGACATTCACGGACGGTGCAGTACAGGCAGCAACGAGCGAAGTAAAGGATGCAACAATCGACTTCACGGTCTACGCATCACGCGGAGAGGTAGCGAATCGACTAGCGAAATTACTTGGTGTTGACACATCAGATAAAAACTCACCTTTCTCGGATATCCAACCGAATTCACCATACGCAGGTGCAGCGACAGCATTGTATAAGCTTGGTATTTTCACAGGTTCAAATGGTAAATTCAATGCAGGTTCACCGCTTACTCGCTCACAAATGGCAAAAGTGTTAGTCGAAGCATTCAACATGAAGATGACAAATAAAGTAGTAAGCTTCAAGGATGTAAAGCCGGGAAGCTGGGACTACGACTATATTCGAATTTTAGCTTCTAACGGTATTACAATTG
>JBJEFP010000292.1:0-4586 GCA_051874195.1 Lysinibacillus sp. | reverse complement strand
GCTCCATTCTACAAAGCTTCTGCGTTTTCGTTTAAGCGATTCATCAGCCCTGCTAGCTGCTGGATTTCATCAGGCGTAAAGCCTTGATACAGGTCCTCCATGAATTGCTCTTTGTCCATGCCGCAGCTATCCAATAGCTGCTTGCCTTTTTCGGAAATGGCGACGAGGACTTCACGGTGGTTCAGTTCGTTGCGTCTACGCGTGACCAGGTTTAGCTCCTCCAGGTTTTTTAAATGGCGTGTAACGGCTGCCTGGTCGATTGCAAGCATCTGCTGCAACGTCGTCTGGATCATATGGCCATTCTCCGCTAACGCAAATAGAATTTCGTACCGTGTAACACTGACCCTTGTTCGTTTTTCAAAAGCATGCGTCACCCGCCGATCAATATTTTTCAACAGTATAAATAGTTGTCTTAGCTCATTTTGACTTGCTGACATGTGTTTCTCCGTCCTTCTGTTTAACATATTCCCTATTAGCATACGCTATCTCTCCCATTTCTAAAAGTACAGGGATAATTTTACCAATAAGAGGAAGGGGTTACCTTGATACCCTTCTATCAAGATAACCCCTTTTATCCTATTTAAGAAAAACGGATGACTTGTTCAAATGGCAGACGTGAGGATCCATATGCCGGAGCAGCCGCTTTCCCGATTGCAATGAGCACGATTGGAATTTCATTTGCCGGTAATCCATATTTTTCAGCGAATTTCGCCTTATCGAAGCCCCCCATCGGCACCGTGTCGTACCCCATATCTTTTGCCAGAAGCATAATCTGCATCGAAACAAGGCCCGTATCAAAATGAACGATGTTTTTAATGACATCCTCAGGGGCATTGCTATATAGGTATAGTGAATTTTTAATCATCAAATCTGCAAGCTCACGCGACATATAGCCTTTTTCCACATTTGCATCATAGATTTGCTGTGCATTTTCATACATTTTTACGTCGCCCAGGACGGCAATGATTGCCGATGACGTCTCCACCTGCTCCTGGTCATTGGCAATCGCGCGCAGCTCTTTTTTCTGCTCCTGGTCATCGATGACAAGGAAGCGCCATGGCTGCATATTGCTTGAGGACGGTGCGGATGTCGCCTGCTCTAGTATGTGTTGCAGCTGTTCACGGGGAATCACTACTCCCTGTTCATATTTACGGACAGACGTACGATCCTCCATAAGCTGTTCTAATGGTGTTTTTGTTTGTGACATGCTGATCATCCTTTATTATAGATAGTTTTTTAACAACATTATCATTATAGTTGAGGGGTCAATTATCGACAAATCATTTGCCTTGGAGCTGTATGAAAAGTATTTTTTTGAAGTGGAATATTGAATAACACTAAGTAAATTGCTATAGTAGTTTATAAATATGGAATCAATGATGTGATTAAGTAAATAAGAATTGTGAATCAGAAAATATAGCCTAGGCTGAAAGCTATATCACCCCTTCTTATTGAACCCTACCACGGAGATGTTAGGTAAAAACTAACCGAGTCGTTTCGTTACAAACGGATCGAGGACTTACTAATTCATTAGCAAGTCGAACGAAGGTGGTACCACGTCTATTCGCGTAAAGACGTCCTTTTTTAGGACTCTTTACGCTTTTTTATTTTCATCATTTTTAAGGAGGAAAAACGATGTCACAAAAAACAAACGATTTTTCAAAATGGTATATTGATACCATTCAAAAGGCTGATTTGATGGACTACACACCGGTTCGCGGCTGTATCGCATTTAAACCAGACGGCTATGAATTATGGGAGCATATCCAAGCGGAGATGGATAAACGCTTTAAAGAAACCGGTCACCGCAATGCGTACTTTCCAATGCTAATTCCAGAATCCTTCTTCCAAAAGGAAAAGGATCATATCGAGGGCTTCTCACCTGAGCTGCCTTGGGTAACGGAAGCGGCCGGAGAGAAATTAGAGGAACGTCTAGCACTGCGTCCGACCTCAGAAACAATGATTGGACACCTATATTCAAACTGGATTAAAAGCTACCGGGACCTACCTGTTCTAATCAACCAATGGGCAAATGTATTCCGTTGGGAAAAGAAGACTCTTCCTTTCATCCGCACCTCAGAATTTTTATGGCAAGAGGGTCATACCGCCCACGTCGATGAAGAAGATGCTCGCAAGGAAACGATGCAAATGCTGACGATCTATAAGGAAGTCGTGGAAGGATTGCTTGCCATTCCGGTATATGATGGGCAAAAGACACCATCAGAGCGCTTTGCAGGCGCGGTCGATACATTCTCCATTGAAGCAATGATGAAAGACGGAAAAGCCGTCCAAGCAGGCACTTCCCACTACTTAGGCACAAAATTTGCGGAAGCATTTGATATTAAATTCTTGAATAAGGAAAATAAGCATCAATATGTGCATACGACATCCTGGGGAACGTCCACACGCTTAATCGGCTCGGTCATCATGGTCCACGGCGATGAACAAGGACTTGTCCTGCCACCTAGAATAGCACCGACTCAGGTTATTTTGATCCCAGTTGGTCCATGGAAAAAGAACCCGGCAATCATCGAGAAATTAGATGACATCTTTGCAGCACTGAAAGCCAAAGGAATTCGCGTTCGTCTCGATGATTCGGATCAATCACCTGGCTATAAATTCAATGAATGGGAGCTAAAAGGCGTGCCAGTACGTATCGAGCTTGGCCCTCGTGATTTGGAAAATAACCAAGCCTTACTGAAAGCACGTGATGAAGATGAGAAAGTTGCCGTACCTTTAGAATCAATCGTAGAAAGCATTGAAGCAGAGCTTGAAACAATGCAGTCTCGTCTATTTGAAAAAGCAAAGGCTTTCCGTGCCGAAAATTCGCACACACATATCAATACGATGGAACAGCTAGAGCAGCATCTGGCACAATCCGAGGAAAATGGAACAATTCCTGGCTGGATATTGGCCGGCTGGTGCGGTGACGATGCGTGTGAGGAAGCGGTAAAAGAAAAAACGAAATTCACGACACGCAACATTCCGTTCAATCCACCGACAACAAAGCACACCTGTCTTCATTGTGGCCAAGAAGCAAAGCATACAGTTTGGTTTGCTCGTGCGTATTAATCCGTGTTTAGGATTTAGGAAACAATACAAATTAGAAGTTATTCAAGAAAAAAGGATAGGACAGCAGGTACTAGATCTGCTTGCCCTATCCTTTTTCCCAACTGAAAAATGTTCGAAGTCAACGAACACACCCATAGCTGATAAAGGCTTACGTTCTTCATGTCGCATTTATTAAAAAGTGGCCTGGCGGTGACTTGATCTCAAAGTAATATGGTTCATTCCTTTTCAGCTCCTCCAATTTCACGCTTTTTCCATTAGGCACCTGTACTTCATCCATCACTACATTGCCGCTGCTATCCTTTACTCTCAATAAAACATCTCCTGCATCATTCGCATAATTAGTTATTTTCTTATCCCAAAAGATGCTATCAAACATTAAATAATTTTGGTCATTAAACCTCAAGGGTTCCCACTCTTCCCTATTTCCCTCCATACTTATAACAGCGGATTCCTTCGGGAAAAAGATTTGATTAACAGCACTGACCTCTTGAACGACCAAGGCGCCTATCGTGGTGATCATAAATGTTATGGCGATTGCAGCAAACACCTGAATATATCGCTTTCTATTAATCTTTTTAAATGGTTTGATTGCTTTTTCAACTTTCTCCGGAATTTCCTGAACATACACTGGTTGCTGCTGCATCATGTTTAAGTAGTCATGACACGTTTTACAATGCCGGATATGGTCTTCAACTAATTCTGTCGTTTCTTCACTACATATTCCGTCAATATAAGATGGAATTAAATCTTTCATAATATTACAATTCATGTGGTTCAATCCTTTCTGATAGCTTTAATTTCGCACGGTAATAAGTCACTCTCGCCCAGTTTTCACTTTTAGCAAATATCTCACCGATTTCCTTAAAACTAAGTTGTAGAGAGGCTCTAAGTAAAAAGATTTCACGATAAGGTTCCTGTAGCCGATGAATTTCTTTATGTATGGAAATCAGTGTACTGCGTTTTATGAGCATAACATCCGGTAAATCCTTATTTGAAGGGATGTCCAAGCCCCTTTGCATCATATTTTCTACACTTGCATTCTGATTGTTCTTCTCCTTTTTCAAGTAGTTGTAATAGGTGTGTTTGGCAATTTGGCATAACCAGACGGATATTTTGCATTCACCGTTATAGCGGTGAATTGACTTGACCGCTTGATAAAAGGTTTCTTGTGTCAATTCTTCCGCTAAATCCACGTTCGACGTTAAACAAATAAGAAACCGCTTTACCTCATCTGCATAAGATTGATACATTTCATTTAAATCCTCCACTTGCTGCCTCCTTCCATAAAAATTAGCTGGGATACTTATATATAGCTTTCCAATCCTTTTCGTTACAATAAATTTCTTTTTTAAAAATATTTTTATATTCACTTCCAGCTACAGAGAGATTATGATTTTACCGACCAATAATATAAAGGTTTGGCTTTAGCCTCCTAAAACCAAACCTTTTCTTCATATAGCAAGAACAGCTACTCATTTTTCATTCGGTCGACAATTTATCCCGCATTAACGGGC
>JBJEFP010000291.1:0-4605 GCA_051874195.1 Lysinibacillus sp. | reverse complement strand
AATACACCCTAACTCTCGACTAAAGGCGAAAGTGTGCGGGTGCTAATCATCAAGCGTCCAAATTTATTCTCATTATTTTCCAGTCGTGATAGGGAGAAGAGAAGCCTTCGACAGTAGGCTGGGGAAGCTGTTACGTTTTATTCATTTTTTTTGAGGTAATAAGGAAGGGTAGGAAATACGCTGAAGGAGGTTTTCATATGGCTAAAACAGCAATCATTACAGGCGGCGGAAGCGGATTAGGACAAGCGACTGCTGTACGTTTAGCAAAAGAGGGCATCAATATTGCCGTAGTAGATGTGAGCGAAAAAGGTGGAAATGAGACAGTGGAGCTGGTGAAAGGGGCAGGTGCCGATGCCATCTTCATCAAGGCAGACGTCTCTAGGGCAGAAGAAGTGAAAAGCTATGTTGACACAACGGTGGAACACTTCGGCTCGATTGATTACTTCTTCAATAATGCAGGGATTTCAGGCAGCGGGGCTTACTATTTGGATTCTTCCATCGAGGAGATTGAGAAAATCGTCGGCATCAATCTGCTTGGTGCCTTATACGGTGTCCGCTATGTAGCGGAAGTCATGCTGAAAAAAGGTGGTGGCTCCATCGTCAATACGGCATCAAGTGCCGGCGTAATCGGTCAGGATTCGGTCGTCACCTATTCAGCTACGAAACATGGAATCGTCGGTCTGACGAAAAGTATGGTAGCCGAATACGCGAAGGATGGCCTACGTGTAAACGCCATTGCACCGGGACCGACAGAAACGCCGATGGTAAAAGCCTTCTATGAAGCGAATCCGACAATGAAGGAAAATGCGACAGCAGGCATTCCGCAAAAACGGCTCGGCACTTCAGAAGAGGTGGCAGAGCTCGTGACGTTCCTGCTGACTTCAAAAGCGGAGTACATCAACGGGGAAGTCATCCGAATTGACGGCGGCTTCACGAATGTAAAATAATATTTTTCAAACAGTCTGGTGAAGGGCCCTTCATCAGGCCGTTTGTTCTATATAGAGCCCCTTCAATCGCTGTCCACATATGTTACACTTTTAATAGACAGCGAAGGGGGACAAGAGATGAAAAAAACAATTGGATACATATTAATCGGAATTAGCATCGGAATTTTTTTGACGAACATCTATACTGCCGTTTTTCAAAAACCGTCCAATTCCATCGGGCTATACCATAAGATGCTGGCTACAAAAGAGCTAGAGGATATAGAACATTTATTGTTAAACAGTGAGGCGTTATCTAAAGAGGACTACGAATATATTACGGCTCTTGAAAACAGCCCTTATATGATTTCACAGTACACGCTATTCAGCTTCCATGAGGTATCCTATCTTATAACGACTACCCCTGGAACGGATAAATTACAGATTATCCAGGTGGACAAAGTGCCGGAAGATATTCAGTCTTACTTGGTTGAACAAATGGCTGACTGAATGGCAGGGTAGCCTGTAAAAGGAGCAAGGCCATCCCTTAGTATGATGGCCTTGTTTTTCATGAAGTGGTACAGTGCAACGCTGCAAGGTAGCCAAATGTCATGCCAGGCCCGAGAGTAGCTCCTGGCCCTGGATAGGTTTCCCCCATCATAGAGGCCGAGCAGTTGCCGCTAGCATACAGTCCTTCAATCGGTGTGCCATCCTCCTTTAGTACCCTTGCATGCCCATCAATCACGACACCGCCCTTTGTGCCGATATCGCCGGGCTGGACCAGGAAAGCATAGTAGGGTGGATGGTCAATCTTATCCAAGTTCGGATTTTTCAATGTGGGGTCCCCGTAGTAGCGGTCATAGGGATTGTCTCCCCGTCCGAAGTCATCGTCTTTGCCGCTAGCCGCAAAGCTATTGAAACGCTCGAATGTGAACTTTAGATTGTCGGAAGGCACACCGATTTTTTCCGCTAATTCGTCAATCGTCTTTCCTACCTTGACAATATCTTTTTCATACCATTTCTGCGGGAAGTCCTGACGGGGGAACAGCCCCATTAATATATAACGATCTTTTGTCCGCTTATCGACAATCAGCCATGAGGGGATTGCGCGTCCTTTCGTTTTCTCATTATGAATATACATCTTATCGATGAATTCATGATAGGGAATGGCCTCGTTCAAATATCGGTTGCCATTCTGGTCGACAAT
The DNA here is from genome assembly GCA_051874195.1 of Lysinibacillus sp. Lineage (GTDB taxonomy): Bacteria > Bacillota > Bacilli > Bacillales_A > Planococcaceae > Lysinibacillus_B. Next base: position 2,475 of record JBJEFP010000291.1, on the reverse strand, counting down.
CATCATGCTTGGGATTGCACGATCTGCGACTAAGAAGAATGGCCTGTTTTTATGATCAAGAATAGAGGGGGCTCCCCATACGAGGTCCATCAAGTCCAGTTTTGCCCCCAGCTTTTTTGCGGGCTCAATGATATCGCCCGTCTGTCCGGAAGGGGAGGAGGACCATTCTTTATTCGTAGGATGAGGTAAATAGGTTTCCCGCTTTTCCTGGCTTTGCGAGAAGCCGCCGGAACCAAGGATGACACCTCGGTTTGCCTTGATCCGCATTTCTTCTCCATTCTTATTGACGATGATACCAACTACTCGGCCGTCCTCTGTAATGAAATCCAGGAAGCCGGCATTGACCCATAGCTCTCCGCCGGCCTCCCGGTAGGCAAGGGCGAATCTTGCCATCAAAGCCAAGCCTAAAGAAGCCAGACGTGCCCCTGTAATTTTCGTTTTAATCAGACGTGCGCCCAACTTCAAAGCAGTGGTCTTTCCGACGGTCGTACGCATGATCATATTAACTTTTCGGAAGTCCTGTCCTGTCATTGTAAAGCCCTTTGTAGACAGAGTCGGTTCCCGCAGTAGCGGCTCCCAATCCTTCAAGGCTCGCAGGTCGATGATTTCCGGCTCGATGGAACGGCCACCCGGCTTGCCTCCGGGATAATGGGCATAGTAATCTGAATAATCGACGGCATAGTTAAACCGCATATGCTTTGTATTCTCATGGAAGAAGCGTAGCATTTCCGGCCCACGTGTCAAATAAGTATCCTTCATGATAGCGGGTACCCGCTCGCCGATTGTCTCATCCATGTATGTCCGTGCATTTTCGTATGTGTCCTCCACACCGGCCTGTTGAAGATAAAGGTTGTTCGGAATCCACACCCCACCCCCTGATAAAGCGGAGGCACCTCCAAAGCGAGGCTCCTTTTCGATGATAAGAGTCGATAACCCTTTCAATTGCCCCGTTAAAGCTGCCGAAAATCCGGCTGCTCCGGATCCTACCACGACAATGTCATATATAGCGTCCCAATCCATCCAATCACCTTCATTCCTTTAATATATAGTATATATATTCATTCTTCTGACAAATTATGCGCGGATAGAAGACAGGGAAACTAGCAAACAAGGACATATAATTGACAATATTTATTTTACAACCCATACTTATCCTTTCAAGGAATATACAATATTCGGTATCATAACTATAAAACAATTTTGATTTTGTAAGGAGAATAAGGATGAAGAAATGGTCTTTTCTATTAACGGCAGCCATCCTGCTGACCGCTTGTAATAATGAAGAAGCGAAGCCTGTCCAGGAAGAAAGCCAGGAGCATGCAGGGCATGCCCATGCAACGGGGGATATACAGGAGGAGACGCAGAGTGCCGATGTGCTGCCTTCTTTTTTGGATCACCAAACGGATATGATTAGAGCAGCTTATCAAATTGCAGGTCATGCTCCGGAAGTGTTGGAATGGATGCCGTGCTACTGCGGTTGTGGGGAGTCGGCTGGACATGAAAGCAACCTGAACTGCTTTGTAGAGGAAATAAAGGAAGACGGCACAGTCGTCTGGGATGACCATGGTACCCGTTGCAATGTCTGCATCGAAATCGCTGTAAATTCGGTCAAGATGCATCAAGAAGGGAAGTCTTTGAAGGAAATCCGTCAGACAATTGACGATGCTTATAAGGATGGTTATGCACAACCGACCGATACAAAGATGCCCGCTTAAAAAATTCTCCCCCGTCTTGTTTGGCGGGGGAGTTTTTGGATTCATCGATCTAGTTGCCAATCTGACTTTACTATCGAATACATACATAAATCGTCATACTTGACGCATGTATACGCATAGCTACGCAGAAGGCCCTCTTTGACAAACCCTTGTCTTTCAAATAATTTCTGTGAATTAACATTGGCTGGCTCGATTAAGGCCTCGATGCTTGGCAACACAGTTTAGTGGGGCCGTCAGAAAACCGCAGCTGCCAATCACTTCTCCATGTTCTCTTCTTATAAATAGTCGATAGTGTTCAAAATCAGTAGTATCCCCACGATGCACATCACCCAGGAGAGGGTGGAATCACTGCTGGCTGCCATCTTTCTTCTTAACACCTCCAAAGGTTTCCTCATCCAGCGTGCGAAGAGAAGATAGAGGACATATAAAATGACGGGTGGCAGTAGCATGAGAACATTGTAGCAAACGAGAATCGGCAACCATTGCGTCAATGATAATTCCGCAGCCGTCATCAATCCGATAGCTCCGAAATACGGTAATGCCATGCCGATCTCGAGCAGGGCAGTCGTAATACCGAGACCGATTATCGGCAACAGGCCCTTTGCTTCCGGAAGAGGGGGTGTAGTTTTGCGCCTTTTCGGCATATAAAAGCTGCCGATGAACAGCGCCAACCCAATAAGGAAAGCAAGCCAGCTCATCAGCTGATTTCTGAAAAAACCTGATAGCGTCTCCAGTATATAACCCAACCCTAGCATAAGGA
>JBJEFP010000290.1:0-4607 GCA_051874195.1 Lysinibacillus sp. | reverse complement strand
CCGTGATATTATCTCGTATCTTCTTAAAAGAAAAACTGAACAAACAGCAATACCTGGTCATCACCATCGTCATGATTGGTATTGCCATACTGGGATTTGCGGAAGAGATGTAGAGTACAGCTAGATTGAAGGATAGGATTCGAAAGGATAAATATAAAATGCAGTGTTAGCATAAGAAATCGTGCCTGTCACTCTCTCTATTAGGAAGATAATCATCAATCGGGTCTAGACGATGATTTGGCTGTTAGTGCTTAATTTAGTATTCCATAATCACAACTGAGTAAGGTATGAAGGAAAGACGCCTGTTCTTCAAGGAATCAGGCGTCTTTTCGTATGTAGGCGGTAAACCCAAGATCAGTAGGGTGGTCAATAATCACGGCATCCCTGTATTTCAACAGATAAACAGCAATCAGCAAATCCCCGCCAGCGGCCAGGATATTTAAAAGACCGAGTAAGAGCAGAAAACTATTGCCAAGGATGATGGCTAGGCTCGTAATGCCAAGTGTAAACGCTAAAATAAAAGTTGACCACTTTAGTACAATTCGCTCATCAAAAAGTTGACCACCTCTAACACTTCATCCCTTATCATTTAGTTTGTCGAGAACTTTATGATTGGGGAGAAAAAAGGATGTTAAAGATGGCTAATATTGAGCTTATCAGAAAATTACACTTTAAAGAAGGTCGATCTATTCGGCAATTATCAAAGGATCTCAATCTCTCCAGGCAAACGATACGAAAAGCTTTACAACAGAATGAAATTCCAACCTATCAACGATCAAAGCCGGTTGCCAAACCGGTCATCGACTCCGTTAAATCAATCATAATCCAATGGCTAACGGACGATGAAACAGCCCCAGTCAAACAGCGTCATAGTGCTGCTCAAATCCACAGACGCCTGGTAAAAGAATACGGCTTTAAAGGTGGAGAATCCACCGTACGCCGATTTGTACGCCAATACAAGCAGCTCAAAGAATCCCCAAATTCCTCTATACCGTTGGAATTCAATCCTGGTGAATACGCCCAATTTGATTGGGGAGAAGTCATCGTGCATTTGAATGGGATTGAAAGGAAGGTCATGCTTTTCTGCATGAGACTTTTGTATAGCCGTAAGATATTTATAAAAGTGTTTCAGCATCAACGCCAAGAGGCGCTATTTCAAGGCCACGCAGACGCCTTTGATTATTTCGGTGGTGTCCCGAAAACGATTGTCTATGACAATATGAAAACAGCCGTAAAGAAGGTCTTGGAAGGAACTAAGCGCGAAGAACAGGAAGCTTTTATCCAGTTTCGCTCCCACTATCTCTTTGATGCTCAATTTTGCGCACCCGCCAAAGGAAATGAAAAGGGACAAGTGGAGAAACTGGTACAAATAGCCCGATTTCAATTTCTAGTACCTGTTCCCCAAGTTAGTGAAATTCAGGAGCTTAATCAGTATTTACTGGAACAATGTAATACCTATGAAGAAACCTTCGTACCCAAAACGAAAGAAAAGGTGGGAGAACGATTTCTGCAAGAGAGGGTACAACTATTGCCAATCATCGGTAAACACCCTTGCGCCAGGAAGGTGAAAGCCAGTGTCAATAGTCTGTCCCTAGTAAACTTTGAAACTAATGCCTATTCCGTACCTACAAGATACGCAGGACGAAAAGACGCTCACCTATATGCCTATGTCAATTATATTGAGATCTGGCTAGGCGAGAATTGTATAGCGAAGCATGAACGTTCCTATGAAAGATTTCAGGAAGTATTTGAAGTGGATCATTATTTGGATGAACTAGAGAGAAAACCAAGGGCCATTCCGCATGCACGCCCTGTCCGCAGAGCGAACCTTCCTGCCAGTTATCAAGAATTTTATCGTCGTACTCTTTCCAAATATGGGCATGGAAAAGAATTTATTAAACTACTAAAACTCCATCGGGAGTTCTCGATGGAATTGGTTGAACGGGCGGTTGAGAGCTGTGTAAAAGAACAGCTCTATACAGCTGATAGCATCAAGCATAATCTGTATCTAATGACGCAGCCAGAAATCCCGAAGCCCTCCCCCATAAACTATGAAATGGACCAATCTGTCGCGGTCAAGGCGCCAACTTTCCGTCCATATGATCAATTATTACAGAAAGGAAGGTATCTACACTGAGCACACACCGATATCAAATGGATGAGTATCTAAAAAGATTACGATTACCTGCCATACGTGAGCAAGTGGACGCTTATTTGCGTGAAGCCAATGAGCAACAAATCACCTATGAAGACTTTCTTTTTCACTTATTATCGATTGAAGTAGCTGAGCGAGAAATCAAAAAGAAAGCGACAGCCAGAAAAAAAGCGCAGTTTCCGGTACATAAAGACCTTCTCGCTTTTCAATTTGAAGAGGCCCCTCACGTACCTAAAAGGCGCATGTTGGACATCTTTCAAGGGGAATATATTCAACAGAAAAGGAATGTCATATTCATCGGGAACTCGGGAACAGGGAAAACACATTTATCCATCGCGCTAGGAGAAGAAGCGATTGAACAGGGCTATACTGTACGATACTATACGGCCGCCCGCCTATCCAATGAACTGATGGAAGCTCAGGACGAAAAAAGACTGCTTCAGTTAGAAAAGCAATGGTTGGCCGCAGATGTCACAATTGTCGATGAACTGGGCTATATCCCCTACCACCAGAAAGCAGCAGAATTACTCTTTCAATTTTTCTCGGCACGTTATGAAAGAGGCAGTATGGTTATCACGAGTAATCGGGAATTTAGTCGATGGGTAGAGGTCTTTCACGATGAACAGATGACCGCCGCCTTGTTGGATCGAGTAACCCATAAGGCACACATCATCCCTATGAATGGAGAAAGCTATCGTCTCAAAGAAACTTATTCGAAGTAACAAGAGGGTGGTCAACTTTTACATGAGCGACATGGTCAACTTTTGGGTTGACGTTTACACCAAGGCCAAGAATGATGAAAGGCATTAATCCGCCGGTGATGTAGTGCTTAAACTTAAGCGGTTCACTGCAATGGCAATAGGGAGTGAGACTGTTCCAGAGTATGCCATAGTGAATGCTCTTCAGGCCATTTTTACAGAAAGCCGCAAACGTAAACCTGTGGATGGCTTCATGCACGGGGATGGAGATGAAGAAAGCCGCCATCACGATGGCAAATGTGGCTAAGTCTACTGTGAAAATGAATTCACCCCATATGCTTACATACAGGATAATTAAAGGAATAATAAATGGCAGCGTGATTAAGAGCGTATAAATATTCGCTTTTACTACAGATATCGTGCAATTTTTCTCCTCGTACGATTGGCTCAGCATGTCGGTTCTCAGGGCTTCGTGCATGATGAGCCTTTTTTGCATGGCTTCATTGGTTTTGGTCATAGGTACGTCCTTTCGAAAAAGAATGGTTACTACTAGTCTAAATGAAAAGTCATGGAGTAAATACAGGACTTTTTGAGTAAATATAGGCAGAAAGATATACTAAAAGTATAAAGGCATTTTTTGAGGAGAGATAGTATGAATAGTGAATCTTTGGAACAAATCATGAGTGATTATAAGATGGATTTCAGAAGAATCTCTTCGGAGGAAGTATATAAATAGGAAACTATTCAGTGGTTCCCGGAACACTGGGATATCAACGTTGAAAACTTTACAGAAATGCTAACAAATTCATTTGCCAAGGCAGACAACTTGTTGACCGCACGCAACTATTTTCCGAAAGGGATGCTTATCGAATTTTCTAATAAGGAGCCGGAAGCGGTTCGGGCAATTTTCCTAGTCTTATTCGATGAAAGCAAGAACGTTGTGGAACGGGTTGATACCTTCATAAGAACATCACAGATAACTAGGGAGAATTAATTTACTTAGTAAGGAACTTTGCATTTAAATATAAAATTTTTCTTTTTATCAACCAACTAATAGATGATAATATTTATATATAGAGTAGCAAAATATTAATTCATTTTTGAATGGATGGAGCTGATTATAATGGCACGAAAAACTAGAAGTGATTGTACTGTAGGCACTTTCGAGAAAAAGCACGGTCTTCCTCCCGGAACGATAAGGAACCCAAACGGTAGAGATACAAGAAGTGATAAAAAAATCGGCTCAATTCGGAAAGAGGCAAAAAAAAAATAAGATGGTTACTACAAACTTCTTACATAGCATGAGGGTCTGTATTTAATTTGTGAATCTCTATTAGCATAGCAATAGCTGCGGTACTTAAAGGAAAGTGTCGTTAGAGCAATAGACATAACTTGAAAAAATAAGAAAACAAAATTAGCATATTGTGGTTATTTTTAAGCCGATTGGACTGGATGAGCAACATAGCAGATTATCAGCTTGAATTGACGCAATCTTATAAAAACGGTAAATTTCTGTTAAAGATGTTACACACCTAATCCTACGGCCGGCATCAAGTAATTCATGCTTAATAAAAAACCCATTAAATATGGGGGTTATAGAAACTAATATACTTTGGAAGTACCCTAAGGGTTACTAAAGAGTAACATTCCTTGAATGAGGGTCTAAATCAGAGGTTTTCCATTAGTTCTTTGAACTTTTTGCGATAGTGCCTGTCACCACCCGAAGTATCTTGTTTCACAGCGTGTTCCACAAA
>JBJEFP010000289.1:2826-4639 GCA_051874195.1 Lysinibacillus sp. | reverse complement strand
GGATGTTCAACTGGACTATGTCTACGATACAAAGGGCTATTATCAGCCTGTCTATCAATTTTCAGGCATCGCGGAAGACCTGGACTTGCCGGTTGAAATTTTGATTCCAGCGATTCCTTGACTTCTACAGATATCAGGCATAATCTGGCGGATTTGAACAAAAAAAATCCGCCAGAGATTGCTCTCCGACAGATTTTTTATAAATTTATAACATTTGTAAAATCAATTCGAAATCGACTGCAAAAACGCCAAAAACTCTTGCGCCGAATCCTCTGTTACGATTTCAATGCCAGAATCGATACGCTCTTCGATAGTGCCCCCATTAATCACTTCCAGGGCATTAGACACGCCTTCATAGCCCATATTGTATGGACTTTGGGCAACCGAACCTGTCAACCCGCCATCGACAATGGATTGCACCGCTTCCTCTGTTCCGTCGACCCCGAAGATTTTCACATCCAGTTTTTTCGCCTGTACGGCACGTAAGACGCCAAGTGCCATGTCATCATTCGCTGCGAAGACGCCTTTTACATCCCTATTCTTCTCCAGAATGTTTTCCATTACTGACATGGCCTCCGATTTATCGGAATTGGCCGGTTGCTCTGCGACGATTTCCATTCCGGCTTCCACCAGCGCCTCTTTCGCCCCTTTAATACGGGCATCTGTCGCCGGATTTCCTAGTGCACCTGAGATGAGCGCCACTTGATCTCCCTTTTGTAGCAGAGCGGCCAATTCCTTGCCGCCTTCATAGCCCGCCGTATAGTTTTCCGTGCCGATGAATGTGACCTTCCCTTTAAAATCAGCATCTGTATCGATCAACAGTACCGGGATGTCCTTTCCCGAGGCGTCTTCCAATACATTGACGACTGCCTCCGGTTGGCTTGGCGACACTAAAAGTGCACTTGGCATTTGGCTGACCTGGTCTTCTATCATATTGACCTGCTCCAATAATTGCGCTTCAGCAGATGGTCCGACGACTGTCACATTGACACCCAATTCTTCACCAGCCTTTTTGGCACCTGCCTCAACGTACTTCCAATACGGGCTCGACAACGTTTTTAATACTACGGATATGTTTACATCCGAATTGATGCCGGCATCGCTCGCCACGCCGCTTGCTGCTTTTTCCGTGTTGCATGCTGCGAGCAAAACCGACGACAATGCGACGAACAACAACCATTTACCTTTTTTCATTCTCCCCGCCCCCCTATTTAAGCTGACTTTGATTTACGCTGGCGAAGTACGTCGACAAATACGGCCGCGATGATGACGACACCTATGACCGCCATTTGTAAATCTGCCGAGACGTTTAACAGGTTCAATCCATTACGCAATACGGCGATGATGAGCACGCCGACCAATGTACCCCAAACCGTTCCGACGCCTCCAAAGAAGCTTGCACCGCCGATGATCACCGCCGCAATGGCATCGAGCTCATAGCCGGATCCTGCTAGTGGGAAGGCTGAATTGACTCGTCCCACCATCATTAGGCCCGCTAAACCTGCCATGAGCCCGCTGAGTGTATAGACGATGATGAGTACTCTGTCGACATTGATACCTGAAAGACGGGCCGCCTCCTTATTGCCACCGATTGCATAAATGTAACGTCCTGTCTGGGACCGCGTTAAGAAAATATGGAAAATGAAATAGACTACCAGCACCAATATAAAGCTGACCGGAACTGGTCCAACATATTCACTGCCAAAATACTGGATCAAATAAGGGAAGCCGGCAATCGGTGCAGCACCTGTAATGATTAGTGCCAATCCCCGTGCGATATTCATCGTCCCTAATGTAGAAATGAATGGATGTG
>JBJEFP010000289.1:0-2726 GCA_051874195.1 Lysinibacillus sp. | reverse complement strand
AGTGCCAATCCCCGTGCGATATTCATCGTCCCTAATGTAGAAATGAATGGATGTGGCAGACGTAATTTCGTCAGTAGCACACCATTCAACATGCCAAATCCGGCACCGACCAGTAGACAAACGAGGATCCCTAAAAGAGGATGCATGCTCATCGAGACCGAAACGACGCCCATTGCCATAATCGAAATCGCCAGGATGGAGCCTACAGATAAATCAATCCCCGCCGTTAAAATCGGCAGCAGCATCCCCAGCGCCAAAAGAGCATTGATGGTCGATTGCTGGGCAATGTTCATCAAGTTGTTGACGGTTAAAAAACTTTCAGAGGAAAATGTCAGCACTATCATCAATATAATAAGTGCGAATAATGAACCGAATTTCCCTAATAGGTTTTTATCATTCTTTTCTTGTTTGTCCTCTTCTATTGTTACTTCACCGATTGTTTGCGTCACTTTTTCCATATGATTCTCTCCTTATAAGCCGATTGTTGCCGCCTTCATTACTTGCTCCTGCGTTGCTTCTGCAATTGGTAAATCCGCTGTTATCTTGCCTGTATTCATCACGACTACACGATCACACATTCCCAGAATTTCCGGTAGATCGGATGAAATCAGGATGACGATTTTCCCTTCGTCAACCAGCGTGTTCATCAGACGATAGACTTCCACCTTGGCACCGACATCAATCCCCCGTGTCGGCTCATCAAAGATGAAAATCTTGGCGTCGGTACAGAGCCATTTGGCAATGACGACCTTTTGCTGATTCCCCCCACTGAAATGGCGGGCATTCAATTCGATATTATTTGGCCTGATCTGCAAATCCTTCACATACCGTTTTGCCTGGTCCTTCATCGCTTGTAAGTTCAGAAGCCTGCCCCTGCCTGTGAATTTATTCATATTGGCCAGACAAACATTCAAGTCGAGTGGCAGATCAAGCAGCAATCCTTCCGACTTGCGGTCCTCTGTAATGAACGCAATGCCTGCATCGATTGCTTGACGGGGGTTGCTAATTTTCACTTCTTTTCCATCGATGAATAGCTGGCCGGCCGCCCGTTTATCTGCACCGAAGATGGCACGAGCCAATTCCGTCCGACCTGCACCGACCAGCCCTGCTATCCCGACAATCTCCCCGTAATGCACGTCCAGGTTGATCGGCGCCTGACCCTCTTCCACTACAAAATCCTTTAAGCTAAACCCTGCAGTTCCACGCTCAAACTGTTTTTTCGGGAATTTCTCTTCCAATGAGCGGCCGACCATCAGCTCGATCCATTCATCCGGTGCAGTTTCCCTCACAGAAAGTGTTTCGATGGAGCAGCCGTCCCGCAAGACAGTAATCCGGTCGCCCAGCCGCTGAATCTCCTCCAATCGATGGGAGATGAAGATGATGGAGATGCCTTCTTCCCTCAATTGGTCGACAATCTTATAAAGCTGCTCCACTTCCCTGCCGCTTAAACTCGAAGTAGGCTCGTCCATAATGATGAGCTTTGCGTCCAGAATCAGTGCCTTCGCTATTTCAACAAGCTGCTGCTGCCCTAGACCTAAATTGCCTAATGGCACCGTTGCCAGGTTCGGATTCTGTCCTAAACGAATGAGCAGCTCCTGTGCTTTTGCAATCATCTGTTTCCGGTTGAGCAGACTTAGTTTTCTGTTCTTTATTTCTCTTCCTAGAAAAATATTTTCATAGACTGTCAATTCCTTGATGACATTCAACTCCTGATAGATTGTAGCGATCCCTAGCTCCATCGCCTCAATCGGTGTATTGATTGTGACCGGCTGGCCTTTCCAGTAGATGGACCCTTTATCCAGCGAATAGGCGCCAGTCAAAATTTTGATCAGCGTCGACTTTCCGGCCCCATTTTCGCCGAGTAAAACATGCACCTCTCCCGGCTGGACATTGAAATGAACGCCCTTTAGTACATGGTTATTGGCAAAACTCTTGTATAAGTCTTTCACTTCTAATAATGGTTGCGTCATCCTATCACTCCTTTAGGCGTTTGTAGCCATTAGTAGACTATTTTATTGAGATGTTGGTGTTGCTATTTAAACCCGGCAGATACATGTGCGAAAATGCTTAACTTATTGACATCCGTTATTTCTGGCAGCCCCAAACGTGTTGAGGACTCTTTTATTAGTTAGGATATAGTCAAAAAAGCTGACTTCCACGACAGCCGGCTCACCGCTTTCGCTTTCATCAACTAGTAAACTTTGTTTTATGAAACTACTGACCTTTACAAAATCAACACAGCAGTAATCATGAATCATAGAATCAATCAAAATCCCACGGCTCGTTCAATAAGGGCGTTTACGTTTCCCTACTGACATCTTTATTAATTCAAAATATGTGTAATAGAAGTGACATCCTCTTAAATGTCTTAGAATGGACGGTACCTTATGTAATGCCATGTTGCTCCCTATTCCCTGCTACACCTAACCCCCTCAACCACTTGAAGCAGCTGGACTTACAATAAATAATGTGTCTGACATAGACTCACAACTCCTTTCATTTTTCAGGAAACTCTATATCCTATACCCTGTTTGGCCGATTTTATGCCAAGTTAACAGAAGAAACTGATAAGTCGAGCTGTTTAGATGACACTTCCGCCCTGCTCCTACATGTCTGAACAACAAAGAAAGCCTGCCGGAGATTGCTCTCTGACAGGCCTTCGTTCTCTATTCAGGATAAACCTTCCTAAACCGTTCACAAACAACCAACATATCTTTTTTGAACTC
>JBJEFP010000288.1:0-4652 GCA_051874195.1 Lysinibacillus sp. | reverse complement strand
CGATTACGGTACCATGCCTTGTTTCCTTTTCGACACTAAAAAATGTTTTAATATGTTCCATTTTCACACCACCAAATTATGATAAGACCATTATAACTTATTTTATGCAAAATAAAGCTGTAATTTACAAAAAATATCTAATTAATTCAAATGTTAAAAATATTTTGGTAATTAATAATATTATCATGTAAAATATAATTATGTTCTCGAAGAAAGGGGTAGTTTTCATGGGGATGAAAATGATAGAGAAATTAGCTGCAATTCCAGGGGATCATCGCTTGTCAAGCTATGAGGAAACAGCGGCGACACATGATTGGACAGAGACGGAGAAGGCCTTCAGCTGGTATGAAACCGGAAAAGTGAACATGGCGTACGAGGCAATCGACCGTCATGCAGAGACGTACCGTAAAAATAAGGTGGCTCTCTATTATAATGATGGCGTCCGCAAAGAGGCTTATTCGTTCAATGAAATGAAGCTCCTGACAAACAAAGCGGCAAATGTACTGCAAGAAGCCACGGAATTGAAGAAGGGGGACCGCCTGTTCATCTTCATGCCGCGGTCGCCGGAACTCTATTTCTCTCTGTTGGGCGCTTTAAAGATGGGCGTGATTGTGGGTCCGTTATTTGAAGCGTTCATGGAGGGGGCGGTATATGATCGGCTGGCCGACAGTGAGGCTTCGGCGCTGGTGACGACGCCGGCATTGCTTTCACGGGTGCCGGTGGAAAGGCTTCCGCATTTAAAAACCATCTTTTTGGTGGGCGAAGATATTGAGGAGACAGAACAGATTGTCGACTTCAATAAACGTATGGAAACAGCTTCAAATAAATTTGATATCCAGTGGGTCGATAAGGAGGATGGAATGGTCCTCCACTATACATCCGGTTCGACGGGCGCACCTAAAGGAGTGCTGCATGTACATTATGCGATGGTGCAGCAATACCAGACCGCTCAGTGGGTTCTGGATTTGAACGATCAGGATGTCTATTGGTGTACGGCAGACCCTGGTTGGGTGACGGGTACTGCATACGGGATTTTCGGTCCATGGCTGAATGGTGCGACAAGTTTGATTTTAGGAGGCCGTTTCAGTCCGCAGGCATGGTACAGCGCCATCCAGGAATATGAGGTGACGGTATGGTACAGCGCTCCGACGGCATTCCGGATGCTTGCAGGGGCAGGGAAAGCTGTCCAGGAAAGATATGACCTCTCATCACTGCGACATGTTTTATCGGTTGGGGAGCCGTTAAATCCGGAAGTGATCCGCTGGGGCATTGACGAGCTGGGGCACCGCATCCACGATACATGGTGGATGACGGAAACGGGAGGCCACATGATCTGCAATTATCCAAGCATGGATATCAAACCTGGCTCCATGGGCAAGCCGGTTCCTGGTGTCTATGCGACGATTGTGGATGATGCCGGTAATGAAGTGCCACCGTTTACGATGGGGAATTTGGCGATTCGCAAGGGATGGCCGAGCATGATGCGCCAAATCTGGAACAACCCTGACAAATACGATTCTTACTTCCTGAAGGGGGAATGGTACGTGTCGGGCGATTCGGCCTATATGGATGACGATGGCTACTTCTGGTTCCAGGGGCGTGTGGATGACGTCATCATGACGGCCGGTGAGCGTGTCGGACCTTTTGAAGTGGAGAGCAAGCTGCTTGAACACCCTGATGTTATAGAGGCGGGGGTCATCGGCAAGCCGGATCCCGTCCGTGGAGAAATCATCAAGGCGTTTGTGGCGTTGCGAGAAGGTGTGGAGCCTTCAGCGGAGCTTGAAGCAGACATTAAGGAATTCGTGAAGCGCGGACTCTCTGCACATGCCGCTCCTCGGGAAATTGAGTTCAAGGATAAGCTGCCGAAAACGCGAAGCGGAAAGATCATGCGCCGTGTGCTGAAGGCGTGGGAGCTCGATTTACCAACAGGCGACCTTTCAACGATGGAAGATTAATTATTTTGGAATAAATAAAAAATGTGAAGAATTGAGCGAAAAGCTATTGTGTAGACGATAATTTTTATGCAATGGCGTGCATGTTTTATCATTTGCTTGAAGGGGGATTTCGAAAATACATCGAAATGCCTCCTTCTTTTATTTTTACTAATAGAAAGAATCATAAAGAGAAAATGGGCTACATAGCATGAAGTCATGTAATTCTGAATAGTTTATAATTATATAAAAATACAGTTGACTAAATATTTATACATGTCTATACTAATTTTATCTTAGCGTTTAAGAAACGTTGAATTTCTTGAACTACAATAAAAGGCATCTTCTGTGAGAAAAAAAGATATGCCTTTCTGAATAGTGGGAGGAAGAATATGAAAGTAGGAATTATCGGTGCCACCGGCTATGGCGGCTTAGAATTAGTCCGGTTTTTACATAATCATAAAGAAGTAGAGAAAGTTGAACTGTTTACATCCTCCGAGGAAGGGACTGCATTCTCGGCAAAGTTTCCGCATCTGGCGGATATGTATGATCAGCCGTTGCAAAAAATCGACTATGATGTGCTGAGCGGCTTCGACGTTGTATTCGCCAGTACGCCTTCTGGGGTTTCGAGCGGCCTTTTCCCTCCACTAGTGAACCGGGGGCCAAAGCTCATCGACCTGTCCGGCGACTTCCGGCTGCAGGATCCGGCAAGCTATGAAAAATGGTACAAAAAGACGCCGGCACAGCAGGATGTAGTGGAGAACAGCGTATATGGCCTGACAGAGTGGAATGAAGCGGCAATTAAAGAAGCGGCATTGATTGCAAATCCAGGCTGCTATCCGACAGCGGTTCTATTATCGCTTCTTCCATTGATCAAGGAAAAATGCATCGACCCTGGCTTTCTTGTCATCGATGCGAAAAGCGGCATATCGGGAGCAGGCAACAAGCCTTCGCAGACGGCACACTACAGCGAAGCGAACGAGTCGTTCTCCATTTATAAAATCAATGAGCATCAGCATATTCCTGAAATCGAGCAGGCCATCAGCATGTTCGCAGGGGTGGAAACGAAAATTTCCTTCAATACACATCTTGTACCGATGACACGTGGCATTCTGGCGACCTCCTACGCGCAGGTGATGCCGGGGATTACACAGGCACACCTTACAGACTGTCTGAAGGAGTGCTATAAAGGCCATCCGTTTGTCCGAGTGATAGAAGAGGCTTCGGCAATCGGTACGAACCGGGTGAAGGGCTCGAACTATTGCGATGTATTTGCGAAGCTGGATGAACGGACAGGACGCGCCACGATTATAGGCGTTATCGATAATTTGGTGAAGGGCGCTGCAGGCCAGGCAATCCAAAATATGAATGTACAAATGAATTTACCGCAAACAACTGGACTGCAGGTTGTACCGCTATTCATTTAAGGGGGAGCTTTATGGAGACGATTGACATAAAAAAAGTAGCAAAAAAGCACATTGTTTCGCCAAGGGGGTATACAGCCGCGGGGGTACATTGCGGCATCAAGCAGGAGAAGAAGGATCTGGCCATCTTAGTTAGCGAGGTACCGGCTTCCGTAGCAGGTGTCTTCACGACGAACGCCATCCAGGCGGCACCGTTGAAAGTGACGAAGGAGGTCGTCTATAACTCGGGTAAAATGCAGGCGATGATTGTGAACTCGGGAAACGCTAATGCCTGCACAGGAAAGCAGGGGATTGCCGATGCCTATGAAATGCAGGCGCTGGCTGCTGCAAAGCTGGGAATCGAGCCGTATCTGGTAGGTGTTGCATCAACAGGTGTCATTGGTGAAATCATGAACATGGAGCCAGTGAAACAGGGGGTAGATATGCTTGCACCAACCGATGATGTGGATGGCGCCATCGACTTCGCACAGGCCATTCTGACAACGGACACGGTGATGAAGAATACGGCATATGCCACAATCATCGATGGCAAGGAGGTCGTCGTATCGGGTACAGCAAAGGGGTCGGGCATGATCGAGCCGAATATGGCGACGATGCTAGGGTTTATTACGACTGATGCCAACATTGAATCGGCTGAACTGCAGAAGGCTCTATCCGACATCACAAACCAGACGTTCAATGCCATTACAGTGGATGGCGATACATCCACAAATGATATGGTGGTAGTAATGGCGAACGGACTGGCAGGCAATGAACCACTATCGCCACTGCACCCGGATTGGGAAAACTTCTATATGGCATTGCGCCTTGTAGCGGAAGACCTGGCCAAATCCATCGCACGTGATGGTGAAGGGGCGACAAAGCTGATTGAGGTAAAGGTGGACGGAGCGGCATCAGATGAAGAGGCCCGTAAAATCGCCAAAACAGTGGTAGGCTCGCCGCTTGTCAAGACAGCCGTGTTCGGCAATGATGCCAACTGGGGCCGCATCATCGCTGCAGTGGGATACAGTGGTGCAATGGTGGACCCTGATCGAATCACAATCGATATCGGCGGTGCTGTGATGGTGGAGAATGGGGAGCCGATTTCATTCTCGGAGGAGCAGCTGATTGACATTCTGAAACAGCAGGAAGTAAAGATTCACGTGTCACTTGGTGTAGGAGAAGGACACGGCTTAGCATGGGGGTGTGATTTAACATATGACTATGTCCAAATCAACGCATCATACCGCTCGTAAGATGGTCGTCAAACTTGGAGGGAGTACGCTGGAAGGCTTGAATGAAGCCTTCTTTCGCAATT
>JBJEFP010000287.1:0-4663 GCA_051874195.1 Lysinibacillus sp. | reverse complement strand
CCTCGTAGGAGGGCGGAGGCATGAATCCAACGTGATGTCGGATTCATGCTTTTTTTGTCGTATAACGAATCAAAATCCCCTGCCATTGCCAGAACTACAGGCAATGGGGGGATTTTGTGTTTTTATAGCTTGAGAGGGAGGTACCGGCTGCATGCGAATAAAACGACTCCACCAAAAACAGGCATAATGGCGACTGTTTCGTTGTCTATGCTCAAGAAAAGTTGCCCTTCTGTTACGATACTGATTTCTTCACCTACAAAGTGAAGCACCAACTCATTCTAGTAGGCTTGTATTGGGGATCAACCAAGCTGGTTACACATCGTATGACTGTTGCCATACTATACTGATCTTCTTCGGGTAATAATCCATCACGGTCTCATAAGTTGTCCCACACAACACTCCTTAAGGTTGCTTTATAAACATTATGGCAATGTTGAAACTTCAAAACAATGAATCTTCACTTGAAAATATTTTGTATAGTTATACATCATACACCGTGTTTCAGAATATCTTCTATCAAAAAGGAAAGGTAGAGGTTGGTTTTTGTGAATGTGTTGCTGAGGTCCATATCGAGCAGCATCTCGATTTTATTGACTTTATATAGGACGGTGTTTCGATGAACGAAGACACGCTGGCTGATTTTATTGGCGCTGCCGTTCTCCTCCAAAAAAATGCGCAAAAATGAAACGAAATCTGTATCGTGCAGTTCATCGTATTGATAGAGCCGGCCAAGCATATTCTGTCGGAATTGCTCGATTACTTTTTGATTGTCGACATTCATGATGATTTGATAGGCACCCATATCCTTATACTTGTACAAATAGCGATTGTTATGGAGCTGGGCAAGCCGGACGACAGTGAGGGCCTCCTCGTAGCTCTTATGGATTTTCCCAGGGGCTGAATAAAATCCCCCCATTCCGATGGAGAGTCCGAGTTCGCCGTATTTCTCTTCAACCTTCTGGTAGATGCCTTCCACTGTAGTGGAGAAGGGGATGGTAGTAGTTTTTACTCTTGTACGGTCAATCAGGTAAATAAGCTGGTTGCGGTATTGAAAATGGATGAACTGTTCATAGCGTTGCTGGAACGCCATTAGAATCATGGTATTGTAGCGTTGGATATTGATGGAGTCGTCTCGGAGTGCACAGACGATGATGCCGTATTCTGTATTCTTTGGGAAGTCGAGCCGCTCTAACATCTCCATCAGATGCGATTCGTGCTGCTGATGGTTGAAAAGGAGCTGGCTCATGACCTGTTCTTCGCTGGAACGTTCCTGCTGGTTGGCGGTGATGAATTGGAAGGTTGTTTTCAATAGGTCCGTGACACGATGCTTCCAATCCATTTGGAACAGGGGATACTCATGTTCGTCCGCAAAACGGATGAGGCTGGCAGGCACATCCGGGATATAGGGCCCCGTATTGATGATGAAGCCGGCTGTGCGCTTCTCATAGGCTACCTTTACAAGTTGCTCGAGGAAGCCTTTATCATTTGCGATGTAGACACCCGTCGTAACAACAAGTTCATTCGGCCTGCAGAACATGGTCAGCTCTTCCTTCTCGACGATATTGATGCCGCTGATCTTGCGATGGAAGCCGTTCTCGCCCGCTATCAACCGCAATTGTGGAAAAAGTGAGGACTGTATCATATGTGAAATAGTAGACATAGACTCATCTCCCTTCTTTTATGTAATAAAATATACCATTATGCTTGGGCGAATGCACAAAAAATTTTGATTATTCGAACATTTACTCGAAATATTCCAATATTTATAATTGTTTTAAGCAATTTACTACAAGACAACATGTTAGAAGGGGAGTGCAAGGGATGTATAAATGCAATCAGATTCGTCTGCAGCAAACAATCGAACATTTCGGTCGATTTGGAGCTACGGAAAATGGTGGTGTGACAAGACTTTCCCTATCTGAGGAGGATTTAGCCGCAAGACAATATTTCACGGAATGTTGCGAAGCGCTGGGAATGGAAGTGAAGGTGGATGACATGGCGAATATGTATGCTGTGCTTCCCGGCAAGCATGACCTGCCCCCCATCGTCATGGGCTCCCATTTGGATTCCGTTGTGAAAGGCGGACGGTTTGATGGCGTCCTTGGTGTCCTCACCGCACTGGAAGCAGTAAGAACGATTGTTGACAACGACATTGAACTGGATGCCCCATTGATGATTGTGAATTTTACAAATGAAGAAGGGGCTCGCTTCGAACCCGCCATGATGAGCTCGGGTGTCATTACTGGGAAGTTTGAGAAGGAAATAATGCTACGGTCTACCGACAGGGAGGGAGTAACATTCGCGGAAGCACTTTCAAAGAGCGGATACGAGGGCGAAGTGGAAAATCGCCTGAAGGAGGCGTATGCCTATCTCGAACTGCATATAGAACAGGGACCAGTTCTTGAGGCGGAAGGGATTGAAATCGGTGTAGTAGAGGGCGTGATGGGGATGGTTTGCTATGAAATCCGTATCAGCGGGGAATCCAATCATGCCGGGACGACACCTATGACAATGCGTAAAGATCCGATGCTTCTTACTGCCAAGTTGATCAGTTATCTGGACAAGGAGCTTGGTGATGTGGATGAAACGCTTGTCTATACATTTGGACGGATGAATGCAACACCGAACATCCCTACCGTCATTCCGAATGAAGTTGTCTTTACTATCGACTCACGCCACGAGGATCCAAAGGTAATGGAGCAGGTGGAGAGTATCTTACTTGGCCTTCAAGAGGAAGACGGAGGATGCACAGTACAGGCAACCAAGTTATGGAGCCGCGATACGGTACATTTCACTCCCGACATTTGCGATGAAGTAGAGGCGGCCTGTGAGCGTTTTGGATACTCTTCCCGCCGGATTTACAGCGGGGCGGGGCATGATGCACAGTTCATTGCATCAATCGTGCCGGCTGTGATGATTTTTGTGCCAAGTGCAGGCGGCAAGAGTCATTGCGAGGAAGAAGAAACAAGCTATGAAGCATGTGCAAAAGGAGCTGACGTGCTATTGGAGTCCGTTCTCATGCTACAGGCGAAACAAAGTTTACAACAACCGGTGACTACTGAATAGAAGGGTGGAGGATGTTCATGAAAAAGGTGATAAAAGGCGGTAAGATTGCGACGGCAACGGATGTTTACGAGGCAGATGTACTAATCGAGGATGGGGTCATTACAAAAATCGGCAAAAATCTGAAGGAGGATGCCGAAATCATCGATGCAACAGGCAAATATGTAATGCCTGGCGGAATCGATCCGCATACCCATCTGGATATGCCATTTAATAACACGGTGACGGATGATGACTGGGAAACCGGGACGATTGCAGCAGCCTTTGGCGGTACGACGACCATCCTTGACTTCTGTCTGTCCGCCGGTGAAAGCAAGCTGTCCGATGCGGTGGAGAAATGGCATGCAAAGGCAAAAGGCAAGGCGGTCATCGACTATGGCTTCCATTTGATGATCACGGACTTCACGCCGGAGACGGAAAAGGAGCTGCCTGTCATTTTGGAGCAGGAGGGCATTACATCCATGAAGGTGTTCATGGCCTACGCTCGGGAATTCCAATCATCCGACCGCACCCTCTTCAAGGCATTCAAAATCGGAAATGCAACGGATACGGTCGTCATGGTGCATTGTGAAAATGGCTCGGTCATCGATGAGTTGGTGGAGGAGGCATTGGCGAACGGCAATACTGCGCCAATCTATCATGCGCGTACTCGCCCATCCGTCCTGGAGGGGGAAGCGACAAAAAGAGCCATTGAGCTTGCGCATCTGGCAGGGGCGAAGCTGTATGTCGTGCATGTGACATGCAAGGAGGCGGTCGATGAAATCATCAAGGCAAGGGAGAAGGGCTACGACGTGCTTGGCGAGACGTGCCCACCATACTTGACGCTGGATGAATCGATGCTGGCGCAGCCTGGATTTGAAGGGGCGAAATATGTCTGGTCCCCGCCGCTCCGACCGGTGGAACATCAAGAGGTACTGTGGAGTGCGCTGAAGGCGAAGCAGCTGCAGACAATCGGCTCAGACCAATGTTCGTTCAGCTTCAATGGAAAAAAGCAGCTTGGACTGAACGACTTCTCGAAAATCCCGAACGGCGGGCCGTTCATCGAAGACCGCTTCGGCATCCTGTATTCAGAAGGAGTGGCAAAGAGACGTATTACAATCAATGAATTTGTCGACATGATTTCAACAAGCGCTGCAAAGACATTCGGTCTGTTCCCGAAAAAAGGGACGATCGCCATCGGTTCGGATGCCGACATCGTGCTGTTCGATCCGGCGGTGAAGCGGGTCATTTCAGCGGAAACACATCATATGAACGTGGACTACAACCCATATGAGGGATGGGAAGTGACAGGAGAGGTGCAAACGGTTCTTGTACGTGGAGAATACGTAGTCAAGGATAAGGCATTCGTGGGAACGCTCGGCAACGGGCAGTATCTAAAGCGCAAGCCTGCATCCCAGACTGTGGTGGAACCAGCACTTAACTAGATAGAGAGATAGCAAGAAAGGGAGAAAGCAAGAACTGGAGAAAGGGAGGAAGAAAGGATGGGTATGATCCATGATGCAATGATTGCAGAAAAATTGAAGGCCAACTTTACGGAGATGGAGCCGGCACTCACGAACTATGAAGCAATCGAAGAGGCGAACCGCTGCCTGTATTGCTA
>JBJEFP010000286.1:0-4714 GCA_051874195.1 Lysinibacillus sp. | reverse complement strand
ATGCAATTTACAAACAATTATTATTTTTGCAAGAATTATTGAAAAATTCAAAACGTTATGTTACGATTTATCTAATTTAATCATCTTATCAAGAGAAGCTCGAGGGACATGGCCCGAAGACAGCTTCAGCAACCTCTAGTACAACTAGAAAGGTGCTACTTCCAGCAAGGGTTATCCTTGAAAGATAAGAGCGAGCGACTAAAAACCTCTCATTCTTATGCTGGAATGAGGGGTTTTTTTCTGATTAGAGATAGAAATGGGGGACATGAGAATGCCAATCAATATACCGAAAAGACTGCCAGCTGGAGATTTACTACGAGAAGAAAAGATTTTCGTCATGGAGGAGGACCGTGCGCGCACGCAGCAAATCCGCCCGCTGAGCATACTTGTCTGCAATTTAATGCCTGAAAAAGAGAAGACGGAATTGCAGCTGCTGCGTTTACTCGGGAATACACCGCTGCAAGTGAATGTCACCTTCTTAAATACAGCAACCTATGAATCAAAAAATGTATCAAAATCACATTTACAGCTATTCTATAAAACCTTTGATGAAGTCAAGCACCGCCGCTATGACGGTATGATCATCACAGGTGCACCCGTTGAACGGATGGAATTCGAGGAGGTACTCTACTGGAAGGAAATCACGACGATTATGGATTGGGCGAAGAAAAACGTCACTTCCATTATGAACATCTGCTGGGGGGCACAGGCTGCACTCTATTATCATTATGGCATCGGCAAATACGAGCTTCCGAAAAAATGCTCGGGCGTTTATTCCCATGTCATCACTGATTTAACGGTTGACCTGGTTCGCGGTTTCAGTGATGAATATGTGGCACCACACTCGCGTCATACATCCGTCTCCATCGAAGAGGTCCGCAACCATCCGGAACTGAAGCTGCTCAGCTACTCAGATGATGCAGGTGTGTTCATCGTTCAGTCGAAGGACAACAAGCACATCATGATAACCGGCCATCTTGAGTACGATGCAACCACTCTAAAAGATGAATATGTAAGGGACGTGGCAAAGGGCGACAACGTAGAGCTTCCTGTAAATTATTTCCCGGACAATGACCCGTTGAAGGAGCCAAAGAATACATGGCGTGCCCATTCCCATCTGCTGTTCTACAATTGGCTGAACTACTACGTTTACCAGGAAACGCCATACAAATGGGATTTTGTCGAGGAAGATATCGAATATCATATTTAGAAGAAAAGACTGTGCAAGATCGGTTATTACCGGTGGCACAGTTTTTTGCTGTTGAGGATTATAATATTTGGAAAGTGAAACCTTTGATTGGTTCATGCGTAAATGAAATAATGGTATTTTTAGGAAGGTGTGTTCGACATGCTATTCATCGTTATCGTCTTATCAATCCCGGTGTACGGATATTGTATCTGGTCCCTATATGAGCCGGAGGAGGCTTTCTTCTTCATGGATAAATGGCGGTATAAGGAAGTACCGGAACTCTCCGAACTGCAATTGAAATATATACGGGTCAGCAGCATAGCTGTTATCGTTTTCATGTCAATCGGCATTCTGGCGCTTGCCATCCATACAGGAATATCGCTATTCAGATATTTAAGTGGCTAATCGAGCTGAAATCAGGAGGGAAACGTATGTGGAAACAAATAATCGTAGAAACAGAACGAGGGGCCTTTGAAGTATTCGAATGTGGGGAAGGGGAGCCACTGGCAGTTACACACTTGTATAGCGAATTCGACGAGCGAGGAAATGCGCTCGCTCATCCATTCACCCCATACTACAAAGTATTTCTGATTAATCTCCGAGGTGCCGGTCGGTCTGTAAAGGCAAGTGACCCACAGGAGTATCGAATGGATTATACAGTCGCAGATTTGGAGGCGATTCGTGAAAGCCTGGGCTTTCAGAAGTGGGCATTTGCTGGTCATTCAACAGGTGGGATGCTTGGCTTAACATACGCCACAATAGCGCCACAGTCCCTTAGTAAACTGATTGCAGGCGGAGCGGCGGCAAGCTATGAATATGCCGCACACCCTGACTGCATGTATCATCATAAAAATAAAAACTTTACACGTATTACGGAAATCATGGATGCATTGAATGATTCCGCAACTCCAGTGGAAGTAAGACAAGCCCTCAGTTATGAATGGTCATTGATGTCCTACCATTCGGAGGAGAAATTGAAGGAGGCGCTGAAGAAGCCGAACAGCGGCCGTACAATCGGAGAGCGTCTGGACTTTTTCAGAAAGGTGGAGTACAAGGATTATGATGTAAGAAATGAATTGAAGAATGTCCATTTGCCTTGCTTCATCTATGCAGGTCGCCATGATGCCCAATGCCCCGTACAGTTCGGTATCGAAATCGCAGAGCTGCTGCCGAATGCACAGCTAACGATTTTTGAAAAAAGCAACCACTTCCCATTTTTGGAAGAGGAGGCAGCCTTTCAAGCATTTGTGACCTCTACGCTACATCCGCATAGCCAGCTCCTTTCTTAAGAAGAACAAGCCGCATTGCAATGAGAGGCGGCTTGTTCCTGTTGTTATCCCTTTTTTACACGCTTGTACATCAGGATATCATCTACATATCGATTCCCGATTTTCACTTCATCCACCTTGCGCCCTTCTTCTAAAAAGCCGAGTGACCGGTATAAATGGATAGCCCGTTCATTTATTGACAGGACACCAAGGCTCACCTTTTCGATTTCTTCATGATTTTCCGCCCAGATGAGCAGGGCTTCGAGCAGTTTCCGCCCAATGTGCATGTTGCGGTATTCTTTCTGCACCATCATGCCGAATGAACCCGTGTGATTCAAACGAAGGCGGTTCGGCGATTGGAAAACCAGCCATCCGGCCATTTTGCCTTCCACTTCCGCTATAAGGAGTTTCTCTCTTTCATTTTGCAGAATGCACCTGATCCAATGCTTTTGATCATCTGCCGTTTTATTGAATTCTGCTGAATCTGTAAGCAGGAAGTCCTTCTCCTCGATCACTTCCTTCTGAATTCTCAGCATGTCTTCTGCATCCTTTATCTGACCTTCCCTGATGGCAATGTGATTCAATGATTGCATACTCATCACTCTCTCCCTTTTAAAAGAAAACACTACTGATTAAATGATACTTCATATATTCCATATATTTCAATTTAATCAACAACAAAAAAGCCATCCCGCTATCGGAATGGCTTTTTTGTATAGATGGTTATCGTGTACGGATGAAGTGCTGCGTCCAGTAGTTGCCGTTACTGGAGTACCCGACACCGATATGTGTGTAGTTGCTGTTTAGGATATTCTCACGATGTCCTTTTGAGTTCATCCATGCATTGACGACCTCCTCAGGAGAGCGTTGTCCCAACGCAATATTTTCACCTGCATAGCTATAGGAGATGTTAAAGCGGTTAAAGATGTTTTGCATGCCGCCATAGTTAGGGCTGTCATGGCTCAAAATACCTGTAGCTACCATATCCTCTGTTTTGAATTGAGCGGATTGCATAAGGGATGTGCTCATTGCAAGTGGTTCGAGACCGTTTTCTACACGTGCTTGGTTCGTCAATGCTACCACCTTTTCAGCGTAAGTACCGTTCGCCGTTCTTTCGGGCGCTCTCACACCTTCATGTGCACGTACGACAAAGCTTGCCATCTGCCCCCGTGTAACAGGTTTGTTCGGTGAGAAGGTAGTAGCTGAAGTACCGTTTGTGACACCTTCATCATAGATTGACTGAATGTCATATTTGAAGCTGGAGTCATTCGGAATGTCGCGGAATGGATACGTAATCGTTTGTGCTTGTTCCAGGGAGAAGGCACGCGTCAAAATTTTGGCCATCTGCGCACGTGTCAGCCATTCAGCAGGACGGAACGTATTGTCCGAAGAATAGCCGCCTATGATTTTGCGCTCACTCAACGCCTGAATGGCATCGAAGTATTCCGAGTTTTTCGGTACATCTCTAAACTGCTGACGATTTGTATTGTTGGAAGTAAGGTTCAGCGATTTTGCGATGATTTTCGCAGCCTGTGCACGTGTCACATAGTTGTTTGGACGGAAAGTACCGTCACTGTAGCCGGACAGGATATCCTTTGAGGCTAGGTTTTCAATGGAGGCGTAGTGGCTATTGTCAGCGGGAACGTCTCTGAATGTTGCTGCATCCGCCTTCAGCGGAGCGATGCAAGCCGCCAGTACGAGGCAGCAGGAAAGGACCAGTTTGTTAATCTTCAAGATGTCTTCACCTTTCTCTCATAGTAGTTTTCTATAATTATAGATACCTCTAAGCACCTATACCATTAAAAACTTACTTTGAAACCAAAATGTAAGCCCTTTGAAATAGAGAGCTGTTCTTGTTAAGAAACTGCAATGGGAATACTACCGGGAAATGAGAGTGTCTTGAAATGAAAAAGCCTCATCTGCATAGGGAAACAGATGAGGCCCTCCTGATTACATTCCCTCTCGAAAATGGGGAATGGGGATAGTATTTTATATGCGGACGGAGGGAGCTTTATGCTTGTACGCTAGAAATCTACTAGAAAAAAATCGCTGAACTTGTCATTTTCTCGGCAATTCGAAATCTAATAATAGTGGAAAATAATCATGACCATGCCTTGTTGATGGCTTGTTTAATCAGTTAAAAGCCTTGTTCAGCTTGACTATCGAAAATGAGCGAACAAAGCTTTCTCTTTGAATATGCTACTTGTTTTCACCCATCCATTCTGTGTATTCAGATTGCGTATATTCATCCGTCTTT
>JBJEFP010000285.1:0-4766 GCA_051874195.1 Lysinibacillus sp. | reverse complement strand
AAGTTGAAGAGCTGTTTGGCATAGATGCCGCGCATCAATTCCTGCTCGGAGAAGCCGATTTTACGCATGATTGTAAACGAATCCTTCTGCTCATCCGCTTCCGCTGTCTGTTTGAAATACAGGATGCTACAAGTCGCCAGTAAGAATGCAAGCCCTAAAAAGGCGGTCGTGAAAATGGTTACACCGAGCATTCCTAAGTAATCCTTGCGAGTCTCTTCTTGGGTAGGGCCGGCAAAGTACTCGGTAGTACCGTCTATTGTTTCCTGCCCGTATTCTTCATAAAGTTGTTCTGCACGCCCAACATCTTGTGTACTTTCTAAGAAGATGGACTTTTGAAAGTCCGTAGAAGAAATGGTGTCGTATTGTTTATACTGCTCAAACTTCTCATCGCTTACGACAAGGATGGAACCGCCGCCACCCGTTGTGGCCCAGCCCAGGATCGGCTCATCCCTTACTTCTTTAATCATCACCTTCTCTGTTGCTTGCTCTTCTTGTGCCCCCAGTCGTACTGTAAGCTCTTTTCCTGCTTCTATGGGAAACATTTCAGCTAGATAGCCATAATGGCTTTCCATGATCACCTCATTTTCCTGCAATGTAGCGGCTTCATCAATCTGTCGATAATCGCTTAACGGAATAATGGCCATTTTTGTATAGACATTATTTGCTGCAGGAATGGCCGCTACTTCCTTCATCGGCACCTCTATATAAGAAACATTGTAAAAATCCATCTCATATTCAATACTTTCCTTCTCCAACGCCGTCAAAAACGTATCCATTCTGGGATCCGTGAGTATATAGTCCGCAGGTACTTCCTGTCTGACAGCGGCATCCGTTGAGTAATAGGCGATATAAGAAAGTGTCGTAATCGCAAGCGATACTGCTGTCAGTACCGTAATAAGCGTCAGCGATTTTGCATTCCCCTTCATCCGGTGCATGATTGGTGTGACCGCCAGCACATCGACTAGAGTTAAATGTCCATTTTTCTTTAAACGAAGCAAATTCATGACAAACGACACGGAAAAACGGAAGAAGAGGAACGTACCGCCGATTGTTGTCGCTAAAATGATGATCATGTTTAAAAATAAATTCGAAGCGGCATTTATATCAAACAATTTCGTCGATGCATAATAGCCGTACACAATCAGCCCAATGCCTATCGCCCCGATGACCATCTTGACAGGACTGAAGCGCTTCACACGCTCGTCCGCCTGCTTAGAAGCAGTAAATAGATCAAGGAGCGTGACGCGTCTGATCATCCAAGCCATTTGAATAAGAATGATTATGAGTAAAATGATAAATACAACGGCTGTTTTGATTACAGCCTCCTTGCTGAACGTCATTTCTACAACGACGTTTTGCTCCAGCAGCTTCAGCAGGATCATCGCAAATAACCTGGAGCTTAAAAAACCAAATACCATTCCGCTCAATACCGCGCCTGCAAATAACACGACATTTTCAAGTGCAATCAGGCGGAAGATCAGCCCCTTTGTCATGCCGATCAGCTGATACATGCCAATTTCTTTGCTGCGGCGCTTGATAAATAAATGATTGGCGTATAGGACAAAGAACAGTACGATGAAGTACAGCATATAAGTGGCTGCCTCAAAGCCCGCAGCAGCGGTACCACCATCAGAAGTCTTTTCGATTACCGCCTCATTATACTGTAGGGTAACGAATGAAAAATAGAGTGTCACACTGAAAATAAGGGCGAAGAAATACAAAAAGTACTGCTTCATATTTTTCAGCATGCTTCGGAAGACTAACTGGCTAAGACTCATAGCCGTCACCACCCAGCACACTTTGCGTACTTAAGATTTGCTGAAAGAATTCATTGCGGGATTTATCTCCCCTATACAGCTCCGTATACACCGCCCCGTCCTTCAAGAACAGTACTCGTGAGCAGAAGCTTGCCGCCACTGCATCATGTGTCACCATCATAATTGTCACCTGTTGCTGGCGGTTGATGTCCTCCAGGTTCTTCAACAGCGCTGTTGCAGCCTTCGAATCCAACGCCCCTGTCGGCTCATCGGCAAAGACGATGGAAGGCTTTGTAATTAATGCCCGCGCAGCGGAGGTACGTTGCTTCTGCCCTCCCGAAATCTCATTCGGATACTTGTTTACAATTTCCTCGATGTCCAAAATGCGCACAAGCTCTCGGAACCTTGCCTCCGCAGCTGCCTTTGGGATTTTCTTGATCGATAACGGCAGCAGGATATTTTCCTTTACCGTCAATGTATCAAGCAGGTTGTACTCCTGAAAAATAAAGCCAAGCTGATCTCGCCGGAAATTCGCCAGCTCCCGCTCCTTCATTCCCTGAAGGTGCCGGCCATTGATCTCTACAATCCCTTCCGTCACCTGATCAATGGAACAGAGGACATTCAGCAGCGTCGTCTTACCCGAGCCTGATGCCCCCATGATGCCTACGAACTCCCCCTTTTCCACATCCAGATCAATGCCTTTTAGTACTTCTTGGGCTGCCGCCTTCTTTCCGTATACTTTACGCACTTTTCGTGCCGTTAAAATACTCACCTGAAAACCCCTCTCTATACCTTGTCTCTTCATTCTACAAGGAGTTCCGCCCTTTTTCGTGCGTTTTACATGACAAAAGCAAACGGTACATGACAATTTCGTCACATACCGTAGGATTGGTCATATGCGTTTTCAACAGGGAATCGAACTGTAACGGTTGTTCCCTTTCCCACTTCGGAATCCACCTTCAGGCTGATGCCCAATTTCGTTGCTGCACTTTTTGCCAAGTATAGGCCCATCCCCGTGGCTGCCGTTGATTCCCTTCCAACCGTCCCCGTATAGGATTTCTTGAATATCCGCGGCAGATCTTCCGCCTTGATGCCTGGCCCGCCATCCCGTATTTGAAGGACTGGATGGCCACTGTCATCTATATGGGCCGTTATATGAATCATCTCATCAACAGGACTGTACTTGATGGCATTCGATAGCACCTGCCGCACGATGAATCCAAGCCATTTCGCATCTGTCTTAATCACCTGGTCTAGCTCATCCACCTCAAAGCCGATGCCTTTCTCCATGCACCACGGTTGGAAATCCCGAATCTCTTTGTATACAACCTCCCGGAGCCTCACCTGTTCCAACCGGTTGTCCTGCTCGATTGTCAGAAGCCGTGTCTGATGGAGTTGCCGATCGAGCAGCAGATAGATGCGAAGCCATTCCTGCTCCAGCTTCGAGCGCAGTTTCGCCTCCTCTATCTGCTCAATCATCAATTTCATCGCCGTGAGAGGCGCCTTCATTTCATGTACCCATGCGAGCAGCTCATCGGATTCCTCCTGCCTTTGGATGCTCAGCCTGCTAATCATTCGTGCCTTGCTTTCCAGCTCCTCCAGGAAGCGTTCCATATAGAGGCGCTGGACGGCTGTCAGGCTGAGCGGTACTATATCCTCCATTCCTTCACTATCCAATAATGTGCGGATGGCCTTTCGGTCGACGACAAAGCGCCACCCTAAAAACACGAGTAAAAGGACAAACTGAATGACATTAAAGTAAACAATGGAAACGCCCGAAAACCCGGCATCCAGTGCAAATACTACATTCGACCAGATAAGGGAGAGAAAAAAGAAGCCGATCCACACGGCATGCTCCTTCAAGAATAACCAGCCCATCATTTCTCCACCGCCATATAGCCGAGGCCCTTTTTCGTGATAATGACATCCTCCATGCCGATTTCCGCTAGCCGTTGCCGTAGCCGGTTGACGTTGACCGTTAGGGTATTATCATTTACAAACCGTTCATCATCCCAAAGTTTGCGCATCAGCTCATCACGTGAAACGATTTGATTACTTGCCTTTACAAGAATCTTCAATATAAATAATTCATTTTTGGTCAATTCAATTTGTTCCTCATTATAGGTAACAAGTGCCCGGTCATAATCCAGGAGAGCTCCGTTCCATCGAAGGGTTTCAATAGGCTGCTCTTTATAATCATATGTACGCCGAAGTAGTGCCTGCACCTTCGCAATCAGTACATCCATATGGAACGGCTTCTGCACAAAATCGTCCGCCCCCATCTGCATCGCCATCACCATATCCATCGGGTGGTCGCGTGAGGACAGGAAAAGAATCGGCACCTTTGAGACTGCCCGTATTTCACGACACCAATGGAATCCATCAAAGGCAGGTAGCTGGATATCAATGATGACCAGCTGCGGCTGCTCCTTTAGAAAGTCATCCATCACCTTTTGGAAATTGCCAGGCGCCACCACCTCAATCGACCATTGGGCAAAACGTTGCTTGATCTGTTCAAAAATTGATGGATCATCTTCTATCAATAACACTTTCATCTCTTTTGCCCCCTCCCAACAAGCATACTATAAATAGCCTTTTATTGTAAATTTCGACCATAGGAATGCAAAAAAACCTTGAGAGCGTCCCCTCAAGGTTTTTGAAAAATTAGCATCAGCTAAAATTATTTTTGGATAGAAGCTACAACGCCAGCGCCTACAGTACGGCCACCCTCACGGATAGAGAATTTAGTACCTTCTTCAAGAGCGATTGGAGCGATTAGTTCTACAGTCATTTCGATGTTGTCGCCAGGCATTACCATTTCAACGCCTTCTGGCAGCATGCAGATACCTGTTACGTCAGTTGTACGGAAGTAGAACTGAGGACGGTAGTTAGAGAAGAATGGAGTGTGACGTCCACCCTCTTCTTTTGAAAGAACGTAAACTTCTGCTTTGAAGTTAGTGTGTGGAGTGATTGAGCCTGGTTTAGCCAATACTTGACCACGTTGGATTT
>JBJEFP010000284.1:0-4790 GCA_051874195.1 Lysinibacillus sp. | reverse complement strand
AAATATGTAAAAGAATTTGCCGCAGCATCAAATCAAATCCCTCGTTTTTTGTAGTGTCCTGTTGAAAAGTATACAGGGAAATGGACAAAAAGGGTATCTTGTCGAAGGATATGGCCCAAATAAAAAACTTGTAGAACGTTCAAGCAAAACCGCTCCAGCCGCTCTGTATCAACATCTTGAAAACTTTCGTCCCTCGTCTGATCCAACGACATCTGTCATTTAACGATTTTGATATACAACTTAAATAAAAATAAGTGCAAACAAGGAGGATTGAACTATATATGGCACTTATCGTAAATTATGTCGTATATGAATTTCGCTGTTTTGCACAATTCGAGAAGGGACGGGGCGGCCTCCTTTACGAAGCGGGCATTTCTTCTGCAGACTCCATGAAAAAAAGCGAACTGTTTCTCATCATGCTCAGCAGTAATCCTTCACTTTTTCATGAAAAGCCGCTGTTTTTGTCGCCTTCCTTTGCATAAATTTAACTAGTTTCTTCCAACGCTAGTTAAAAGCCGCGCGTTTTAAATCGATTATTTTGGCGATTTTAGTTTCTTTTACAACTAAAATCGCATCAAAAAAGCTGTCCTGGAACAGCCATTGTCAATGACTTTCCGGACAGCCCTTTCCCACCTATTATGCCAATCTGGTTGACAGGAACCGCAGCGACACTTCATTAAACTGTGCTGCCTGGTCCACATTACAGACATGACCGCTATTTTTTAAAATGACTAGTTTACTTGATGGTTGTTCCTCCACCAATCGCTTCACCGGCTCCAAAAATACATAATCTTCATCTCCCATGATATAGAGCGATGGAATATTTGTATCCTTTTCATTGATTTTCACCAAGTATTTTGCAATGCCGCCAGTCAACGTCAACCAGCGTAAAAATTCTCTATGCTTGATTTTTTTGGCCTCTTGAATAAACAGATGACGTGAAGACTGGTGGGTTTTTTTCGGCATCAGAATCCATGCGAAAAATTTATACAGCCACATAAACGGTACCATCTTTTTCAGCAGATTGGCCGCACCAATCAAAAATTTCAGCCTTGGGGTGATGCGTATCACCGCGCCTGCAAGCAGCATCGTATGGAATCGTTCCGGATTCGTTTCAGCCAATTGGCGAATCAACATCGTCCCAAGCGAAATCCCCACAAAATGCGCCTTCTCAATCTTCAGGTGATCCAATACTTCCAAAATATCCTGACTAACCAAATCGATTGTATACTTCGTCGGGCTGTTTTCGATTCCGCAGGCACCATGCCCCCGCAGATCAACCACCAGCACATTGAAATGCTTGCGATATGCGCGAATTTGCTTGTACCAAATAGTCGAGCTGCCACCAGCCCCGTGCACTAAAACGACCCACTCTTCATGATGTTGACTATATATTTTATAATGTAACAAGCACTTCTCACCCTTTGATTATTTTCCTTACATGATTATCACGAAAAGCAGAACGTGATAGTTTCAATTTTATTACACTTTTTTATTATTTTTAATGGTTTTTTGCTAGAAAAAGAGAGGGAACACTGGCAAAAAGCAAAGAAGCTATCCAGAAAGTAGGCACTTTCTGAACAGCTCCCCTTTTCTTGATTATTAGCTACTAAGAAGCCTTGCTTTCGCAGAGGACGCCTCATACCATTTTTCCCTTTTTACATAGAGAAATTTACAATCTGTTATGGGGGCACTTTCTCCGGGCCCGCCCCAAGCTTCCTCGGACCGGATATACTAGTGGTCACGCAGGAGCCGCCCCTTCACTCCCATCCATTTTCACATGCACTCTTTTTTACTAGCAACACAGGACGTCAACTAAAAATAGCATCATGTCGTGAAGACGATATCCCCATCATCTTCATCATAAATTTCCCCGACGATTTCGGATAAGATATCTTCCATTGTGACAAGCCCGATGATGACGCCCTTGCCATCCGTTATAACGGCCATGTGCCTGCGTGTCTGTTGCATTTTCAGGAAGACCTCTTTAATGGCTGTCGTATATTTAAATCGCAGGATGTCGTGGATAAAGGCTGTCCCGTCATTTGCGCGGCCCGCTGCAATATCCGTCAGCATCTCCTTCGTATTGATGACCCCAATCACATCATTCTTCTTTTTCGTACTATCAATGACCGGATAGCGTGTATAGCCGAATTCCTCGATGACAGCGACCATCTGCTCGAGCGTTTGCTGTTTTTCCAGCATGACCATCTCCGAGCGGGGAATCATGATATTCTCCAGCTGACGAGAATCAAAGGCAAAGATGTTCTCCAAGTAATCCAGCTCCGTCTGGTTGATTTGACCGCCTTCATAACTCTGCGTCACAATCATCTTCAGTTCCTCTTCCGAATACACTTCATCATGCCCAGCCGGCTTCACACCGAATCCTTTTAGCAGAAGCTGCGCTGAACCGTTTAAAATAGCGATGAAGGGCCTCGACACTTGCCCGAACCAATAAAGCGGCGGTGCCAACAGCAGCGTCATTTTATCAGCATACTGGATTGCCAATGTCTTCGGCATCAATTCCCCAAGCACTACGTGTAAGAATGTGACAACCGATAAGGCGATTGCATACGACAAGGCTGTCGACAGTGCCTCACCCAAATGCAGGTAATCAAATACCGGTGCCAGCATTTTTGCGACGGTCGGCTCACCAAGCGCCCCCAGGACAAGCGCTGTCACGGTGATGCCCAGCTGACAGGCCGATAAGTAGTAGTCGAGGTTCTGTGTCACTTTTTTGGCAATGACCGCTTTCTTGTTCCCTTCGGAGATCAGCTGGTCAATCCTTGACATACGCACTTTTAAAATCGCAAACTCTGCCCCTACAAAAAACGCAGTCAACAAAATGAATAATGCGACCAATGCTAAATTTACTATAATTATTCCGTCCAATACATTCCCTTACGAAAAGGGATTCACCTCCATTAAGTATCCGTTATTGTTTTAGAGCATGCTGTTTAAAGATGACTTCCTTCACATGGTATTTCTCCACTTCACCGATGACCCATATATCATCGCCGTGCTTCAACTCCATCCCTTGCGTCACTTCCGATTCGAAGGCCAATCCTGTCTGAAGGGCCCAACCGCCGATTGTCTCAATCTCTTCGCTGTCCTCGAATTCGATGCCGAAGCGGTCTTCCAAATCTTCCAGCAGCACACGGCCGTTGATTGTATATTCGTTTTCACCCGTCTTGCGGATTTCATCCACTTCATCATCGTCAAATTCATCGCGGATTTCACCGACAATCTCCTCCAAAATATCCTCCAGCGTCAAGATACCGGCCGTCCCTCCGTATTCGTCCATGACGACTGCGATATGCACACGTTCTTCCTGCATTTTCAACAACGCATTTTGGATCGGCGTTTGTTCAAAGATAAACGGTATCGGGCGCACAAAGTCCGCCAAGTTCGTTTGGCGATTCGTTACAATGCGGCCCAGCAGCTTATTGGCGTTGATAAAGCCGATGATTTTATCCTTATCATTTTCTTCCATAACCGGATAACGGGTATACTTATGCTCATCCAGAATCGAAATCATTTCCTTCGTCTCCATATCCCGATCAATCGCAATGATTTCTGTACGTGGAATCATGACATCCTTTACAACATGCTCATCGAACGAAAAGACATTCTCCATGTATTCCAGCTCGTACTTATCGATTTCCCCGCCCTGGAAGCTTTGTGTCATGATGATTTTCAATTCTTCTTCTGAATAGGCCTGGTCTTCACTGGCCGACTTCACGCCAATGGTACGTAATAAAAAGCGAGATGTACCGTTCAGCGCTTTAATGAACGGATACATGACTTTACCAAAATAGTAAAGCGACGGAGCCAAAAGTAATGTCATTTTTTCAGAGAACTGGATTGCCAACGTCTTCGGCGCCATCTCCCCGACCACCACGTGCAAATAACTTACAATAGCAAGCGAGATACCATAAGACAATACATTCATCACCGTATCCGGCGTATTCAACCATTCAAACACCGGATACATCAACTGTTTGACATACGGCTTTGTAAATGCCCCCAGCCCAATCGCTGTAATGGTAATACCCAATTGACAGGCTGATAAATAATAATCAAGATTACTTACTACTTTCTTGGCAATGACAGCCTTCTTATTGCCCTCCGCAATCAGCTGGTCGATTCTTGATTTACGGATTTTGACAACCGCAAACTCTGCCGCTACGAATAATGCCGTCAGCCCTAAAAAGATGATTAATAAAATGATATTCAATATACTCGAGTCCAATATGTTCCCTCATACCGAGGGATTCACCTCCATCATTTTCCTTTTAAAATTCTAATTCCCCTACTTGTAAAAAGTATATAAAACTTATACGAAAACCGTCACGTTATAGTTTCGTGAAAATCATATATTTTTGTCTTTTTACATTATTCGATATAAAAGAACCAACAACCGAACTTTATTTAGGTCAATAGTTGCTGTATTTTTATTAACTATCCGATTGATAAACAGACGGCTCCCCAGCCAATAGCCTTATTCACAATATTCTCTACCCTTTTATACGCAAAAAATCCCCTCTCATAAACCGGTGCCGCCCTTCGTAGTGGGATGGCTCCCCGGCTTCTCCTGAGAGAGGATTACATGTTTAACTAATTTCAACCGTTTCCCCGACATACTTTACATGCGTCGGCGGGGCCGCCAGCCATAGCGGTGCGTCCAGATCGAAGTAACGGATATTCGGGTGGGCCGCCGCAACCTGAGCGGCAGCCGCCACGGAAATGGAGGATTCCATCATGCTGCCGATCATGCAGGCAATCCCCTT
>JBJEFP010000283.1:0-4811 GCA_051874195.1 Lysinibacillus sp. | reverse complement strand
GTTCCTCATTTCTATAAAATACATTCTATACGCCATTATAGCGTAATTCTCTCGATTTCGCTTCAGGATGATATTATTTTTGCTATTTTCAATGCCGCCTTTTGTATCCTCACATGCAGCTGCATACTGCGGTTGTATAAATCCTCCCCATCTGCATGGCACGGCAAAGGGCGGTCATAGCTGAGCGCAAAGCACTCTCCCCGCATCTGCTCGACTCCCCTGATTCTTGTATGGGCTCCGAAAAATACACTCATAAACATAAAAAGGAATTTTATCCTGGATAGGCTATGTACGATTGTTATTTCTAGCTTTCCATCATTTATAGAGGATTCAGGAGAAATTTTCATGCCGCCTCCGAAGTAAGGCTGGTTGCTGACAGTGGCGAACCACACCCGATCAAACAGATACGTTTTTTCATCACAGCTGACAGATAAGGAAAACGGCTTGAACCTCGCCAACCCCAGGATGACATAATAGACATAGGCAAACTTTCCGCTTCCTATCTGATTGAACCGCTTCTTCATTTCCGAGCGGTTCGCCTCCAAACCAACAAATGCATCAAAGCCCACCCCGCAGTTATTGATGAAGAACTGCTGATCAGTATAAACAGCTTCCCCTAAATCTACACGCTTCGTATAGGCATCTTGCATATACGCCTCGATTTCCGAAACGTGACGGAACGCCTGGAAGCCACGTGCAAAATCATTGCCCGACCCAGCCGGCATATTGCCCAGCACGATGTATTCACTGTGCGCACAGCCGTTGACGACTTCATGGATTGTTCCGTCGCCCCCTATGGCAATGAGCAACATATACCGCCGTTCTTCCGCCGCCTGCCTAGCCAGCTCGCATGACAGCCGGTACGCATGCCCAGGATAGCCGGTTACATGCATGTCATACGGCACGGCCAGCCCATTCTTCATCTCCTGCCACACACGCCTGCCTCTCCCATTGCCTGCAAACTCGTTAATGATGAACACCAGTCTCACTTTTCTTTTGATTCCTCCACATTCCAGATGTCACGGTTGAATGAGGTCGTCTCCGTCGATTTCAAGATGGCCTGGGCTGCACGAATCTGCAGATGCTTCATCGGGGAAACGGAACGCTTCAGCTGCTGCATCCATTCAGGGAACTTGCGTTTATCGACAAACTGCACGCCATATACGGAGCCGGGATAGTCGATATAACCGTTGCGCGATAAAATCACCTTCCGTATCGGCATCTCGATGCCCTCCTGCAAGAACAGCTGTGTCACTACC
This sequence comes from Lysinibacillus sp., assembly GCA_051874195.1. Lineage (GTDB taxonomy): Bacteria > Bacillota > Bacilli > Bacillales_A > Planococcaceae > Lysinibacillus_B. The sequence goes on along the minus strand of JBJEFP010000283.1, from coordinate 3,552 downwards.
GATTCCGTCCGCGTCAGATCGACCATAGGACTGAGCGTCTTCTTCTCGTTCTTCCCTACCTTTTTCGTCCAAAAGCGTTCGCCGTTCCCTACATAAACAGCAAGGTTTTCTTCTTCCAGCACCTTTACAATATAACAGTCAGTCGGTGTCAAAATGAGGATGTCGAGTTCAATCGGCGCCTTTTTTATGCGTAAAATCGGCAGATAGAATACAAGATAGCTGTCCGGCAGCCCTTGTAGCAATGTACGCAGCAGGGAGTCCCTCATGAACTTTGGATCGACATACGATTTTTCCCGGACTGTAGAGCTGGCCCATTTTAATTGGAAATGGAAGAACTGGTCGGCGAACATGCGCTTCAATTCCTCCAACGTTTGCGGATTGTAGACAATATTGGGTTCAAAATGCAGCGTCGTCTCTTCTTCCTGGATATAGTCTTCATCCAGTTCATTCGACACGTCCACAGATTCAACATCCTGCTCCGCTTCCTGACGGCGCTGGTTTGGAAGGAGTCTTCTTAAAAAGGAAAAGCGGGGCTTGCCGATCGTTTCTTCCACTACTTCCGTCTCGATATGCTCCCATCTTTGTATTTCTTCCCCCGTCTCCCATTGATGCTTGACACGTTGCCATTGATTCTTCTTCAATCGTACAAATTGTGTCGGATAACGGGCCAGGTCAATTTGATAGCGTGAAATATAATCCTGCAGCTTCACTAATTGAGCCATATACACACTCTCCATTTTTTTCTAGTTGTTGTTGAGCTTTATTGTACATGAGAAAGACAAAGCCCGCACGGAAATAATATGAATCAACTACAATCAATTATATAATTTACTATCTTTTACTCCTCGATTGCAAAAAAAATAGGGGCAGCCAGTAGAGCCGCCCCCTATTTGTTATGCATTGATTGGTTGTGGGATTTTTGTATCGAACTGCGCCTGAAGCTTGCGCGTCCATTCGCCCGGATTGCCTCCGCCGATTACCTGGCCGTCGATGTCGATGATTGGTGTCACTTCGGAAGTAGTAGAAGAGACGATGACTTCATCCATTGCAAGCAGCTGTTCCTTCGTGAACGCTTCTTCCTTCACCGGCATGCCGATTTCCTCTGCACACTTCAGGATTACCTGGCGTGTGATGCCGTTCAGGATCAGATTGTCGGCCGGATGCGTATAAAGGACGCCATCCTTCACGCCGTAAATGTTCGAAGATGAGCCTTCCGTTACGGTTTCGCCACGGTGCAGAATCGCTTCATAGCAGCCTTTTTCATGGGCCTCTTGTTTTGCGAGCACCGCACCTAATAGATTAAGTGATTTAATGTCGCAGCGAAGCCAGCGGATATCCTCCGCAAACGTCGCTTTTACACCATTTTCAAGGTTGGCCGCCGGACGCGGGTTTTCTTTTGCATTGCCTGTTAATTCCGGCTGCACACCATCTCCCGGGAAGATGTGGTTGCGTGGGCAGGCACCACGTGTAATTTGGAAATAGATATGCCCCGTATCGATTTTGTTCGCCTCCACCAATTGGTGAAGCAATGTATATAATTTATCTTTCGTATAAGGAATCGTGATTTTGATTTTTTCTGCACTCGCATAAAAGCGCTCTACATGCTCTTCCATTGTAAATAACTGGCCATTGTATACTTTTACAACTTCATAAACGCCGTCGCCAAACTGATAGCCGCGGTCCTCTTTGTCTACTACAACCTCTTCATCCGCTACGATGCGGTCATTCCATAAACTATAGCCCACCTATACTCATCCTTTTCTCTTCTAATTTATTTGCCAGCTAATGTAACAATCGCTTCCGCATAAATTGCAGCCGCTTTTACTAAATTCTCCACGACAACATATTCATCCGCCTGGTGTGCGACATCCGGCTCTCCCGGATACAGCATGCCGAACGCTACGCCCTTTTTCATTTCCCGAGCGTAGGTACCGCCGCCTGTCGATAAGACTTTCGAAAAATCATTCGTATGCTTCCGGTACACGGAAAGCAGCGCCTGCACAAGCTCGTCGTCCTCCGGCACATAATGCGGCTTGGAGTCGCCCGCCACATCCATCGTGAACGGGGTCGCCGCCATACGTTCCTGTACGGTGGTCATCTTCTCCTCAAACGGATACGTCACCGAGTAGCGCATGCTCACCTCAATGACGCCTCCCTTTTCCCCAAACGATACAAGCCCTGGATTCAATGTCGTTTCACCGGACATTTCATCAGCATAATCGAATCCAAGCGCCTTTCCTGTATGGTCGCCGTCAAAAACATCCGTGACGAACCGAGCAAACTGTGCACCTGCCCCATCATCCAGTTCCGTCGTTAAAAACTTGGCAAGGAGCACGGCTGCATTGCGTCCCTTTTCAGGCTCCATCGCATGTGCCGATTTTCCTTTAACAGTTATTATATAGCGGCTACCTTCCAAATTTAAAGTGCCTTCTGCGTTATTTTCCAATAAAAAGTTCTGAAATTTCAAACCGATTTCATCAGATGCTCTCTCAAGTATGGCCGTCGCTGTTTCAGGCACCATATTGATGCGTTTTCCAGCTTCAAAGGAAAGTAGCTTTTTTTCTTCCCCGCCATTCTTTTTTTGGCTGAAGACCAGGTGGGCAATCCCTTTCTCTGCATTAATGAGCGGAAAATCCGCATCCGGGGCAAATCCGATTGTCGGCATCTCCTCTTTTTCGAAATAGCGGTCTACACAGCGGAAGCCACTCTCCTCATCGGAACCGACAATCAATCGTACACGTTTGTTCAACTCGACGCCTGCATCCTTCACCAGCTTCATCGCAAGCCACGCCGCCATTGTCGGCCCCTTGTCATCGATTGCTCCTCGCGCATACAATTTCCCGTCTACAATCGTCCCTTCAAATGGCGGATGCGTCCACGTAGCCAGATCACCGGCAGGCACGACATCGACATGGCACAGGATGCCGAGCAGTTCCTCCCCCTGCCCCATTTCAATATGGCCGGCCATATTATCGACATTCTCCACCGACATGCCCTGCTCCCTGCCCTTTTCCAGCATGAACTGCAGCGCAGCCAGAGGTCCAGGTCCGAACGGGGCCTCTGCAGTCGCCTTCCCTTCATCGAGGATGCTCTCGATCTGCAGCAATTCGCGCAGCTCCGCTATCAGCTCTTCTTCACGATTTTTCGCTAATGTATACCATTCCATTCCAAAACACCTCATTTACTAATATGGCTATTTTACTCCTATCCAGCGAAATTACAACCTTTATCCCCTCATATTTACACGCCCCATCCCGTAAAATATGAATATGTAGTCTTGTGCCGCCAAACGAATTTTCTTAATATTTACATACTATATATAGATATTTCAACGATTTTTCGATATAATAATGATATCAGAATATTTGTTCTGAAAAAATTCATATGAAAAGGGGTTGTCCAAGGCAGAAATCTAAAGCCTTTGTGTACCCACACGCAACTTGTCGTCCGCTAGTCTTTGCCATGAGAATTAAGATCGAAGGAGTGGTTCATTTATGATGAAACCAACTACTGACAGAATGCTTAATCGTATTAAAGACGTGTACATGTTTA
>JBJEFP010000282.1:0-4922 GCA_051874195.1 Lysinibacillus sp. | reverse complement strand
AGCTTTCTTCGATACCATGGTTTTGTTCATGCTGTTTCGTGCGTACCCCCTGCACCTGGTGAAGAAGGGCCGTCAAATCCAGCTGGCTCGCCTTCCAGTGCTGCTTTGTACGGTCCGAAATCTGCAGGACGTCGGTACGACCGACCATTTCTTCCACCGTACGGAATCCAAGAATCGACATATATTCACGCATTTCTTCTGCTACAAAGCGCATATAATTCACTACGTGGTCGGCACTGCCCATGAATTTGGCGCGAAGTTCCGGGTTTTGTGTCGCCACGCCTACTGGACAAGTGTCCAAGTGACAGGCACGCATCATGACACAGCCTAAAACGATTAATGGAGCTGTCGCGAATCCAAACTCCTCGGCCCCTAGAAGAGCCGCCATGACCACGTCTTTCCCCGTCATCAATTTCCCGTCCGTCTCTAGCACGACCCGGTCACGCAGGCCATTCAGCATCAATGTCTGATGCGCTTCTGCAAGCCCAAGTTCCCATGGAAGGCCCGTATGCTTGATGGAAGTCTTCGGGGAAGCCCCCGTACCGCCGTCATAGCCCGAAATGACAATTACATCCGCCGCGCCTTTCGCTACACCTGCAGCAATCGTCCCTACACCGGCCTTCGCGACCAGCTTGACGGAAATCCTCGCATAGCGGTTGGCGTTCTTCAAGTCATGAATCAGTTCAGCCATATCCTCGATTGAATAGATGTCGTGATGCGGCGGCGGTGAAATCAAACCTACCCCCGGCGTTGAGCCACGCACTTCCGCTACCCATGGATATACTTTATTGCCCGGCAGCTGTCCGCCTTCCCCCGGCTTTGCCCCCTGCGCCATCTTGATCTGCAGCTCATCGGCATTGACCAGATAGTGCGATTTGACGCCGAAGCGCCCCGAGGCAATCTGCTTGATGGCACTGCGGCGATTGTCTCCATTTGCATCAGGTGTAAAGCGGGCTGGATCTTCCCCGCCCTCGCCTGAATTGGAGCGGGCGCCTAGACGGTTCATCGCAATGGCCAGTGTTTCATGCGCCTCCTTCGACAATGAACCGAACGACATCGCCCCTGACTTGAAGCGCTTGACGATGGAATCCACTGATTCCACTTCCTCTAATGGAAGTTTGCGCTCCGCCTTCTTGAAGTCAAATAGATTACGCAGGAAGCCGATGCGCTCTTCATTTGCCATCTCTGCATACATGCGATATAGGCCGTAGTCATTTTTCCGTGTCGCCCACTGCAATGTATGGATCGTCTTCGGGTTGAACGCATGATGTTCACCGTCTGCACGCCATTGGAAGTCAGAACCCGACTCCAGCTCTGCACGCATTGCCTTTATCGCAACCTCATAGCGGCGTTTTGCCTCTTCGCCGATCGTCTCTAGGTTAATGCCATCGATTTGGGAAGCGGTACCTGTAAAGTGCTCCTCGATTACTTCCTTATTGATGCCTACAGCCTCAAATACCTGCGCACCCCGGTAAGACTGTACAGTGGAGATGCCCATTTTCGACATGACCTTTACTACACCTTCCGCTGCGCCCTTACGGAACCTTTTCACGGCCGTCCGGTAATCGACCTTCAAGTTGCCCTTTTCAATCGCTTCATTGATTGTTGCATAGGCCAGATATGGATTGATGGCATCCACCCCGAAGCCGATCAGGGCTGCAAAATGATGCACTTCACGTGCCTCCCCGCTGTTGACGATGATGCTCGCCTTCGTACGGAGACCTTCACGCACCAGATACTGATGCAGGCTGCTTGCCGCAAGAAGCACCGGTACGGTAGGAGTCGTGGCAGCTTCCACATTGTCGCAAAGGACCAGCAATGATTTTCCTGCCTCTATCGCCTTTTTAGCCTGCATGCGGATGCGGACAAGCTCTTTCTCGATGCTTTCCGTATAGGAGAGCGAAATGACGGATGCTTGGAAATCCGCTTCTTTATTTTCAAGGAGCTGTTTATACTCGCCGTTTGTCAGAATCGGTGTATCAAGGATGATACGCCGTGCGTTTTCTGCATTTGGATGAAGAAGGTCCCCTTCCTTGCCGAGCAGCGTCATCGTAGAAGTGACGACATGCTCGCGAATCGAGTCAATCGGCGGATTCGTCACCTGCGCAAACAATTGTTTAAAGTAATTGAACAGTGATTGCGGACGGTCCGACAGCACAGCAAGCGGTGTATCGTTACCCATGGAACCAAGCGGATCTTTCCCTTCCTTCGCCAGTGGAACAATATATTTCTGTACATCTTCAAATGTATAGCCGTAGATTTTTTGACGAAGTGTCAGGTCGTTAACTGCAACGTCCTCTTCCTTCTCCGCCTCCAGCTTTACCATGTTCTCTTCCAGCCACTGCTGGTAAGGTTCCTGTGCCACCATCTCCGCCTTCAGCTCTTCATCGGAAATGATTTTCCCCTGCTCAAGATCAATGAGCAGCATGCGGCCTGGGCTTAGGCGGTCTTTCAATACCACGTCTTCCTCCGGTACATCCACTACCCCTGTTTCCGAGGAGAAAATGACGTGGTCATCCTTCGTCACATAAAGACGGCCTGGACGTAGCCCGTTCCGGTCAAGGATGGCACCAATCTGTTTACCGTCCGTGAAGCAGATGGCTGTCGGGCCATCCCACGGCTCCATCAAGCTTGCATGGTATTGATAGAACGCCCGGCGCCCTTTGTCGATGCGCGGATTCTCCGTCCATGGCTCGGGAATGAGCATCATCGCTGCGTGGGCCGGTGTTCGTCCTGCCAATACGAAAAACTCGAAGGCGTTATCGAGCATGGATGAGTCAGATCCTGTCGTATCAATAATCGGCAGGAGCTTTTTCAGGTCATCGCCAAATGCCTGCGATACGAACTGCTGCTCACGTGCACGCATCCAGTTGATGTTGCCGCGCAGTGTATTGATCTCCCCGTTATGGATGATATAGCGGTTTGGATGCGCCCGCTTCCATGATGGGAATGTGTTCGTCGAATAGCGGGAATGTACCAGCGCAAATGCCGATACGAAGCTTTCATCCTGTAAATCCTGATAGAAATCACTCACTTCTTCAGGCGACAGCAGCCCTTTGAACACCATCGTCTGACTCGACAGGCTCGGGCAGTAGAATTCATACCCTTTAGCTTCCGCCCAGTGCTCCACCTGCTTGCGGATCAAGTAAAGCTTTCTTTCAAATGCCAAGCTGTCCTCGGCGTGTTTGCGAATGAACACCTGGCGCACGACTGGTGCAGATGATTTCGCAATGTCGCTCAGATTCCTTTTGTTCGTCGGCACCCAGCGCCACCCAATCAACGTTTGGCCCTCCGTTGCAATCAGTTCGTTCATTTTCGCTTCAATCGCCAGACGTTCTTCTTCCTTGTCCGTGAAGAACAGTTGCCCGACTCCATATTCGCCTTTTTCCGGCAAGTCTAGCTCCGTACAATTCAACTTGAAAAATGCGTCAGGGATTTGTACCATGATGCCTGCCCCATCGCCTGTCTTACCGTCTCCCCCACGTCCTGCACGGTGTTCCAGGCGACATAACATTTCCAGACCGTTCTTTACGATTTCATGTGACGGCCGTCCTTTAAAGTTTGCATACATCCCGATTCCGCATGCGTCATGCTCGAAGTCCGGTGAATAAAGGCCCTGCGCTTTTGGATATTGATGAAAAGTCATGTAAATTCCCCCCAAATCTTTCAATTACGTATTTACATTTTAAAGTTTTCGAAATAATATAAACAATATATAGTTTGGATAAAATTAATCTAATAATTAGATAGATGGGGTGAAAACGTTGGAACTACGCCAATTACGCTACTTTGTTGAGGTAGCAGAACGCGAGCATATTTCCGAAGCGGCGGAGCATCTTCACGTAGCGCAGTCAGCTATCAGCCGGCAAATCGCTAACCTGGAGGAGGAACTGGGAGCACCGCTTTTCGAAAGAATCGGCCGCAATGTCAAGCTTACACCGATTGGTAAAATCTTTTTGACGCACACAATTACCGCGCTCAAGGCAATTGACTTTGCAGCAAAGCAGGTCGAGGAATACCTGGATCCGGCAAAAGGAACGATAAAAATCGGTTTCCCGACAAGCTTGGCAAGCTACGTGCTGCCGACCGTCATCTCCGCCTTCAAAAAAGAGTATCCCGATGTATCCTTCCATCTGCGTCAGGGAACTTATAAATTCCTGATTGATGCCGTGAAAAACCGGGAATTGAATCTGGCATTTTTAGGTCCCCTTCCGCCAAAGGACGAAGCAATCAATACCACGATTCTTTTCAGCGAAAATATCCATGCACTGCTTCCTGCCAACCACCGTCTCGCTAAAAATGAACATATCAATCTAGTCGATCTGCGAAGTGAAAACTTCGTACTCTTTCCAGAGGGCTACATCCTGCATAAAGTAGCTGTAGAGGCATGCAGGTCTGCCGGCTTTGTCCCGGCGATCACTTCCGAGGGGGAAGACATGGACGCCTTGAAGGGCCTTGTAGCGGCAGGCATCGGTGTGACACTGCTTCCCGAAAGTTCCTTGTACGACTCAACACCCCGCTTTACAGTAAAGATGCCGATCGCCATACCGACCATCCGCCGTACTGTAGGAGTCATTTCACCAACAAACCGGGAACTCGCCGCCTCCGAAAAAGTATTTTTGGATTTCGTCACGAATTTCTTCTCCCGTTTATCCCAGTTCCAATAAAAATAATGGCCACTTCCTGTTGGAGGCGGCCTGTTTTATATGGGTGATTCGCAGGGATATAAGCCCATTTCGGATGGTTATCAGCGCTTTCCTAACCTTTATCAGCGAATCGCACGGCATGCGCAGAACAACAGCGCTAAAGCGCTGGAGGGTCCTGACGAGTGTGCTTGCACACGTGGGAAGGAACCGAAGCGACCTCGAGGGGCTGGCGATTTATCCTAGACATTACTTTATCCACAAGGCAATATTTTTTAA